>JBKJKI010000091.1:0-3878 GCA_046597475.1 Polaromonas sp. | reverse complement strand
ACTAGTGTGCAACACCACACTAGATGCACAACCACGCCCGCAAGGGCAATACAAAAGGAGACAATATTATGAAACTGCGATATTTACTAGGTAGCCTGCTGACCGCCGGATGTCTGGCCGGCTCTGCTTCGGCCAGGGAAACTGTCGTCATCGGCGATGTGACCTGGGAAGCCTCGCATGCCATCAGCAACGTGCTCAAGCTTGTCATCGAGCAAAAGCTCGATGCGGACGTGAAGATCATTCCCGCCGATCAGGCCGCGATCTTTGCCGCCATGGACAAGGGGGATGGCAGCATCGACGTTCACCCAGACCTTTGGATGCCGGTGCAATCGGAACGATGGGCCAAGTTCATCGCCCCCGGTTCAAAGGAAAGCGTGTTGGTGAATGACAAACCCTACGCTGGCATCGGTGGACTCTACATCCCTGGTTTCATACAGGACAAGTACGGCGTGAAGCGGGTGGACCAACTGGCCGACCCCAAAATCGCCCAGCTGTTCGACCGGGACGGCTCTGGCAAAGGCGCCTACTGGCCCGGTGCCCCGGGGTGGAATGGCGTGAACCTGGAAACCGTGCGTGCCAAGAGCTACGGCTACGACAAGACCTTTAAGCCGTTCGTCGTGTCAGACACTGTAATGAAGGCCGAGCTGGCCAAGACTTTCGTCACCAAGAGCAAGCCGTTCGTGATGTTCTACTGGGAGCCGGAAGGCCTGTTCAAGAAATTCGATTTGCGCAAGCTGGAACAGCCGGCGTTCAATGGTTACGCGATGGACAGCAAGAAGGGTGACCCTCAGTACAAAGCCGACGGCTGCTACAAGATGATCCAGCCAACCGAGGCGCCGGACTGGCTGGAAAAAAGCAAAGTCACTTGCTCCTCCCCCGACTCCAGTATCTACGTGGCCTACTCCAAGTCGCTTACCAGGCGGGCGCCCAAGGTGGCCAAGTTCCTGAAGCAGGTATCCTTCGACCTGCCAACCCTGAACGATTGGGTCCTGCGCATTTCAGATAAACAGGACCCCGCCCAAGTGGCCAAGGACTGGGTGAGCCACAACCCGGCGGTAGTCGAAAAGTGGCTGTCCGGGATCTAAAGCGCCCGCAGCCGGCAACAGGGGCGTGAGCATGCCCGGCCTCGCCATCCCGCCGCCGCGATCGACCTGCGGCGGCACGACCAAATATCCTTGTCCCGATTTCAATTCCCTCGCGGCTCATTTCGCAGTGCAAGCCGCCTGAAAGCACCTGATGTCCACAACAAAGACCTACGCACTCTCCCCCTGGATGGCGGCCTTCGTCAGCAAGACCATTTCTTTTGGAACGCCGGATACGGCGATTGCCGCCCAGCGTGAAGCCTATTCGCGCATGGCCCTAGCCTTCACACCGCCACGGCCAGCTGGCGTCAGCAGCCAGGATGGCCTGATTGGCCCACCCGAACAGCCGCGCCCCATGCGTCGCTACCAGCCCGCCGGCCCCCGGCCAGCCCGCGGCTGGCCGGCAGTGCTCTACCTGCACGGTGGAAGTTTTTGCCTGGGCGGCCTGGATTCCCACGATTTCATCACCGCTGCGCTGTGCGGCAGCTTGGAGGCAGTCGTGATTGCCTTGGATTACCGGCTGGCTCCGGAACACCCGTTCCCCGCCGCCTTTGAGGATAGCCAGGCGGCTTGGCACGGCATCCAGGCCGATGCGGAGCGTCTGCAGGTCGATCCCCGGCGCATTGCCGTGGTCGGCGACAGTGCCGGTGGCAATTTGGCAGCGACCCTCTGCCTGTACCTGCGGGACCAGGGCGGCATACAGCCCTGCGGCCAAGCCTTGGTGTATCCCTCCCTCACGGTGGATGAAGAGCTGCACTCACACCTGGAACATGCCGATGCTCCCCTGCTGTCCCGAGCCGAAAGTCTCGCCAGTCGGTCTTACTACCGGCCTGACCCCCGGATGGCCCCCTTGGCGGCCACCTCCTTCGTCGGCCTGCCGCCAACTTTTGTGGCCGTGGCCGAATGGGATCCCCTGCGGGACGAAGGCATCCGCTACGTCTCGCGCATTGAGGAAACGGGGGGACAGGCTTGCCTCCATATGGGGCGGGGCCTGGTGCATGGTTGCCTGCGCGCCATGGGCGCTTGTCCGGAAGTGGACCGACTCTATGCGGCAATGGTGACGCAGTTGCGGCATATGCTGGACTGAGTCCCCCTGTCTCCACCACAGTTACAGTGCCTGTGACTGACGGATTCTGCAACGACATTTATTGCGGCGCTATCAGTCTGCACGTCCGGATTTACAGGCAGACGACGGATGCCTTTCATTCTTGGAGCCTCATTACCATGAGTAATAGAGATAATTGGGAAGCCGACGGCGTTCGAGTAGAACGCAAGGACGCCATCCTGACAATCACCTTGGATCGTCCGAAGGCGAATGCCATCAACACCCGCGTTAGCGGCGCCTTGGCTCAAGCATTCATCCAACTGCGGGACGCGTCGGATCTGCGGGTGGGCATCCTCACTGGCGGCGGGAACCGTTTCTTCTCAGCAGGCTGGGACCTGAAGGCCGCAGCCGATGGCGAAGCGGTTACCGCCGATCATGGCCCTGGCGGCTTTGGCGGCATCACCGAACTCTTCGACCTGCACAAACCGGTGATCGCCGCGGTCAACGGCCTAGCCGTGGGCGGTGGTTTCGAGGTGGCGTTGGCCTGCGACCTGATCATCGCTGCAGAGCATGCGGAATTTTTCCTGCCGGAGTCCGGGTTAGGCATCATCCCCGACTCGGGGGGCGTGTTGCGCCTGCCCAGAGCCTTGCCGCGTCATATCGCCAACGAAATGTTGCTGACCGGTCGGCGCATGAGTGCCACGGAAGCGCGCGACTGGGGCCTGGTCAACCGGGTGGTGCCTGGCGAGCGGCTGCTGAAGGAGGCTGAAATCATGGCCTCCCAGATCACCGCCAATGCTCCCTTGGCCCTGCAGGCCATCAAGCAAATCGTCCGTCAAACCGGGAATCTTGATATCGCCGAAGGCTATCGCAGAATGCGTGCAAAAGCTTATCCTGCCTACGACCGAATGCTGGCCTCGGAAGATGCCAAGGAGGGGCTGGTGGCCAATGCGGAGAACCGTGCTCCGGTATGGCGAGCCCGCTAAGGTTTCGCTGAATAAGTGCCGTCAAACTGCCAACGTGGGTGCATGATGGCGCGATTTCGAGAGAGCGGGCTCTATGGCCCGATTTTCGCGCCCCACTGACGCGCCTGTGCCGCAAGCCGTTGCTGGCCAAGGTCGATATTGACCTCTGTCCTTCTGGGCGTGAACCCTAATCAGCATTGCCTTGATGCATGAGTGTGCGAAGTGTTAATTGGCACGGCACCCACGTCAAAAGCCTAAATACGGCCTGCCAGACCAGGTAGCAGATCACGGACGGCTTGAGCCAGCAATTGAAAGGCAAGGGCGGCAAGTAATATTCCAGACGCCCGCTTGATGATTTCCATGCGGTGCCGGTCCACTTTTCGGGCCACGGCGCCAGCGACGAAATGGGTCAATCCCACCAGCGCGGCGAACAAAATGCAAACCAGGGAAATAAACAGCAGGTCAATAGGTGAATGAAACCTCGCCGCAGTACCAATGATCAGGGCAATGGTCGCGCCGCCGATTGACAACGGAAATACCAGCGGTACCACTGCTATGTGGGCCAAATTTTCCCTGTCTGCAGTATCTCCTTTCTCCCCGACCAGGCACTCTATCCGCACCGTCAGGGCCGACTCCCGTCCCAGCACCATGGGTAGAGATGTGATTAATCCTAGAAACGGCAGTTAGGTCTCGCGCAAAAATAAATTGATAAAGTTTTAAGAATGTGTTCTAAAGCGGAATGCAAATTGCAGCCGCAATAGAACTGATCGAATCGAAGTACCGAGC
>JBKJKI010000290.1:0-5174 GCA_046597475.1 Polaromonas sp. | reverse complement strand
CGCGCCAGGAGGCGGCCGCCTTCGCCCTGGCCTGCGCCGTGGCCTTCACCTGCCTGCTGCCAGTCGAAAAACAGCTCGGGCGACACCGACAGGACTTGTTCATCACCCGTGTCGATGAAGGCCGCATAGCCGCCGGGCTGGGCGCGCTGCAGGGCGGCAAACAGGGCGCCGGCCGCGCCCTCGGGCGGCGAGCCTATCCAGTCGCCCGCCAGCGGCGCGGTGAGGTTGACCTGGTAGAGCTCGCCGTCGGCAATGGCCTGCTGAATCTGCGCCACGGACGCGCCAAAAGCGCTGCGCGAACAGGACTCGCGCCACTGCACGCTGGCGGCGTCGTGCGCGCCTTCGTCGCCGGGCCAGGGCAGCGCTTGGTCATACACGGCAAACCAGGCCAGCGGGCCGTCGGCCGTGTGCACGGCCAGCGCGGCGTCAAAGGCCGGCGCGGCCTCGTAGGCCACATAGCCCACGCACCACTGGCCCCGCAGCGCGGCGGCCTGAACGGCGCCTAGCAGCGGGCGCACCTCGGCCAGCTGATGCGCGGCCAGCACGGCGCGCGGCTTGCCAAAGGCGTGGCGCAGGCGCGGCGCGGCGCTGTCCAGCGGGTCGGAAAAGTCAATTTTTGCAGAAATATCGGTCAAATCGGCCTTTAGCCCAGGCAGGACGGTCATAGTCAGCTATCAAAACAGGAGTGCTTGCGGCGCGTGCACCGGCAGGCCTCGCCAGGCTCAGGCCGCGCCGATGTGCGGCACCAGGCCGGCGGTGGGCTGGCCATTGCGCAGCGCCGCCGTGAAGGCCAGCATGCGGTCTATCGGAAGGCGCGCCCGCAGGCCCAGCGCCGGGTCGACATGCACTTCATTCGAGCCGGTTTCCAGCACGCTGGCCAGTCCGGCCAGGCCGTTCATCGCCATCCACGGGCAGTGCGCGCAGCTCTTGCAGGTGGCGCTGTTGCCGGCGGTGGGCGCTTCCATGAAGATTTTCCCGGGGTTGAGCGTGCGCAGCTTGTGCATCATGCCGCTGTCGGTCGCCACGATGAACTCGTGCGCATCCATCTCTTTGGCGGCCTTCAGGATGGCCGAGGTCGAGCCGACGGCGTCGGCCAGCGCGATCACGTCGGCGGGCGATTCGGGGTGCACCAGCACCCTGGCCTGCGGATGCTCCTTCATCAGGGCCTGCAATTCAAAGGCCTTGAACTCGTCATGCACGATGCAGGCGCCGTTCCACATCACCATGTCGGCGCCGGTCTCACGCTGGATGTAGCCGCCCAGATGCCGGTCGGGCGCCCAGAGGATCTTCTGGCCCTGTTCTTTCAGCGCGCGCACGATGTCCAGCGCGCAGCTTGACGTGACCAGCCAATCGGCGCGCGCCTTGACGGCGGCACTGGTGTTGGCATAGACCACCACGGTGCGGTCGGGGTGGGCGTCGCAAAAGGCGCTGAATTCGGCGATGGGGCAGCCCAGGTCGAGCGAGCAGGTGGCGTCCAGGTCGGGCATCAGCACGCGCTTTTCGGGCGACAGTATCTTGGCGGTCTCGCCCATGAAGCGCACGCCCGACACCACCAGCGTCTGCGCCGCGTGGTCGCGGCCAAAACGCGCCATCTCCAGCGAGTCGCTGACGATGCCGCCGGTTTCCTCGGCCAGATCCTGCAGGTCGGGGTGCACGTAATAGTGCGACACCATGACGGCGTTCTTCTCCTTGAGCAGACGCCGGATCTTGTCCTTCAGCGCGGCGCGCTCGGGCGGCGTCGGCTCGGCCGGCACGCGGGCCCAGGCGTGGCGGGTGCTGCAGGCGGCCGACTCGCCGGACGCGGCCAGCACGGGCTGCTCGTAGTCGACATTGATGCGGGACAGGACTGAATTCATCGCTGCTCTCCTTGCGGCGCGTCGATGCGCATCGAGAAATCTATGGCCTGAACGTCTTTCGTCAAGCCGCCTATGGAAATCCGGTCGACGCCGGTTTCGGCCAGCGCGCGCAGGCCGTCCAGCGTCACGCCGCCGGAAATCTCCAGGACCGCCCGGCCCTGGTTGAGGCGCACGGCCTGCTGCAGCGTGGCCACGTCCATGTTGTCGAGCAGCACCATGCGGGCGCCGGCGTCCAGCGCCTCGGCCAACTGCGCCAGGGTTTCAACCTCGATCTCGACAAAGTCGGCGTCGGCGGCCAGCTGGGCGGCGCGCTCAAGCACCTGGGCAATGCCGCCGGCCGCGGCGATATGGTTTTCCTTGATCAGCACCGCGTCATACAGGCCGACCCGGTGGTTGGTGCCGCCGCCGGTGCGCACCGCGTATTTTTGCGCCAGCCGCAGGCCGGGCAGGGTCTTGCGGGTATCGACGATCCTGGCGCGCGTTCCGGCCACAACGGCCGCATAAGTCGCCGTTTTGGTGGCAACGGCGCTCAAGAGCTGCAAAAAGTTCAGCGCCGTTCGCTCGGCCGACAGCAGTGCCCTGGCCTGCGCGTTTACTTCAAACACGACCTGGTTGGCCGCGCAGCGCTCGCCGTCTTTCACATGCCAGAGCAGCTCGGCCCGCGGGTCCAGCTGCAACATGGCGGCCTCGACCCAGGCGCTGCCGCAAATCACCGCGCTCTCGCGTGCCAGCACCCGGGCATGCGCCCGGCGCTCCGGGGCGATCAGGCCGGCGGTCAGGTCGCCTGCGCCCACGTCCTCGGCCAGCGCACGCGCCACGTCTTCACGGGCCAGCCGGGCAATTGCCTCCGGCGAAAAATTGAATGTTTTTGTCATGACCAATTCACGTAAAGCAAGTAAAAACCTGCACTTTTGAGAGTGCATTAAAATAATTAATAATTAACAATCCTGAACCACCAAGCCAAATATTACCGCCCCCGAAAAATCCGGCCCTGCGATGGTGGTTTGCCAACACGCCCTGCCCCGTCTTTGGTCGCTGACTTCAAGCTCTCCCCCCATGATCAGAACCCTGCTCAAATCCAAAATCCACCGTGCCGCCGTGACCCACTGCGAGCTGCACTACGAAGGCTCCTGCGCCATCGACGAAGACCTGCTCGACGCGGCCAACATCGCCGACAACGAGCAGATCCACATCTGGAACATCAACAATGGCGAGCGCTTCATCACCTACGCGATCCGCGCCGAACGCGGCAGCCGCATCATCTCGGTCAACGGTTCGGCGGCGCGCCGCGCCTCGACGGGTGACCTGGTGATCATTGCCTCTTTTGCCCAGGTTCACGAAGAGCGGGTCTTGGGCTTTGAGCCCAAGCTGGTGTTTGTCGACGCCGGCAACCGCATCAAGGAAGAGCGCTCGGTCATTCCGGTGCAGATGGCCTGATTTTCCGGCGCGCACCGAGCGCCAGCGACGAAGCGGGCCACTGTGGCCGCTTCTCCATCCTTTCACCTGGGGCCTCATGGACAACGCATTGATGATCCAGCGCAGCCTGCGCCATGTGTGGCACCCCTGCACACAGATGAAGCTGCACGAAACGCAGCCCCCCGTGCCGATTGCCAGCGCCGGAGGCGTATGGCTGCATGACTTCGAAGGCCGGCGCTACCTGGACGGCATCAGTTCCTGGTGGGTCAATCTGTTTGGCCACAACCACCCGCACATCAAGGCGGCGCTGCGCGAGCAGCTGGACCGCCTGGACCACGTCATGCTGGCGGGCTTTACCCACGCGCCTGTGGTCGAGCTGTCGGAAAAGCTGGGTGCGCTGACCGGCCTGGGCCACGCCTTTTACGGCAGCGACGGCGCCAGCGCCACCGAGATCGCGCTGAAGATGAGCGCGCATTTCTGGCGCAACAGCGGGCGGCCGGAAAAATGCCGCTTCATCGGTCTTGCCGGCGGCTACCACGGCGAAACCGTGGGCGCGCTGGCCGTCACCGACATCGCGATTTTCCGCGAGGCCTACGCGCCGCTGGTGCGGCTGGCCGCCACCGTGCCCAGCCCCGATGCGCGCGCCGCCCTGCCCGGTGAAACCGCCGCCGATGCCGCCTGGCGCGCCGCCGCCGGCCTGCACGACTGGCTGGAAGAGCACCATGCGCAGACCGCCGCCCTGATCCTGGAGCCCATGGTGCAGTGCGCCGCCGGCATGGCCATGTATGACGCCGCCTACCTGCGCGAGGCCAGAGCCCTGTGCGACCGCTACGAGGTGCACCTGATCGTCGACGAGATCGCCACCGGCTTTGGCCGCACCGGCACCATGTTTGCGCACCGGCAGGCCGGCATACGGCCAGACTTCATCTGCCTCTCGAAAGGGCTGACCGGCGGCACGCTGCCGCTGTCGGCCGTGCTGACCACCGACCGGGTTTACGCGGCCTTTTACGACGACGAGGTGGCGCGGGGCTTTTTGCACTCGCACTCCTACACCGGCAACCCGCTGGCCTGCCGCGCCGCCCTGGCCACGCTGGAGCTGTTCGAGCAGACCGACGTGCTGGCGCGCAATGCCGACATGGCGCAGCAGCTGGACCAGGCCTTCGCGCCGCTGACGCAGCACCCTTCGGTAAAAAATGCACGCCGCCTGGGCATGATCTGGGCCTGGGACATTGACGAAGGCTATGCCGGCGCCCCCCAGCGGCCCCGGTTTGCCAGCCGCTACGCCCAGCAGGCCATGAACCAGGGCGTGGTGCTGCGCCCCATAGGCCATACGCTGTACGCCATGCCGCCTTATGCGCTGGACGCCGAAACGGCAGACCATCTGGCCAGGGGCGCGCTGGCCGCGTTGCAGGCCACGCTGGCCGACAAGTCACGCGTCGCATGACCCTGTCCGTCTTCATCACCGGCACCGACACCGGCGTCGGCAAGACGCTGGTCAGCACCGGCCTGTTGCATGCCCTGGCCAGGCACCATGGCCGGGTGGTCGGCATGAAGCCGGTGGCGGCCGGCACCGAAATGATCAATGGCCAGGAAGCCAATGAGGACGTGGTCGCGCTGCGCGCCGCCTCCACCTGCGCCGTGCCGCCCGAACTCGACAACCCGGTGCTGCTGCCCGACCCGATATCGCCGCATCTTGCGGCAGAGCGGGCCGGCGTACGGATCGACATCGCCCACATCGTCACCTGTCACCGCGCGCTGGCGGGCCTGGCCGACGCCGTGGTGGTCGAAGGCGCGGGCGGCTTCCTGGTGCCGCTCTCGCTCCTTGAGACCGGCGCCGACCTGGCGCAGGCGCTCGGCCTGCCGGTGGTGCTGGTGGTCGGCCTGCGGCTCGGCTGCCTGAAC
>JBKJKI010000043.1:0-3304 GCA_046597475.1 Polaromonas sp. | reverse complement strand
GCCCGCCCCAAGCGAAGTTCAGCCCCCTCGGGGGGCAGCGAAGTACACGAAGTGACGAGCGTGGGGGCCATGAACGAAGCGCCGGGCCGCCCCAAGCGAAGTTCAGCCCCCTCGGGGGGCAGCGAAGTACACGAAGTGACGAGCGTGGGGGCCATGAATGTGCCTGATTGCTTTTGCCATCAACGCGTCGGCCCGCTGGCCGCTGGTCATCGCCGCCAACCGAGATGAGTTTGTGGCGCGGCCCACGCTGCCGCTGGCCGCCTGGGCCTCAGCATCCGGCCAGCCCATTGTTTCGGGGCGCGACCTGCAGGCCGGCGGAACCTGGCTGGGCCTGACGCCCGGCGGCCGGGTGGCGTTTTTGACCAATGTGCGTGAGGCGCAGCTGCAGGCAGCGCCCCGCTCACGTGGTGAACTGGTCACGCGCTGGCTTGAGGAAGACGGTGATGCCGCCGGCTTCGTGGCGGCGCTGCGGGCAGAGCACGGCGCCTATGCGGGCTTCAACCTCGTGCTTGGCGACTTCCAGCGCAACACCTGGACATGGGTCACCAACCGATCTCGCGCCGATTCCGGATGGCATGTCCAATCGCTGGCACCCGGCGTCTATGGTTTGTCAAATGCGCAACTGGACACGCCCTGGCCCAAGACCATGGAACTCAAACGCGTGCTGGCCACGTCGCTGCGGGACGGGAACGGCGAGCGATCGGCGGGGCAATTGCAGGAGCAACTCTGGGCGGCATTGGCCAAGCGCGAACGCGCTGTCGCCGGGCAACTCCCGCACACAGGCGTGGCGCCGGCATTTGAATCGGCCTTGTCGAGCGCCTTCGTGGAGTTTCCCGAACATGGCTACGGGACGCGCAGCAGCACCTTGTTGCTGGCCAGCGCCCAGGCAGCACCGGGCGCCGACCGGCGCTGGGATATCCAGGTTGAGGAAAAGACGCATCAGCATGCCACGGCGGCAGACAGCGAAGCCATGCCAGTCAAGCGCTGCCAATTGTCGTGGGAGAAGGCGCAAGAGGCCCGGCCGCGCTAAAGCCGGGACTGGAAGGCCGGCGGAATCTGATTGCGCACGGCGGCTTTGATTTCCAGCGCGGCTGCGGCCAGCGCCGCTTGATACGAGGCCAGAGCCTTGCTGTCGTCTTGTTTCTGATGGGCGTAGAGATGGCCCAGCTTGAGCAAGCCGTCCACCTTGCCCGCTGGCCATTTTTCATTGCGCAGTTCCATGCCCTGAATCGCCAGGTCGTAGTCGCCGCTTCGAAGGCCGAGCAGCCAGGCGGTGCTGAGCATGTCGTAGTCATAGCTGCCCTCCGCCAGATATTGTCTGGCCAGCCTGGCCGCCAACTCGCCCCGGCCGGTTCGGCTGAGAAAGAGCACTTCGAGCGAGCGAACCGGGACGGCCTGGGGCTGAATCCTGCGGGCGCGCACAAGGTATTCACGCACCTTTCCGGCGTCGCCCAGTTGCGCATAGCCGCGGCCGATATTGGACAGGATGGCCACGACGTAGGGCCGTGAGGTCACCACCGAATCCCATACCAGGATGGCGTTTTCCCAGTCGCCCCAGCGCGCCAGTTCGTCGCCCACCATGGGCGTGAGCTTGCGGTAATGCGGATTGATCGCAATGCCGTCCTTGATGAGCGTCATCATTTCAAGCTTGGCAGGGCCCCAGCCAGGGTTGTTGGGCTCGCCAGACGGGGAAATGGCCAGCGCCAGCTGCACCGCCCTGACGATTTTTCGCTCGCATTCCACGGCTTGCCAGGAGATGTAGGCCGCCCAAACCATCAGCAAGCCCGTGCCCAGCGACAGGGCGTATGAACGCTGTACTGACCAGCTCAATGACGTGGCGGCCCAGCGGCCGCCCAGGCCGAGGCGGCCATCGGAGGCCGCCAGAATCGCCAGGCAAATGGAAAAAATCAGCCCCGTGCTCGCCAGCCGCCAGGGGAAACCGGCATTGCTCACCATCAGCAGCGCCAGCAGACTGGCCAGCGCCATGGCGCGAAGAGGCGCGTCGGCGAGCGCCTGCGCCGTGCGGCTTTTCAGGGTGGCCCAGGCGGCCGACGCCAGATAGGCCAGCAGGCACAGCAAAAAGCCCCAGCCGACCAGGCCGTATTCTGCGATCAACTGCAGGATCTCGTTGTGCGCGTAGTAGTCGGTTTCAATCTGCGAGCCGGCTGTCTGGTATAGCGGGGAATAGACCTCCCAGGCGCCGGCGCCCACGCCGCTCAGGGGCCGGTCTGCGATCATCCGGCCCGTGGCCTTCCACAACGTCATGCGAATCGACAGCGACCCCGTCCTGAATTCGTCGCTGTCCGTGATGACCGAGACGCTGCGAAGAATGCCCCGCTCCAGCGCATTCTCACCACGCAGCTCAGCGGCGATTTTCGGGTTGCCGGTGGGGATCAAACCCAGGCCGATGACGGCGATCAGCACCGTGCCGGCCACGGCGACGCGCCGCGGCATGTCCCAGCTTGAGAAGGCAAGCTGCCGGCGGTAGAGGATGCCGAGCAGAGGGAACACCACAAACAGCAGCAGCCACATGGCCGCCAGCGCTGAGCGGGTACCCGTCATCAATAGCGCCACCACATTGAAGGACAGGGTCAGGGCCAAAAAAGCAATCTGTCTGCCATGGCGGCCCTGGGCCAGCAACCATACCGAAAAAGGCAGCGTACACACCACATATTCGGCAAAGAAATTGCGGTTGACAAAGGTGGAGGCCGGATTGGGCCCCTGGGGGAAAATCCTGAAGTCAATCCAGAACTGCAGGGCGACCCAGAGCGATGCGATCACCGCGCCCAAATGAATCCCCCACGCCAGGCCAGGCAGGCGCGCGCGTGTCAGCGTGTTCATTCCCAGCCACAACAACAGGCTGAAGATGAACCACCGGATCGCCTCGACGCCCCCCAGATAGGCATGCGACCACGCCATGCTGCCCAGCGCATAAACCATCAGCGCGATGGGCAGCCCCATCAGCGGATGCCAGCGCAGGGCTAGCGTGCGCTGGCGCTGCAGCCAGAAAAAGAGCAGCGTCGCACCCAGCACCGCGAAGGAGGCCAGCATCGATTTCAGGCTGTCCTGGAGCAACAACTCGTCGGGCACGCCGATGGCCGGTACCACCAGCATCATGAAAGAGAGAATGCCGGCTACCCGCAATACTGTTCAGATACGCAACGCCGGTACCGGCTGATGCCGCTGTTGAAGCGCTGCGCCACGATGCCGGACGCTGAAATTGCTCATCTTGCGCTTGACGCCGCGCGGGTTGAAGCGGCCGCGACTGCTGACGCAGCGACCCCGAGCGATCTCGGCGAGCATC
>JBKJKI010000041.1:0-14229 GCA_046597475.1 Polaromonas sp. | reverse complement strand
TGCCCACGTCTCCGTACCCGGCGACCACGGCAACCTTGCCCGCGATCATCACGTCGGTCGCGCGTTTGATCGCGTCCACCAGCGATTCGCGGCAGCCGTACAGGTTGTCGAACTTGGACTTGGTCACCGAGTCATTGACGTTGATGGCACGCAGGGCCAGCGTGCCCTTGGCCGACATCTCGTTCAGGCGCAGCACGCCGGTGGTGGTTTCCTCGGTCACGCCGATGATGTTTTTCAGGCGGCGGCTGTACCAGGTCGCATCTTGCGCCAGCTTGGCCTTGATGGCGTTGAACAGACAGATTTCTTCCTCACTGCCTGGCTTGGCCAGCAGGCTCGCGTCAGTCTCGGCGCGCGCGCCCAGATGCATGAGCAGCGTGGCGTCGCCGCCGTCGTCCAGGATCATGTTCGGGCCTTCTTCGGGCGTTCCCTTGGCGCCGGTGAACTCAAAAATGCGGTGGGTGTAGTCCCAGTAGTCGGCCAGCGTTTCGCCCTTGACGGCGAACACCGGCGTGCCGGCGGCGGCAATCGCGGCGGCGGCATGGTCCTGCGTCGAGAAGATGTTGCACGAGGCCCAGCGCAGCTCGGCGCCCAGCGCCTGCAGGGTTTCAATCAGCACGCCCGTCTGGATGGTCATGTGCAGCGAGCCCGTGATGCGCGCGCCCTTGAGGGGCTGGGCCTTGGCGAACTCTTCGCGGATGGCCATCAGGCCGGGCATTTCGGTCTCGGCAATTTTCAGTTCCTTGCGGCCCCAGTCGGCCAGCGACAGGTCGGCAATCACATGGTCGGGGGTGCGGGCGGGTTTCAATACGGCGTTCATCGGGATGCTCCAAAATCGGCGTCAACTGGGCAAAATAGCCACGAGCTTGAACCTTGAATCGGGGGAGTTGCTTTGTTGACTCACCCGGCGCCAAGGCACATGCGGGTGAGCGTGGTTGCGAATGTCAATCCTGAGCCTGGACCACATGTCGTGGGTTGCAACGCTCCTCAGGAGAGTCGCCATTGTACAGAACACGCCAAAACGCCGGCGGCGGCAAAAGCCCGCATGCGAAAATTCCCGGCATGCAAGCACTGAAACAATGGCCGCTGGAGGCACGCCGCCGCATCACGGGCGTTCTGACCGACATCGACGACACCCTGACGACGGACGGCGCCATCACCGCCGACGCGCTGGCCGCGCTGGCCGCGTTGAAGGCGGCCGGGCTGCACGTCATCGCCATCACCGGCCGGCCGGCCGGCTGGAGCGAATCCTTCGCGCTGGCGTGGCCGGTTGACGCCATCGTCGCCGAAAACGGCGCCGCCGCCCTCATTTCAAACAAAAACACCTCCAAGCCCAGCAAGTACGGTCATTGTTTGCTATTAAAACTATATCAACAGGATGACGCCACGCGCCTGACCAACGCGGGCCGCATGCAGCAGGTGGCGCAGCGTGTGATGCGCGAAGTGCCGGGCGCCAGCCTGTCGCGTGACAGCGCCGGACGCGAGACCGACATTGCCTTTGACCACAGCGAATTCGTGCATTTGCCGGCCACGCAAATCGCCCAGGCGCTGCAGATCATGCACAGCGAGGGCATGAACGCCACCGTGAGTTCCATCCACATCAACGGCTGGTTTGGCACGCACGACAAGCTGGACGGCGCGCGCTGGATAGCCCGCGAGCTGCTGGGCCGCGTGCTGGATGACGAGATGGACCAGTGGGTGTATGTGGGCGACTCGACCAACGACCAGCTGATGTTCGAGGCCTTCGACAACTCGATCGGCGTGGCCAATGTGCGGCGCTTCGAGGCCGCATTGACGCACAAGCCCCGATACATCACCGAGGGCGAGAGGGGCGCGGGCTTTGCCGAGGTGGCGGCGGCGCTGCTGGCGGCGCGCTCGCAGACAGAGCGGACTGCCGCCGTTCAACCGGGCAAGGCTTGAAAAGCCGGGCCTGACAGCCCGGCCGCCACGTCGCGGAAGGCCGCCAGCGCGGCTTCAAGATGCTCGATGATTTCCTGCTGCAGCACCTCGGTCGGCGGCAGGTCTTCCAGCTTGTCAAGGCTGTCGTCCTTGAGCCAGAAAGTATCCAGGCTCGCGTTGTCGCGCGCCACCAGTGCGTCGTAGGCAAAGAACCTGAAACGCTCCGTTTCCACCCGCTCGTGGCGATTCCGCGGGCGGTAGCAGGCGATGAAGTCGCGCAGGTCTTCGAGCTTGAGCGACCGCGTCTTGAGCGTGAAATGCTGATTCGTTCGCAGGTCGTAAAACCACACGCCCGGGGTCTGCGTTCCGCCTCCTTGGGCCCGGCGTCAAAAAACACCACGTTGGCCTTCACGCCCTGGGCGTAGAAGATGCCGTGAAAGAGGCTTGTTTGCCCATCACCTGGCAAGCTGGAAAGCGGCTTTCTGTACTGCCGCGAAAACGGATTCAGGCACGCGGCAATTGCGCGGCCTCAAAGACGAAAACGATCAACTCAAACGTGAATTGGTGCGCAAAGACAAAGCCTTGGCGGAGGCGGCAGCATTGCTAATTCTGCAAAAAAAGTTCCGCGCGCTGTGGGAGGACGAGGCCAAATGACCCTCCTTTCAGAGCGCCACCAGGTGATGGAACTGGTGGGCCAAGCCATCACGGCAGGCGCACGCCAGGATCGCGCCTGTGGGGCCATCTCCTTAAATGAGCGCACGCGATTGACAAACAGCAGGTAGTCGGCCGGGCCGCTGTCGGTGGGGAACTCGCGCACCGCCACGCCCGTGGCCGCGCCGAGGTTGAGCGCCTTCATGCTTTGCACCACCCAGCCGGCCTGGGTAAGCTTGTCGTCGATCTTTTCCCGTGCTTTGGTTTCCGGCGTCATGCTTACCTTGTGTGAGCAGGCATTCCAGGCCAGCGCGTGCGGCTGGCACCTTCCCTCAAAATCAAGCAAAAAAGCTTGCGGCGCAAGCTTTGAGAGCGCTTGAAGCTATCTTTTACATAGCAAATCCGCCACGATTCGGATAGGCAACGGCGCTGGAGCCGTGGCGTCAGCGCGGCCCGCATCGGTGACGCCGCCGTCCGCAAAGACCAGGCGTTTACTTGGGTGCCCCGGACTTGAGGCTGGCTTGTAGTTGCTGCGCCATCTTCAAATGCTGCTCAACCACGGGGCGCATGTTGGCCCCCAGCGACTTGAGTTCGGGGTCCACCGCCTCCAGGCTCACCCTTTGCAGCAGCACGAGGGTGTTTTTATGGGCATTGACGCCGCCATGCTTGATGTACTCCTTGTCAAACGTCTTGCCACGCATGACTTTGAGCATTGCAGCGGTTGACTTTTGCATCAGGTACGTCTTGGCAGGCAGCTTGACGCCATTGGCTTTAGCCAGCGTTTCGAGCTGCGCCTGCGCCGCCGAGTGCTCGTCCAGCATTTTCTGGGCAAACTCCCGAACCTGGGCGTTCTTTGATTTGGCCAGCGCCAGTTTGGCCGACTCGATCTCGTCGATATTGGCATGGGCCAGGTCGCTCATCAAAGCGCCGTCGCCGGTAGTTGCCATGCCGCCCGGCGCTTCGCCCAGCGTGGTCAGATTGGGCATGCTGGTTGCCGGCGCGCTGCCTTGCGCCGCCGCAGGCAGTGCGGCCAACGCCAACGCCAGCGCCGACGCGCCGGCAAGCCAAGCGGCGCGGCAAAAATGGCCGGCAACAACAAAGCGGGATGTTTCAACACGGATTGACATGCTCGTGGCTCCTTGAGGTGAAGTGGAAAAACCAGGGCCGTGCGCACAGCAAACGCCACCGCTTCAGACTCTGCCCTTTACTGACAAAGCCTGCAAGCGCACGCCGCTGGCGCCGCGCGGCCGGCAGCCGACAAAACCGTCACAAATTCAAGACAAATAGCTGTCTTGCGCAGGCAGCACGGGCGTTTTCAGCTATTGTTTTAATAGCCAACAGAAATCCGGATACGCACGGCTCGCTAGCGCTGCAACCCCAGCAACATCGCGCCTGCGGTGATGAGCAGGCAAGACAGCACGCGGCGAGCGGTCAGTTTTTCGCCCAGGAACACCGCGCCGATCAGCGCGGCAAACAGCACCGAGGTTTCGCGCAGCGCCGACACCGTCCCCATGGGCGCGAGCGTGACGGCCCAGATCACGATGCCGTAGGCCAGCAGCGACAACAGGCCGCCGCCCAGCCCGCTCCACAGCACCCGCCTGTCCTGCGGCCACGGCAGCCGGCGATGGCGCAGCAGGTAGAGCAGCAGGATCGCCGGGCTGTCGAGCAAAAACAGCCAGCCGGCATAGCCCAGCGCATCGCCGGAAATGCGGGCGCCCAGGCCGTCGACCACGGTGTAGCCGGCAATGAACACGCCGGTGCCAAAGGCTGCCAGCGGGCCGGCCAGCGACATGCGACGGCTCAGTTGCGCCAGGCTGAGGATGCCGACCGAAATCAGGGCCACGCCCAGCCAGCTCCAGCCGCTCATCTGCTCGCCGACCAGCAGTGCCGCCCCGACCGACACCAGCAGCGGAGAGGAGCCGCGCGCAATCGGGTAGGCCTGGCCAAAGTCGCCCGTCCGGTAGGCACGCACCAGAAACAGGTTGTAGCCCGCATGCAGCGCCACGCCCAGCGCGAGGTAAGGCCAGCTTTCCGACTTGGGCAGCGGCGACAGCAGCACCATGGGCAGCGCGCCCAGCCCGGCGCCCAGGGTGATCAGCGTCATGGAACCGAGCCGGTCGGAGCTGGTTTTCAGCAGCGCATTCCACGTTGCATGTAGCAAGGCGGCGCACAGCACCAGAGCAGCGATGGACAGGCTCATGCGACCGGTCGCCCTAGGGAGGAGAACATGCGCTGGATAGCCGCCACGGTGTTCAACGTCCCAAGGCCCACGTCTTTGAGCAACTGCAGCGGATGCATAAATGTCTCCTGGAATGATGTCTCGGCTTGCGAAGCCGCATCTTGCGCCATTCAAGCCACCACCCCATATCAGGGCAACACCTGAATCCCTCTCACGCCTGCGTCAACCGGGATTTCAAGCAATTAAGGCTTCTAGCCCATATGCAACAGGCGCAAGAAGCTATTTATTTAGTAGCAAAGCACACCTCAACCCAACGCCTTACAAAGCCTTGCCAGCGGGCAAGCCAGCCGCCACATCCCTGAACGCCGCCAACGCCGCCTCCAGGTGGTCGATGATTTCCTGCTGCAGCACGTCGGGCGGCGGCAAATCGTCCAGCTTGTCCAGGCTGTCGTCCTTGAGCCAGAAAATATCCAGACTGGCCTTGTCGCGCGCCATCAACTCCGCATACGAGTAGCACTTGAAGCGCTCGGTCTCGCTGCGCTGGTGACGGTTTTCCGGGTGGTAGCAGGTGATGAAATCCTGCAGGTCATCGGTTTTCAGCGTGCGGGTTTTGAGCGTGAAATGCTTGTTGGTGCGCAGGTCGTAAAACCACACGCCCTTTGTATGCACCCGGCCGTCTTTCGGCTTGGCGTCAAAAAACACCACGTTTGCCTTCACGCCCTGGGCGTAGAAAATGCCCGTCGGCAGGCGCAGCACGGTATGCACGTCGCAGGTTTCCAGCAGCTTGCGGCGGATTTTCTCGCCCGCGCCGCCTTCAAACAGCACGTTGTCGGGCAGCACCACCGCCGCCTGGCCCTTGTCTTTCAGGATGGTGACGATGTGCTGCAAAAAGTTAAGCTGCTTGTTTGACGTGGTTTCCCAGAAATCCTGCCGCTCGTAGGTCAGCGCGTCACGGTCCTCGTCGCCCTCGGCATTGGTGATGGTCATGCTGCTTTTCTTGCCAAACGGCGGATTGGCCAGCACATAGTCAAAGCGCTGGCCGGGGTCGGCAATCAGCGCATCGGCGCGATCCACCGTCGGTTCGCCCGTCAGGTCGCCAATGTTGTGCAAGAACAGGTTCATCAGACACATGCGCCGCGTGCCGGCCACGATTTCATTGCCGTGAAAGGTCTTGTCGCGCAAAAACTCGGCTGCCTTGCGGTTCAGCTTCTGCCCCAGCAGCCATTGCTGCGCGCCCAGAAAAAAGCCGCCCGTGCCGCAGGCCGGATCGGCAATGGTTTTCATCGGCTCCGGCCGCACGCATTCGACCATGGCCTGAATCAGCGCCCGGGGCGTGAAATACTGGCCCGCGCCGCTCCTGGTGTCTTCGGCATTCTTTTGCAGCAGGCCCTCGTACAGGTCGCCCTTGGTGTCGGTGTCCATGCCGACCCAGCTCTCGGCATCGATCAGCTGCACCAGGCGCGACAGCTTGGCCGGGTCCTGGATCTTGTTTTGCGCCTTGAAGAAAATCGCGCCCAGCATGCCCGGCTGCTGCCCCAGCTTGTGCAGCGTCGCCAGGTAATGCGCTTCAAGCGGCTCGCCGACCCTGGTTTTCAGCTGCGGCCAGTCGTAGCCCTTGGGAATATGGGTGTCGCGCTTGTAGGGCTCCTGCGCGTACTCGTGCGCCATTTTCAGGAACAGCAGGTAGGTGAGCTGCTCCAGGTAGTCGCCGTAGCCGACGCCGTCGTCGCGCAGGGTGTGGCAGAAATTCCAGACTTTCTGGATCAGGGAGGAGGTGTTCATTGGGAGATTTCAGGTAATTTTCAGGGGACGTTTTGAGCGCTCAATCGGCCGGGTCTTTCCCCGCCAGCCGCGCCTGCGCCAGCGCCAGGGCGTCATGGATTTTTTGCTCGAACACCTCGCGCGGCGGCAGCACGGTCAGGTATTCGGCAACGTGAATCCCGGACTTGCTTAGCTCCAGCAGTTCGATCTGCTCGTGCTTCTTGCCCGTGCAAAGAATGATGCCCAGCGGCGGCTGGTCGCCCGGCTCCTGGTCGTGTTTGGCCAGCCAGCGCAGGTACAGCTCCATCTGACCCTTGTACTCCGCCTTGAAGTCGCCCAGCTTCAGGTCAATCGCCACCAGCCGGCGCAGCTTGCGGTTGTAGAACAGCAGGTCGATATAAAAATCGTCGCTGTCGAGCTGGATGCGCTTTTGCCGGGCGATGAACGAGAAGCCGGCACCCAGCTCCAGCAGAAAATTCTCCAGCTCGCGCAGGATGGCGTCTTCGAGGTCTTTTTCCAGATAGCGGTCCTGCAGCCCCAGAAAATCCAGCACATACGGGTCTTTGAGCAGCAGTGGCGGCGTCACGTCGCCCTGGGCATGCAGCGCGTCCAGTTCCAGGCGGATCAGTTCGTCGGGCTTTTTGGACAAGGCCGTGCGCTCGAACAGCATGGAAGCGACGCGTTCGCGCAGGGTGCGTACGCTCCAGCGTTCGATGCGACACATTTCGGCATAAAAGTCGCGGGCCAGCGGGTCTTTGAGACCGATCAACTCCTGAAAATGACTCCAGGCGAGTTGCCTCGACAGCGTCAAGACCACGGGTTCATTGGGAAAATTCTCCGAAAACTGCACCATCCGCCACAAACTGCGGGCACTGAAGCCGCGTCCGTAGCGGGGCGTCAATTCTGCCGACAGTGTCGGCAGAATCTCCTGACCGTATTCAGCCCGCGCCTGCCCCAGCACTTCGGTGCGAATGCGCTGCCCGATGCGCCAATACAGCAGGGTCAGGCCCATGTTGACGGCTTGCGCCACCGAGTGCCGCGCCTCTTCAATCAAGCGCTGCAAGTCGGTGATGAGAAGTTCTGCGTCAGGCTGTGCCATCGCGGGCATTGCCTGCGCCTTGGTTTTTCGGCTCATGAAGCCTCTCTGGTTTGGCGCGTTTTACGCAGTTTGGGTTGCAAGGCCCGTTCGGCCCGGATGCGCGCCAGCAGCGCGCTGGCCGATTCGTCGGCGGGGTCTTGCGGCACGAGCTGGCCTGAGAAGGCGGCTTGCAGGATGTTTTTGCGTTGGGCGGCGGATTGCTTGAGGCTGATGTGAATGGCCTGTGCTTGTTCAGCGACTCTGTCTATTGCTTCATCGGCAACTGCTATCAATGCCGCTTGTTCAGCTTGCGGAGGCAGCGGAATTGGCAAACTGCGACAAACTTCCAGCGTCAGATTGGTTTGCCCGGCGGTTGTCTTTGAGCGGGTTTTGAGCCAGCTCTGAGCCGGTGGAGATAGTAAATTGAGCGAAAGAAACCTTGGAAGAACGCCATCTACCGCACGAAATATCGCAACGGCCTGATTGATATTCCATTCAGCAAAAGTCTCAGGCACCACCGATACCTGTCCGAGTGGCGGACCAACGATATTCATCAACACGTCATTGGGATAAACCACGGATCGAGCAAGAAAACCGCGATGTATTTCTTCTGACACAAAAACTTTGTCAGCCATGTCCAGCACACCTTTGTCGGTCAGATTTGTCACTCGTAGAAAAGGAATCACCTTCTCACCGCCGCCATCAAGTCCCTTCGATGGTGTCGTGCCCTTGGTGATGAAATCGCAAAGCTGCTCCGCACTCGCCCAAACCCACCCCGGCGGCAACGCTGGCAGCCCGGCGGTGTCCGGCGCCACGGGCTCGGCGTATTTGTCCTGCCAGCCCTTGGGCGGGGTTTTGCCTTGCTCCTTGAATTTGGCCAGTTGCTTGGCTTGCCAGCGGCTGCGGCGCTCGGCGAGGATGCGGGCCAGCAGCGCCGCGCCGGATTCGGCTTTGGACTGCCCGGCGGGCGCGGCTTTCCGGCCTTCGCGCCACGCCGCAGTGAGCGCGCCTTCGACGGCGGCTTTGAGCAGCGACTGGCGAAACTGAGTCAGTTTTTTCTGCGCGGCCTTGAGTTCGGCCACCCCGGCATCGAGGTCGGACAGCAGTTCTTCTAGCTTTTCGACGATGCGGGTTTGTTCGGCTGCTGGCGGCAACAGCAACGGTAAAGCATGCAATGTTTCTAAGCGAATACCACTTACTGTGGTGCCCGATCCAAGGTCTTGAATCATTCGCTCATTCGCACCAATCCAATGAAGCAGGAAGTCGGCATTAATGCCCGTTCCTATCATCAGCGCTTTCAAGTCTTGATTGATGGCGCAAGCTACCGTGGGCCTGATCGCTCTGCCTAACGCTATCCGCGTGGCAACGATAAGCGTGTTGGCGGGAATCAGATTCGTCGCGCTGTCGGTGATGGCAAGCTCAGAGATGTGTTCTTCCGCATCCATGGGCTTTAGCGATTTCATGTCTTTTACAGTGAACCAAGGTATCGCTCCGTCGAAGTAAGTGGGAATCCGGCGGGACGGAGTGCCACCGCCAACAACGGCAAGTAACAAGTCCCCCAATACAACTGGAGCCCATCCGCCTTGCAGTAGCTCGCTCACGCCGCTAGCCCCGCATTCATCACTTCCATCACAAAATAAGCATCAAATCGGCCTCTAGCCCAATCAATACGGGCACAAACAGCTATAAATTCAGGAGCAATTTCCTGCCCCACGGTCTGCGTCATTCTTCAATCCAGTCGAGTTGCGGCCCGCTAGGGGCCAGGTATTGGCGGGCAGGCGCTTGCATTATCCGAAGTCATCCGCATGGGGCTGCTCACATCACGCCACCAGCACCTCGTTCATCTCACTCATCAGCCCATCGAGCTGGTCGCCAAACACGCTCCAGGCGCGCTGCAAGCCGCCCTTGTCGGCAAAACCGGCATAGTCAAAATCGCTTCTGGCCAGGCTGCAGCTGCTGGCAATGTGGTCTTTCATCAGGCGCAGCCAGTCGGTCTGCTCGGGCGTGAAGGCGGTGGGCGCCTGGGCATTGTGGCGCCAGATCCAGTCGGCAAAGCGCTTGTCGACCTGCTCGGCAAAGGGTTTGAGTTCGGCGTCCAGCCCGATGGCAAAACGCACCAGCGCGATCAGGTCGGTCAGCTGGCGTTGGCTGTTGCCGCCCTTGACCTGGCTGGCCTGGACGCGGGCATAGGCGCTCCACAGGCGGTCGGTGGTGAGCATCAGCGGCGGGCGGCCCAGGCGGTCGTGCAGCTCTTCGATCATGTCGAAGGTGAGCGCGCGGCGCTGGTAGGGCTGCTGGTAGAAAAAGCTCAGGGCGCTGATTTCGTCCTTGTGCTGCCGGATGTAGCCGGTAAAGCTTTCAATCAGGGTTTTGGCCTGCGCCTCGGCCTGCGCGCTGTAGCCGGAGAAGGTGACTTCGTCGAGGTTGATGTGGTCAATGAGCTGCTCGCGCTCGCGCCGGGCATTCTCGATTTCCTCGCGCAGCTTGGGCTGGTCGAAAGGCTGGCAGGCGCTGGCCACGCGCAGGGCGCGGGCGGAGGAAATTTCGTCGGCCGTCAGCGTGTCTTCCGAGCGGGTGATGCCCTGGGCTTTGGCGGTGGCCAGCGCCTGCCGGACGATCTGGTCGGGGTCGAGCGCCACGACCAGCGCCTTGCCGAGTTCGCCGACCGTGGGGCCGCCGCTGGCTTTTTCGATGCGCCTGAGGGCTTTGTCGTCGAGCTGCTTGGCCAGCCGCACCAGACGGTTGGCCAGGCTGAGCACGGTGTCGTCGTCGCGGTGGCCCATGGCGACGCCTTGCAGCAAATCCTTGAGGGCAATGCCGGGTTTTTTCTCCAGCGGCCGGCTTTCGGTCTTGAGGGATTTTTCCACGCCCACGGCGTCGATCAGCACGAAGCGGTGCTTGGCGCCGCTGGCACTGTTGCTGACGCGGCGCAGGCTGTCGGCGTCCAGGCTGCGCACGCCCCGGCCTTTCATTTGCTCGTAATAGCCCTTGCTGCGCACGTCGCGCATGAAGAGCAGCACTTCGAGCGGCTTGACATCGGTGCCGGTGGCGATCATGTCCACGGTGACGGCGATGCGCGGGTTGAACTCGTTGCGAAAGTCGCTCAGGATGGCATCTAGATCGCCCTCGGCCTTGTAAGTGACTTTTTTGCAGAAGGCGTTGCCCTGGCCGTAGACCTCACGCACCATGTTGATGATGTCGTCGGCGTGGCTGTCGGTCTTGGCGAAGATCAGGGTCTTGGGCGTTTCCTTGCGGGTCGGAAAAATCTGCGTTTCCACCGCCGTTTTCATGGCCTGGATAACCTGCCTGATCTGGCTCGGGTTGACCACCGAGCGGTCAAGTTCCTTGCCGGTGTAGGGCGTGTCTTCCTCGGTTTCCTGCCAGCGCTTTTTGCGCGTCTGGCGGTCGCGGTGATCGACCCATTCGCGGGCTTTGAGTTCAGCGCCTTTCTGGGTGATGTCGGTTTCGATCAGGAACACGTCGTAACCGACGTTGACACCATCGACCACCGATTGCTCGTAGCTGTATTCGGCCACGATGTTTTCCTTGAAAAAGCCGAAAGTGCGCTTGTCGGGCGTGGCGGTCAGGCCGATCAGGCTGGCGTCGAAATAGTCGAGCACCTGCTTCCAGAGGTTGTAGATGCTGCGGTGGCATTCGTCGATGACGATGAAGTCGAACGCCTCCACGGGCACGGCCGGGTTGTGGCGAACCAGCTTGGCCTGCTTGCCGTTTTGCTGCACTTCATTGAGCGAAACGTCTTCGGCCGAGTCGTCAATCGGCTCGCCCGACAGCACCGAATACATGCGCTGGATGGTGGAAATCACCACCTGGGCGTGCGGGTCGATGGCGCTGCTGGACAGGCGCTGCACGTTGTACAGCTCGGTGAACTTGCGGCCATCGTCGGGCGGGGTGTAGGCCATGAACTCCTGGTGCGCCTGCTTGCCAAGGTTGCGCGTATCGACCAGAAACAAAATGCGTTTGGCCCCGCCGAACTTGAGCAGACGGTAGACCGAGGTGATGGCGGTAAAGGTCTTGCCCGCGCCGGTGGCCATGTGGACCAGCGCGCGCGGATGGTTCAGCGCCAGCGAGCTTTCCAGCCCGCTGACGGCGCTGACCTGGCAGTCGCGCAGGTCGCGCCCGGACAGCGCGGGCATGTTGTCTTGCAGGCGGCGGCGCAGGGTGTCGGGCTGGGCCAGCCACTGTTCAAGCGTTTCGGGTTTGAAGAAGTGGAAGATTTCACGGGCGCGGGGCGCCGGGTCGCGGCCGTCGGTGAAGCGGATGATCTGGCCGGTGCTTTCGAACAGGAAGGGCAGCGGCGTTTTGTCCTTGCGCCATTTGAGAGTCGCGCTGGCGTAGCGCGCGGTCTGCGCTTCGTGCGCGGTGATGTTGGCGCCTTCTTCGTCGCGTTTGGCCTCGATCACGCCGACGGCGCTGCGATTGACGAACAACACGTAGTCGGCCGGGCCGGTGTCGGTCGGGTATTCGCGCACCGCAATGCCGAGGGACGCGCCCAGGTTGAGCTGCTTGAGGTCTTGCACCAGCCAGCCCGCCTGGGCGAGCTTGCTGTCAATTTTTTCTCTGGCTTTGGCTTCTGGCGTCATGGTTACATTCCCTTGCAAGGCATTCTAGGTGACCCTATGCCATGCCGCGTTGAAGAATTTAAGCAAAACAAGCCTGTAGCCCAATAAACACGGGCGCAAGCAGCTATTTATTCAATAGCACCTCCGCCACGCCCACGCGGGCCAGCACACTTTTCAGCGCCTTCCCGGTGTGGGTTCCCAGCTTCACCACGGCCTCGGGCGGCGCCGACGCCACCACCTGGCCGCCGGCGTTGCCGCCGTCCGGCCCCAAGTCAATCACCCAGTCGGCCTCGGCGATCACGTCGAGGTCGTGCTCGATGACGATGACGCTGTGGCCGCCGTTGACGAGACGGTGCAACACGTGGATCAGTTTTTCCACGTCGGCCATGTGCAGGCCCACCGTGGGCTCGTCCAGCACGTACAAGGTGTGCGGCGCTTTCTGGCCGCGGCGCGTGATGTCGTCGCGCACCTTGCTGAGCTCGGTCACCAGCTTGATGCGCTGCGCCTCGCCGCCCGACAAGGTCGGTGAGGGCTGGCCCAGGGTCAGATAACCCAGGCCCACATCTTTCAGCAGTTGCAGCGGGTGCGCGATGCTGGGCATGGAGGCAAAGAATTCCACCGCCTCATCGACCTCCATCTTCAGCACGTCGCCAATGTTTTTGCCGCGCCAGGTGACGGCCAGCGTCTCGGGGTTGAAGCGGGCACCGTGGCAGGTTTCGCACAGCACTTTCACGTCGGGCAGAAAACTCATGCCTATGGTGCGAACGCCCGCGCCTTCGCAGGTCGGGCAGCGGCCTTCGCCGGTGTTGAAGGAAAAACGCCCCGCCGCGTAGCCGCGTGCGCGCGCTTCGAGCGTGTCGGCAAACAGCTTGCGCACCGTGTCCCAGAAGCCGATATAGGTGGCCGGGCAGGAGCGCGGGGTTTTGCCAATGGGCGTCTGGTCGACCTCAAGCACGCGGTCCACCACCTGGTAGCCCTCGATGCGCTCGCAGCCGGTCCAGGCCGGGTGCTGGCCGGCATCGTCGGCCTCGCGCCCGGCCTTGGTCGAGCGCAGCATGACGCCGGCGTGGACGTTGGCCAGCAGCACGTCGCGGGCCAGCGTGGACTTGCCTGAGCCTGAGACGCCGGTGACGGCGACCAGCCGGTACAAAGGCACATCGACCGAAACACTTTTCAGGTTGTGCAGCGTGGCGTTGACCACGGTTAACCAGGCGGTGTACGGATTGGCGGCGGCCGGAGCTGCGTTGTGCAGGGCACTCGCGCTGGCGGCGGCGGCTTTGAGGGTCTGGGCTTTCAGGGCGGCCTGCTTTTGCTTGCTGACGGGTTTGAGGGCGTCCGGCCGGGCCGCCAACCCGGGGGCAGAGCCTGGTTCGGCGACGGCGCTTCCCGCCAGCGTCACGCGGCGCGCATGCAAGGGGTGAATCAGGGGATGGGCCAGGTAGTGGCCGGTCAGGGACTCAGGCACGCTGGAGAGCTGCGCCGCCGTGCCCTGCGCCACCAGCCGCCCACCGCGCTTGCCGGCGCCGGGGCCGATGTCGATGATGTTGTCGGCGCAGCGAATCGTGTCTTCATCGTGCTCGACCACCACCAGCGTGTTGCCGCGCTCGCTGAGCTTGCTTAAAGCGCCGAGCAGAATCTGGTTGTCGCGCGGGTGCAGGCCGATCGTCGGCTCATCGAGCACATAACAGACGCCCTGCAGATTGGAGCCGAGCTGCGCGGCCAACCGGATGCGCTGAGCCTCACCGCCCGACAGCGTCGGTGCACCACGGTCCAGCGTCAGGTAGCCCAGGCCCACATCTTCCAGAAACTCCAGCCGGCTTTTGATCTCGGGAATCAGGTCGCGCGCAATGCCGGCTTCCCGTCCTTGCAGCGCGAGCTGGTCAACCCACGCGCGCACATCGGTGACTGACAAGGCGGCAATGTCGGAAATGCCAACGCCAGCAAATTTGACAGCACGCGCCTGCGCGTTCAGACGTGTGCCCTGACACGTGGGACAAGCGGCGTCAATCACGTCTTCTGCTTCAGGCTCGGCAAAACTCTGTTCGCGGCCCTTGTTGTCGTCGTCACGCACGGAGTCGTCAAAC
>JBKJKI010000038.1:0-4136 GCA_046597475.1 Polaromonas sp. | reverse complement strand
CGGCTTTTTCCTGCTGGACAAACTGCCGCAGAACTACGCCACGGTGATGACGACTGACAGCCCCGCCTTCAACCGCTTCTTCCATGCGATGCTGGATCAGGGCGTGTATTACGCGCCGGCGCTGTATGAAGCCGGCTTTGTCAGCTCGGCCCATACGGCGGCCGACATCGCCGAAACCGTCGAGGCCGCTACCCGCTTTTTTGCCGCACGCTGAGGCTGCGCACACCGGCCCACACGAAGGCTCCGGCCAGTTCGGCCCGGACGGGCGCCTTGTTCGCTATCAATTAAATAGCTGGCTGCGCACGTGGCGCAAGGGCTGCAGGCACTTTTTATTACAAAACCGGGCTCAATGCCGGAAGTGCCGCACCCCGCTGAGCACCATCACCACGCCGCGTTCGTCGGCCGCATCAATCACTTCCTGGTCACGCATGCTGCCGCCCGGCTGGATCACGCAGTTCGCACCCGCATCGACCACCACGTCGAGGCCGTCGCGGAAAGGAAAGAAAGCGTCGCTTGCAACGGCCGTGCCCTTGAGCGACAGGCCGGCATGCCCGGCCTTGATGCTGGCAATACGCGCCGAGTCCAGGCGGCTCATCTGCCCGGCGCCCACACCCATGGTCATGCCATCGGCACAGAACACGATGGCGTTGGACTTGACGTATTTGGCGACCTTCCAGGCGAACATCAGGTCCTGCAACTGGGCCGGCGTCGGCTGCAGCTTGCTAACCACCTTGATGTCGCCCAGCGCCAGGTCGTGGTTGTCGGCGGTCTGCATCAAGAGGCCGGAGCCGACGCGTTTGATGTCCATCAGGTTGCGGCCCTGTTGCCACGCCGTGTTGCCGCCCGGTGGCAGGTCGATCTGCAAAATCCGCACATTGACCTTGGTTTTGAAGACCTCGAGTGCTTCTGGCGTGAAGCCCGGGGCCATCAACACCTCGACAAACTGTTTGGAGATCTGCTGCGCCGCCGCTTCGTCGAGCGTGCAGTTCAGCGCGATGATGCCGCCGAAGGCCGAGGTCGGGTCGGTCTTGAAGGCCTTGCTGTAGGCCTCCAGCGCGTCCTTGCCCACCGCCACGCCGCAGGGGTTGGCGTGTTTGACGATGACGCAGGCCGGCCCGCTGAAACTCTTGACGCACTCCCAGGCGGCATCGGCGTCGGCGATGTTGTTGTAAGACAGCTCCTTGCCCTGCAACTGCCGGGCCGTGACCAGCGAGCCCGGCGCCGGGTACAGGTCGCGGTAAAGCGCGGCCTGCTGGTGCGAGTTTTCACCGTAGCGCAGGTCCTGCACCTTGACGAAGCGGCCGTTGGCCTGAGCGGGAAACAGGCTGTGCGTGCCATCGGGCTGGATGCCCGAGAGGTAGTCGCTGATGGCGCCGTCGTACTGGCTGATGCGGTTGAAGGCGGCCACCGACAAGGCGAATCTGGTGGCCTCGGCCAGCTTGCCGGCTGTTTTGAGCTCCTGCAGCACGCCGTCGTACTGCGAGGCGTCGGTCAGCACCCCGACATCCTTCCAGTTCTTGGCAGCCGAACGCACCATGGCCGGGCCGCCGATGTCGATGTTCTCGATCGCGTCTTCCAGCGTGCAGCCGGGTTTGGCGACGGTCGCTTCAAACGGGTAAAGGTTGACCACCAGCAGATCTATGGTCTCAATGCCGTGCGTTTGCAGCGCCGCCATGTGTTCGGGCAGGTCGCGCCGGGCCAGCAGTCCGCCGTGGATCTTGGGGTGCAGGGTCTTGACGCGGCCGTCAAGCATTTCCGGAAAACCGGTGTGGTCGGCGACCTCGGTCACCGGCAGGCCGGCGTCAGCCAGCAGCCTCGCGGTGCCGCCGGTGGACAACAGCTTGATGCCCAGCGCATGCAGGGCCTGGGCAAATTCAAGGATGCCGGTTTTGTCGGAAACGGAAATCAGTGCGTTCATGGTGGTCTCGATGATGGATGGATGGGTGGCGGTCAGCCGGGGCGACAAGCGTCTACTTGATGAGCTTGTGCTCAACCAGTTTTTTTCGCAGGGTGTTGCGGTTCAGGCCCAGCCATTCGGCGGCGCGCGACTGGTTTTGCTCGGCGTGCTGCATCACCACCTCAAGCAGTGGTTTTTCAACGACGCGCACCATCATGTCGTACATGCCATTGGGATTGGTGCCGTCCAGGTCCTTGAAATAGCCTTCCAGACTGGTGCGCACGCACTCTTCTATGTGATTTTTGCTCATGCTTCAGCTTCCTCTTTATTTTTGTTGCTTGCCGGGCACGCTGGCCCGCTCTCATCTTCCGGCCCCGCCGGGATGCGGTCCATGCGCTCACCCAGACCGTCAAAGAAATCAGCCACGGCCTGGAGTTGCGCCTCGCAGTCTTCGAGCAGGTTCATGCGCGAGCGAAAAGCTTCGCCCTCCGGCAGGGTTTTAACGTACCAGCCGATATGCTTGCGCGCCGTGCGCACGCCGGTGAATTCACCGTAGAGCGCATAGTGGTCCAGCAGATGGTCGAGCAGCAGGCGCTTGACTTCCGCCACCAGCGGCGGCGCCAGGCGCTCACCGGTCGCCATGAAATGCGAAATTTCACGAAATATCCACGGCCTGCCCTGGGCGGCGCGGCCAATCATGACGGCGTCCGCTCCGGTGGCAGCCAGCACGTCCCTGGCCTTTTCAGCGCTGGCTATGTCGCCGTTGGCCACCACGGGAATCCGCAGCGCCGCCTTGACCGCCGCGATGGTGTCGTATTCGGCCAGGCCCTTGTAGCCCTGTTCGCGCGTGCGCCCATGCACGGTGACCATCTGCACGCCCGCGCTTTCGGCGGCGCGCGCAATCCTCAAGGCATTCTTGTCGGCCTGGCACCAGCCGGTACGCATCTTCAGCGTCACGGGAACGCCGTGCGGCAGGCAGGCGGCGACGACCGCTTCGACAATCTGCAGCGCCAGCGCTTCGTCCTGCATCAGGGCCGAACCGGCCCACTTGTTACAGACCTTCTTGGCCGGGCAGCCCATGTTGATGTCGATGATTTGGGCGCCGCGATCGACGTTGTAGGCGGCGGCCTCGGCCATCATGAGCGCGTCGGTGCCGGCAATCTGCACTGCAATTGGACCTGGCTCGCCCGCGTGGTCGGCCCGCCGCGAGGTCTTCAGGGTGTTCCACAAATCGCGCCGCGAGGTCACCATTTCGCTCACCGCGTAACCGGCGCCCAGCTTCTTGCAAAGCTGGCGAAACGGCCTGTCCGTCACCCCGGCCATGGGTGCGGCAAACAGATTGTTTGCCAGAGCATAAGGGCCGATGTTCATGGGGAATGGAGTCTTGGGGGGTGGCGAAAACGAAGGAATGATTGTAACTGCCCAAAATTTCAGCAATTGAAATCTGGCCGCTGATTTGTAAACACCCCGCTGGCCACCCTGTCGCGCCGCCCGCACTCCCTATACTCATGCCCCTATGGACGCATGGATACAACATTTGCTCGAGATACTCGCCCTGCCCCAGTTTGGCCTGAGCACGGTGTTTGTCGTGTCTTTCATCTCCGCCACGCTGCTGCCGCTGGGCTCGGAGCCCGTGGTGTTCGGGCTCGTCAAACTCAACCCCGGCATGTTCTGGCCGGCCATCCTGGTGGCCACCGCGGGCAACACCCTGGGCGGCGCGCTCGACTGGTGGATGGGCTACGGCGCGCACAAGGTGGCTGACAAATACAGCCACTCATCGCACCACGGCCGCGCGGTGCGCTGGCTGGAAAAGCTCGGGCCCAAGGCCTGCCTGCTGGCCTGGCTGCCGGGCATAGGAGACCCGCTCTGCGCCGTGGCCGGCTGGCTCAAGTTTCCCTTCTGGCCCTGCGTGGCCTACATGGCCATAGGCAAGTTCCTGCGCTATTTTTTGATGACCGGCAGCTTGATCTGGGCGTTTAACTAGCCCCCACGCTTTTGGCTTCGCCGCTCTTCGAGAACACTGCGTGTAATGCGCTGCCCCCGAGGGGGCCGCTGCGCCTGCGGCCCGGCTAAGCCAAATACTGTTCAGATACGCAACGCCGGTACCGGCTGATGCCGCTGGTGAAGCGCTGCGCCACGATGCCGGACGCTGAAATTGCTCATCTTGCGCTTGACGCCGCGCGGGTTGAAGCGGCCGCGACTGCTGACGCAGCGACCCCGAGCGATCTCGGCGAGCATC
>JBKJKI010000128.1:0-26047 GCA_046597475.1 Polaromonas sp. | reverse complement strand
CACCACCGCCTTGCCGTAGATCGACTTGCGGTTGAACAACTCCACCGCCAGCATCATGCCGATGGAGATCCTGGTGGTGGTCGGGGCGATCGGCATGATGCTGGCGGTGGAGTTGTTCAACCGCAAGTCGATCTACGGCAAGGCGGTGGTGGCCACCTTCAATGACCGCGACGCAGCCAAGCTGATGGGCATCAACACCGGGCTGGTGATCACTTTCTCGTACGGCCTGTCGTCATTGACCGCGGCCTTTGCCGGCGTGCTGATCGCGCCGCTCACACTCACCGGCGCGACCATGGGCGCGGTTCTGGGCCTCAAGGCTTTTGCGGTGGCCATCATCGGCGGGCTGAACAGCGGCATGGGCATCATCGTCGGCGGTGTCATCCTGGGCATTGCCGAGACCACCACCGGGTTCTATCTGTCTACCGGCTACAAGGACGTGCCCGGCCTGGTGTTGCTGCTGGTCGTGCTGGCGGTCAAGCCGGCCGGCCTGTTCGGCAAGAGCGCGATCAAGAAAGTCTGAACATGTCGCGTCGCATCCTCCTCATCTCGATCATCGGCTTTGGGCTGCTGGCCGGCTTGCCGCTGGCCGTGCACAACCCGTACTACATCCACCTGGTCGAAACGATCATGATCTATGCGATCGTGCTCTACGGCCTGGACATCGTCGTCGGCTACACCGGGCAGGTCTCGCTCGGCCATGCCGGGCTGTTTGGCATCGGCTCGTACACCACTGGCGTGCTGGTCATGAAGCTGGGCTTTCCGCTGTGGGCCACGCTGCCCGCGGCCATCGCCGTGACGGCGGGCTTTGGCGCGCTGCTGGCGCTGCCGGCGCTGCGCGTCACCGGCCCCTATCTGGCGATGGTCACACTGGCCTTCGGCACCATCATCCAGATCCTGATCAACGAGATGACCTTCCTGACCGAAGGCCCGCTCGGCATCAAGCTGGACAAGCCCGAGCTCTTTGGTGCCAAGCTGGGCGAACGTGAGTTTTACTGGGTGGTGCTGGCAATGCTGGTGCTGTCCTTGGTGGTGGTGCACCGCATCCTGCGCTCGCACCTGGGCCGGGCCTTCGAGGCGCTGCGCGGCAGCCCGGTGGCGTCCGACTGCATGGGCGTGTCGGTCTACCGCTACAAGGTTTACGCGTTTGTCATCAGCGCCGGGCTGGCCGGGCTGGCGGGCGGGCTTTATGCCTACAGCGAGCAGTACATCTCGCCCAACACCTACAACTTCGAGCTGACGGTGATGTTCTTGCTGGCCATCATCATGGGCGGACGCAAGACCCGCACCGGCGCGCTGCTGGGCGCCACCATCATCGTGTTGTTGCCCAAGCTGCTGGACGACCTGGCGCTGTTCCGCAGCGTGGCTGTCGTCGTCGCGGTGCTGGTGACGCTGGGCGCGCTGGTGTCGGTGCGGCGTGGCAAGACCACGGCTCGCGCCGCTGCCATCCCGGTGGTGGGCAGTGTTGCGCTGGCTGGCGTGTCGTTCGTGTTGCAGAGCATGACCGACTGGCGGCTGTCGATCTTCGGCTTGATCACGCTGTTCGTCGTGTACTACCTGCAAGACGGCATCGTCGGCTTTGTGCGGGCAGCGCTCAACCTCAAGCCGCAGGGTGAGCAGTTCGACGAGGCCCGGGTTGCGCCGGTGCGTGGCGACGCCATCTCCGACGCCGCAGGGGCGACTGCGGCCCAGGCCAACAATGACCTGGTGGTAGCCCGCAACGTACTGATGCAGTTTGGCGGCCTCAAAGCCCTGAACGATGTGGATCTGCGGGTCAAGCGCGGCACGGTGCACGGCCTGATCGGCCCCAACGGCTCGGGCAAGAGCACGATGATGAACGTGCTGACCGGCATCTACCAGCCCACCGCCGGCACGGTGGAGTTTGCTGGCCGGTCGCTTGTAGGCCGCACCTCGTCGGACATCGCGCTCTCGGGCATCGCCCGCACCTTCCAGAACGTGCAGCTCTTTGGTGAGATGACCGCGCTGCAAAACGTGATGGTCGGTCTGCACCACAGTTTTGCCAGCAACCTGGTTGACGTCTCGCTGCACACCCCGCGCTACCAGCGCGAGGACAGCGCAGCCACTGCCCGTGCGCTCGGCCTGCTGCAGTTTGTCGGCCTGGCCAACATGGCGCATGAGGAGGCGCGCAACCTGCCTTACGGCAAGCAGCGCCTGCTGGAGATTGCCCGGGCGCTGGCGCTGGACCCGCAACTGCTGCTGCTCGACGAACCGGCCGCCGGCCTGACCGCGCCCGACATCAAGGAGCTGGTGGCCATCATCCGCAAGATCCGTGATCACGGCATTACCGTGATCCTGATCGAGCACCACATGGATGTGGTGATGAGCATGTGCGACACCGTCTCGGTGCTCGACTTCGGCCAGAAAATCGCCGAAGGCAAGCCGCTCGATGTGCAGGCCGATGAAAAAGTCATCGAGGCTTACCTCGGTGGCACGGCCGCATAAGAAAGGATGAATTCACCATGCTGAGTATCAAGAATCTGGAAGCCGGTTACGGCAAGGTGCAGGTCCTGCACGGCATTTCCATGGAAGTGCCCAAGGGCAAGGTGGTCACGCTGATCGGCTCGAACGGCGCCGGCAAGACCACCACCATGCGCGCCGTCTCGGGGATGATCAAGCCGACCGCCGGCGAGATCAGCCTGCACGGCAAGCGCATCGATGGCCTGGAGTCCTACACCATCGCCAAGCAGGGCCTGGCGCATTCGCCCGAAGGGCGGCGCGTGTTTGCCACCATGACGGTCACCGACAACCTGACCCTCGGCGCCTTTCCGCGCCTGACCGGCAGCCGCCCCAAGGGTGACGTGGCGGGCGACCTGGAGCGGGCGATGGAGCTGTTTCCGCGACTGAAGGAGCGGCGCATGCAGCTGGCCGGAACACTGTCGGGCGGCGAGCAGCAAATGCTGGCCATGGCGCGCGCCGTCATGCTGAACCCCGAAATCGTCCTGCTCGACGAGCCCTCCATGGGCCTGGCGCCGATTCTGGTGGAAGAGGTGTTCCGCATCATTGCCGACCTGAAGTCGCGCGGCGTCACCATGCTGCTGGTCGAGCAGTTTGCCGCCGCCGCGCTCAAGGTGGCCGACTACGGCTACGTGCTGGAAAACGGCCGCATCTCCGTGCATGGCGAAGCTGCCAGCCTGCGCGACGACCCGGCGGTGAAGGCCGCCTACCTCGGGGGCGGGCACTGATTACTATCATATTGATAGTTAACTATGGCCGTTGAATAAGGGCTAGAGGCCTGAATCGTCAAAAAGCGGCGGGATTTTGCGATTCTGCGGGCCTGCCAGCCGTCAATCCACCTTGAGTCCCTTGAGCGCCGGATCGTCCGGCGGGTAGCGCAGGTCGAGTTGCTGCAGCGTGTTGTGAACCACGCTGGCAATCATCAGGTTGCGGTGGGTTTTCGAGTTCGCCGGCACCACCGTCCAGGGCGCCCAGGGGGTGCTGGTGGTGTTGAGCAGGTCTTCGTAGGCTTGCTGGTACTGCTTCCACTGCTTGCGCGCGTCCAGGTCGCCGATGCTGAATTTCCAGCGTTTCGTCGGGTCATCGATCCGGTCCTGCAGCCGCGCGCCCTGCTCTTCCCGGCTGATGTGCAGCATGAACTTGAGGATGACCGTGCCGGTTTCGCAGAGCAGGCGCTCAAAATCATTGATGTGCTGATAGCGCTGCGCGGTTTGTTCTGGCGTGATCCAGCCCTTGACCGGCGGCACCAGCACGTCTTCATACTGGCTGCGGTTGAAGATCATGATCTCGCCCGCGCCCGGCACCACCTGGTGAATGCGCCACAGGAAATCGTGCGCGCGTTCGTCCTCGATAGGGGCTTTCCAGCCCACGGTGCGCACGCCCAGCGGGCTGATGCGGCTGAACACGCCGCGCAAGGTCCCATCCTTGCCGGAGGTGTCGGTGCCCTGCAAGATGATGAGCAGCTTGTAGCGTTTGTCCGCGTAAAACAGGTTTTGCAGCGCATCGAGCTCCAGCGCCAGGGTCTCTACCAGGGCCTTGTCCTGCTCCTTGTCGCCGGTCGAGAAAGGTTTGGCAGCAGGGTCGAAATCGGCCAGCTCGCAGCCCCTGGTCTTTTTACCGTCGCCGCTGCCATTGCTTTGAGGCGGCTGCCACTGGGCAAGCATTTTTGCCAGCGCCTTGAGGTCGGCTTTGCTGGCGGGCGCATCCGGGGATGGTGCCCGGGAAGGGGCAGGTTTTGAAGACATGGCGGGCTTCCTAACGTTGTTCGACGACAGGCCCCATTTTGCATGGCGGTGGCTGGCGCGCGCCCTGGGTGCGCATGCATGCCCGCGCACGCACCGGGGACGCGGCGAAGGCATACACTTTTGTCTTTCTGGCGCGGCATCACGCCATGGGTCGCCGCCAGGCTTCTTCTCCATAGCAACATGACAGGTGCTGACATGAATAACGATTCCAATCCTCCCATCCAGGCCGCGCCAGACTATGCCGGTGACCTCCCGGCGCAACTGGCCTGGCAATGGGTGCAGTCGGGCGAAGCGGTTCTGGTCGATGTGCGCAGCGATGCCGAGCGGGAATGGGTGGGCTATGTGCCGGGTGCGATGGCGCTGGCCTGGAAGCAATGGCCCGGCATGCTTGCCAACGAGCGCTTTGATGAAGGCTTGATGGCCGCCATTCCCGCTGGCAAGAAGGTGGTGCTGCTCTGCCGCAGCGGCGTGCGCTCTATCGCCGCCGCGAGGCGAGCCACCGAGCTGGGCTTTGAGGCCTACAACATTCTTGAGGGCTTTGAAGGCGAGGCCGATGCGCAGGGCCAGCGTGGCCACCGGGGCGGCTGGCGCTTCCAGGGGCTTCCCTGGCAGCAAAAATAGCCGGCTGCCTGAGGTCAAATCCTCGCGGCAAGGCTTGGCTGGCGCGGTCCGGCAGGGAAGCGGCGGAGCAAAAGTTCTGTCAGTTCTGACAGGGGTGAAAGTGTGTGAATGTGTGAGAAAGTTCGCGATAAACCGGGTTTTATTGATGCCAAGCCGGCGCGATTCATTCAATCCTGGACGCGCCGGTCGCCACCGGAAGTCAGGAAAAGCGCGTAGCTGCCGGCGTCCGGCGCGAGGGTTTCACCCAGCCTGACGATGGCGGCGTGGACGGGAGCCAGGCCGCACGCCAGGGCAAGTGCAGGCCTTGGCTGCGGCTGGTGAGCCCTGCCCAGCGCCAGCCCAAGCTCCACGTCGACGAGTGTCTTGCCGCAACGGATGTCCTGGAGGGTGGCTTCGTCCCAGGCCTGGGATGCCGCCATTTCGGCCAGCTCCGGCAGTTTGTCGGCGGGCTCGATCTGCAGCCAGCTGACATTGCCATGCTGGCCAAGCGCCAGCATGCCGAAAGGCTCGCCGATCACCACATGCTCGACCCAGCCCTGCTTGAGCGCCAGGCTGTCCAGCGCCTGGGACAGCAGCGGGTCGCAGAGCAGGGCATGCTGCTCGCGCGTCAGGGTGGCGCGCCAGATCTGCTGGTAGCGCTCCTCGGGCAGCTGGCGCAGGCTCTGTATGGCGGTGGTCAGGCGCAGGCGCAGGCCAGGCGACTGTTTGGGGATGAACTGCTCGATCAGCCCGCGATTGAAGGCGGACACGGCGAGCTGCTCGTCGGCGCGGCCGGTGAGCAAAATGCGCGAACCCGTCCAGTCCGTCAATTCGTTCAGGGCCCGCAGTCCGCTCATGGCCGGCATCGCATAGTCGACAGCGCACACCCGCGTGAGGGCAAATCGCGCCATCGCGTCCTCGCGCCAGTACTGCAGGATTTGTGGGATCAATGAAGCGCCTTCACGCCAGCGATTGACGATTTCCTGCTGCCGCCATGCGTCTGACTCGTGGGGGACTTTCTCCTGCAGCAATGCGTCGATGCAGGCGACAGGGCGCAGAAAAAACCGCGCATGCCAGTCCGCCGGCATGACCTCGGCCAGCATTTCCAGGTAATCCCGGTCGTCGTCGAGAAAAACGACGCCGCCGGGCCGGCGGTAAAGTACAAAAGACATGGCGGTCGGCTTCATCAAGGGTGTCGAAAATGGGTCGTGGCGACGGGGCTCAGGCCGCAACGGGCAGGGTGATCGCAAACGTGGCACCCGCGGCAAATTCGGATTTCACCTGGATGGTGCCGCCTGCGCTGCGCACCACCTGCTGGCAAAAAGCAAGGCCCAGGCCGTGGCCGGTGCCGCGGTCGTTCGAGAGGAAGGGTTTGAAGATGCGCGGCAGCAGGGCGGGCGAAATACCCATGCCCTCGTCAGTCACGACGATGCGTCCCAGCGCCTTGTTGCGGCCGACTTCGATACGCAGCGCTCCGGCCGGGTAGCGCGAGTCTGCCGCCATCAGCGAGTGCAAGGCGTTCTTGATCAGATTGCCCAGCACCTGCGAAAACTGCTTGTCGGAAGATAGAAACACGAAGTCGTCGTGAATGGTCACCGTCACGCAGTCCCGCTGGCGGTTGGCCGCATAGGGGTAGTTGGCCACCACGTCCTGGACCAGGGCGCTGGCGGAAACCCGATCGGTATGGCGCGGCAGCTGCAGCAGCTTGGCGTTGGCAATCTGGGTGTCGATCTGCTGGTTCATGTTGCGCACCAGCATGTGCAGGCGCTGCCCCAGCTTGTCCAGTTGCGCGGCGCGGGGATGCTCGGGCTGGCGCTCCGCTTCCATCTGCACGGCGTCGCCAATCAGGGCCGCGGTGGACAGCGGCGTGCGCAGCTCGTGCGCCATGATGCGCATGGTCGCCAGCAGCGTGTGGGCCAATTGCTCCTGCCGCAAATTCGCCGCCGAAACGCCCAGCAGCAGGGCGCAGGTCCAGCTGAACATGATGACCACCACATTGGCCGCATTCCAGGGGCCTGCCACGCTGGGGCCCATGGGCAATAGCCACAGGAACAGCGTCCATGCCAGCAGGGCCCCGCTGAAAATTCCGGCCGTGGCAATACGCCAGTCGGTCAGGTGGTAGTAACACACAATCACGGTGCAAACAGCCGCCAGCCAGGCCGGGTTGCCAGCATTGCAAAAATACATCCAGCTGAAAAAGAAGGGGATCTCCAGCCACATGACAAGGGTGATCAGCAGCCGCGTCGCCGGGTTTGAGAAATCGCGGCCCATGGCTGGAAGGAGCAGCGCCGCGCCCAGCGCGCTCATCAGGCCACGCAGCCACAGGTTTTCATAGGGCTGGACAAGCCAGCTCGACCAGATCCAGCCGAACAGCGGCTGGCCAAGCAGGACCGCCAGTGCAAATATTCGCAGGCGCCGCGGCGCAGGATGCAAAATTGGCTCCAGCGGAGCGAATGTCCAGCGTCCGGGCGTGTGGCTTGAAAACGGCGAGATGGGGCGGGGTTTTGTCATGTGACGTTTAGCCGGACCATGCGTATTTATGTATCACTTTTTTACCTTTGTTTTTATTGTCACAGTTCTGTATTTCTAATTCATGCAAGTACCTGCTAACTTTGACAGTGTCAGCCTGGACGGCATCATCAGCGACTGGCTGCTGGCACTGGGGGCGTTTTCCGTCGAGGCGATCGTGGTGCTCGGACCCGATCCTTTCGCCGGTCCGCAGCAGCGGCTGGTCCTCGCTCTGCACCCTCCGCGGCTGCTCGAAGCGGCGCGCGCGCTGGCCGAAGTCCAGGAGTCGGAGCTGCCGCAGGCCGATGCGCGCGCGCCCCTCGTGAGCTGGCAGCTGATTGCCGGGTCGGCGCTTGACAATCCCAGCCGCTGGCGGCGGCTCTGGCTGGCTTACGGCTACCAGAGCGTGCTGCGCATCGAGTTTCCCCTGGTCAGCGAACGCGCCTTCGAGGTTTACCTGTTCAGTCCGCGCCAGTGGCATGACCGCAACGAAGCCCCCGCGCTGGCCTGGTCGGCGCTCAACATCTGGCCGCTGCTCAAGCAGGCCATCGCCGACGCACGCAACCCGCTGAGCCCGCGCGAACTCGAATGCCTGAAGCTGGCGTTTCAGGGCATGACGGCGCGCGCCAGCGGCGAAATCATGGCGTGCAGCGAGCGCACGGTGAACTTTCATCTCGCCAACGCCATGGGCAAGCTGAAGGTCGAGAGCAAGCTCGCCGCGGTGCAGCGCGCCTGCTGGTATGGCCTGATCTGAACCGGACGAGCGACCCGGCTCGTCTGGCGCGATTCCAGCGCAAAACCCTTGGCCCGACCGAAAATCTGTTCATAATCCAGCCAAATGACTTTTCTAGCGCTTGACGTGGGTAACACCCGCCTGAAATGGGCCCAGTACGACGCGCCCGCAGTGGGGGCCAAACTGCTGGCGCACGGCGCGGTGTTTCTGGAAAACATTGACCGGCTGGCCGAGGATGAGTGGCGGTCGCTGCCCGCGCCCTCGGCCATTCTTGGCTGCATCGTGGCCGGCGACGCCGTCAAGCGGCGGGTCGCCGAGCAGATGGAGCCGTGGGACGCGCTGCCGCGCTGGGTGGTGTCAAGCCCCGGGGAAGCCGGCCTGAGCAATGGCTATGACCATCCCGCGCGGCTTGGCGCTGACCGCTGGGTCGCCATGATTGGCGCGCATCACCGCCTGCTGGCGCGCGGCGTGCGCAAACCCTGTCTGGTGGTGATGGTCGGCACGGCCGTCACGGTCGAGGCAATTGACGCCTCGGGCAGCTTCCTCGGCGGCATCATCTTGCCCGGCCACGGCATCATGCTGCGCGCGCTGGAGTCGGGCACGGCCGGGCTGCATGTGCCGACCGGCGAGGTGCGGGATTTCCCAACCAACACCAGCGACGCGCTGACCAGTGGCGGCACTTTTGCCATTGCCGGCGCGGTGCAGCGCATGGCGGACAACATCACGCGCCACTGCGGCGAAGCCCCCGCCTGCATCATGACCGGCGGCGCGGGCTGGAAGATGGTGCCCAGCATGTCGGTCGAGGTCGAGCTGGTCGAAGGCCTGATCTTTGACGGCCTGCTGGAAATTGCTTCGCGGCGCTTCGTCCGCTGATCCGCGCCGCTATTAAAACGCGAGCTGTTAAAGGCCGTGCATCAAGGGCTGGCGGCTTGTTTGGTCTGAAAGACGGGATTCACTCATGCCACGGCAGCATCAAGGTCACGATGGAGAGCCTGGCAAACTCGGGCATGAATTCGTCAACGATGCGCTGCGGTTCCGGGCATAACGCGCTGTCGGTGATCACGCCAAACTGCACGCCGCCGCCATAGCTGAGAATCGACACGCCCAGGCCGACATTGCCTGACTGCGGCACCCAGAACATGCTTTGCTCCAGCGTCGCGCCGCAGAACTTTAGCTTCTCGCGCGGCCCCGGCACATTCGTCATCACGGCGGTGGTCTTTTTCGAGAAGAGGTTGAGCAGCATGTCCTGTGCCGGCTTGATGAGCAGGCCCGCCACCGCCAGCAGGCTGAAGGCCAGTAGCGGCTGGTAGCTGCCCTTGAGGGCGGCCATGCGGCGGCGCACCTCGTACACCCGCTCGACCGGGTTGGCAATGCCTATGGGCAGCACCAGCGGCACCAGGCCAAAATGATTGCCCAGCTTGTGGGCCTGGCCGCCGGGCCGCAGGTTGACGGGCACCATGGCGCGGATCTCCTGGTCCGCCACGTCGTCGCCCTGCGCCATCAGGTACTCCCCCAGCGCGCCCGCCACGCAGCTGAGCAGCACATCGTTGATCGAGCAGTTCAGCGCCTTGCCCACCGCCTTGACCTCGTCCAGCGGAATCGGCTGGCACCAGGCCACTTTCTTGATGCCGCTCGGCCTGCCCTTGAGCCGGGTCTTCGAGTCGTCGGGCATCAGCGCCAGCGCGGCAGAGTCCTGCAGCACCTGGCGCAGCACCCTGGCCATGTTCATCGAGCCCTTGAGGCCGCTCTCCAGGCCTTGCTCCACCGATTTCCTGGGGTCGCCCAGCATGCCCAGCGAACGGGCCGCGCCTTCGCCCATGGCGTCCAGCGCCTTGACGGTGAGCTGGGTAAACGGCTTGAGCAAGGCCTCCTCGAACCACTCCTCCACGCCGTGCCGCGAGGCATTCTGGCGGCTGGGCTCGGGCGGCGCCGAGCCGCCATCGACCAGCGACATGGTGACTGAAATCAGCGCGATGGCGTCGGCAATGCAGTGGTGGATGCGAACGATGAGCGCGCTGCCCCTGACGCCGTCCGGGCCGGTGTAGTCCTCGATCAGGTGCATCTGCCACAGCGGGTGCCGGCGGTCCAGCCGTTCAGTGGCCAGCTCGGCCACGCGCTCCTGCAGCGCCTGCTCCTGGTTGGCTGATTTGGGCAGCTTTTCCAGCTGCAGGTGGTTGGCCAGGTTGAACTTGCGGTCAAACACCCAGGTGGCGCCGGTTGCGTCTTCGACCACGCGCTGGCGAAAGCGGTCGTATTTGAGCAAGGTGTTTTCAAGGCGCTCGCACACTGCTGCATGCTTGACGCCGGGCTGCAGCGTCCAGACACCCACGATCTGCATCAGGTTGGCTTCGCAGTCCATGCGCAGCCAGGCGGTGTCGACCTTGCTCATGCGCTCGCCTGACAGACCCAGCGTGCCGGAGACGGCGCGGCTCACGTTTTTCTGAACGTTTCGCGCCACCTTTGCGGCCACCTTGCCCATCATGTCCTGGGCGGTATTCTTCCCCGTGGGCTGAGCCCTTGCGCGTGTGACCATCAAGCATTCCCTGTGAAAGCACCCGGACTGGAGTGAATCGTCTATTTTGCTGGCAAGTTCTGGCTAAGATTACCCGGCTTTACCCCAAGCACCTTCATTGGTGATCAACTTCTAAAACCGGAGCATCCACATGTCAGACCTGAAAGCCGCCTTTGACAAGGCCATGGCCGACTCGAAAAACCTCAGCGAGCGCCCCGACAACATGACGCTGCTGAAAATCTACGCGCTCTACAAGCAGGGCAGCACCGGCGACAACACCGAGAAGAAACCCGGCTTTGGCGACATGGTGGCGCGGGCCAAGTGGGACGCCTGGAACAGCCTCAAGGGCACCTCGCAGGAGGCCGCCATGCAGCAATACATCGACCTGATCGCCGATCTGAGCTGATTTTTGATGAAGCAGGCCGTTTGCCCATGCGTTACGGCCATTGCCAGCTATTTATTTGATAGCAACCGTTGGCCGGCTCAGGCCACCACGCCGAGCTGGCGCAGGGCGCTGATTTGCGCCTCGCTCAGGCCCACCTCGCGCAGCACCGCGTCGGTATCCTGCCCCAGCGCAGGCGCATTGCGCCGGTGGCCGCCTGGCGTCAGCGACAGCTTGGGCACAAAGCCCGGCACCGCCAGCTGGCTGCCGTCGTCCATGGTCACACTTTTCAGCATGCCGCGCGCCTGGTAGTGCGGGTCGGCCGCAATGTCGGCCACGTTGTAGATGCGGCCCGCCGGCACTTCGGCCTGCTCCAGTGCCGCCAGTGCCTCGGCCACCGTGCGCCCGGCCGCCCACTGGCCAATCGCCGCATCGATCTCGTCGACCCGTGCCACCCGGCCGGCGTTGTCGGACAGTTGCGGGTCGGCGGCCAGATCGTCCCGGCCAATTACGGTCATCAGGCGCCTGAAAATGCTGTCGCCATTCCCCGCTATCAAAATATAGGCCCCCACGCTCCCCGCTTCGCGTGGTTCGCTGCCCCCTGAGGGGGCTGGCCTGGCTTGGGGCGGCCCAGCGCTGGCGGCCTGCACACCCTCATCCCCGCAGCGGTAGGCATTGCTGGGCGCAATGCCGGGCAGGGCGCTGCCGGCGGGGCCGCGCACCGCGCCAAAGGCGCTGTACTCGGGCAGCAGGCTTTCCATGCAGTTGAAGACCGCTTCGTAGAGCGCCACGTCGATCACCTGGCCCGTGCCGTGGGTGCTACGGTGGTGCAGCGCCATCAGCACGCCGATGACACCGTGCAGCGCGGCCAGGGTGTCGCCTATGCTGACGCCGACGCGCACCGGCACCCGCCCCGGTTCGCCGCTCAGGTGGCGCAGCCCGCTCATGGCCTCGGCCACCACGCCAAAGCCCGGCCGGTCGCGGTAAGGGCCGGTCTGGCCGTAGCCGCTGATGCGCAGCATGATGAGGCGCGGGTTGAGCGCCTGCAGCGCGCCCGGCCCCAGGCCCCAGTCTTCCATGGCGCCGGGCCTGAAGTTCTCGATCAGCACGTCGGCTTCGAGCGCGAGCTTGCGCACGATGTCCTGCGCCTCCGGCTGGCGCAGGTCAAGCGCGACCGAGCGCTTGTTGCGCGACTGCACCTGCCACCAGACCGAGGTGCCGCCCTTCAGCAGCCGCCATTTGCGCAGCGGGTCGCCGGCGACAGGGGGTTCGATCTTGATCACCTCGGCGCCAAAATCGGCCAGGGTCTTGGCGGCAAACGGTCCGGCAATCAGCTGGCCCAGTTCAATCACCTTCAGGCCAGCCAGCGGCCCGGTCGCTGCGGCGGCCTGCGTCACGGGCTTATTTGGCAAGGGCTTTTTTCCTTGCCGCGGTTTTCCTGGCGGCGGGCTTTTCGGCGATCAGCGCGTCCAGGTTCTTGACGATCTCGCCTTCTATCCGGTCCTTGAAGGCGCCCAGCAAAAAGCCCAGTTTGGCGTCGAGCTCGAAGCGGTCCTGGGTCACGGCCAAAGTGCCCTGCACGCCGGAGCGGCGAAAACTCACCAGGTCGCTGGCCTTGCCTTCCTCATAGGTGCATGCCATGTCGAATTCCGCCTCGGCCTGCTCGGCCCACTGGAAGGCAATCTTGCGGGCCTCGTTCAGGCCCAGGCTGTGCTTGCGTTCGATGTGGATGTCTGCCATGACGGTCTCCGTGTTATTGATTGATGTTGTGGATTGTCAGGGCGTTATGGCGCTCGGTCTTGGGAAGATTCGCCAGCCGTTTCACCGCATCATAAAAGCGCGGCCAGTCGCGCTCTTCGCGTTCGAACAGCGCCTCAAAACCGGGCACCAGCTCGTCATAAGCCGCTTGCGCGCCAAACGAGGCGTTGTTGGCGCGCGCCACCCAGGGGTCGTAGCCGGCGTAGCCGCCCCAAGCGGTTTTGAGCTCGGCGTACTGCTGTTTGAAATCTGAAATCGCTATGTTTTTCATAGCTATTTGCGCCGCTCTGGCGGGGGCTGGTGCCCAATTCAAGTCATAAATTCTGGTCAGCCTGTGGCGCGTGGCCAGTACCAGCGCCTGGAACTGCTTGCGCCGGCTGTCAAAGGCCGCGTACTCGGCCCTGGCCGCCGGGCCGGCCTGGGTGGCCAGCCAGCGCTGGCCGCCCAGCCGTTCCACCGCCGTCGCAAATGATTCGTTGAACATGGTGTCATCCTGGGCGTAGACCACCTGGTGCGCCAGTTCATGAAAAATCAGCCGGGCCAGTTCGCCTTCGGGGTAGGCGATGAAGGTGTTGAGCAGCGGGTCGCCGCCAGCCCAGTTCAGCCAGCCCAGGGTGGAGTAGGCCGGCACGCCGAAGACGCCGACCTCCAGTCCCTCGGCCTGCAGCCGCGCAGCTTCGGCGCGCGCCTCGGCTTCGTCAAAATAACCTCGGTAGCCCACGCAGCCGGCCACCGGGAAGCACCAGGTCTTGAGGGTGAGCGACAACTCGGGGGCCGCCACCACGTTCCACACCACGGCCCGGCGTTGCAGGTCGGCGTAGCGGCGGTAGCTGGCGTTGTCGGACAGCTTCAGTTCGCTCGCGGCAAAGCTGCGGATGCGCTGGCTCAGGGCCAGCCGGGCCTTGAGCTGCCCGGGGGTTTGCGCATCGCCCAGCCAGTCGCTGACCGGGCGTGCCGCGTTCATCATCTGCAGGTGGCCGCTGACCGACTGCCAGTAGTAACCGGCACTGGTGCAGCCCGACAGGCCCAGGGCGGCGATAGCTGCCATGGCGGTGGCCCGGATGGCGAGCCAGGTGAGGGCTGCCGGGTCTTTCACACCACATCCCCCGGCCGGTCAATCTGAACTTCAACCAGGCAGTCGTAAAACACCGGGCCGCGACCCAGGTCGGTGATGTGCTGGCTGGTCAGCTGGTTGACATTGCTGCCGTCCAGCCCCAGCTTGCGCCACCAGATGCCCATGCCGTTGACGACGCCGGGCCGGGCGCGGCTGGAGACTTTCGCCTTGACGCGGTATTCACCGCGCTGGTTGAAGACCCTGACGATGCTGCCGCTGGCGATGCCGCGCGCGCTCGCGTCCTGCGCATGGATTTCCAGCACCGGCTCGCCTTCGATGTCGCGCAGGCTTTTGACATTGACGAAGCTGGAGTTGAGAAAGTTGCGCGCCGGCGGTGAAATCATTGCCAGCGGAAACTGCGCCGACGAGCCCGCCGCCTCGTAATTGGGCAGGTGGTCGGGCAGGCCGTCCAGGCCCAGCGCGGCCAGCCGCGCGCTGAAAAATTCGCAGCGGCCCGAGGGCGTGGGGAAGCGGCCCTGGGCAAACGGTGCGTCGGGCAGTTCCAGGCTGGCAAAACCCTTGTCGAGCAGCGCCTTGAAATCGACCTGGTCGCCAAAGGCCGTGCGGCAGAGCAGCTCGTCGTCGTCCAGAAAGCAGGGCTCGGTAAAGCCCATGCGCGCGGCCAGCTCGCGGAATATCTGCGTATTGGGTTTGGCCTGCCCCAGCGGCGCAATCGCCGGGCGATTGAGCAGCACGTCGGTGTGGCCGTAGGCGCTGTGCACGTCCCAGTGCTCCAGCTGCGTGGTCGCGGGCAGCACATAGTCGGCATAGTCGGCGGTATCGGTCTGGAAATGCTCCAGCACGACGGTGAAGAGGTCTTCCCTGGCAAAGCCCTGAACCACCTTGCCAGAGTCGGGCGCCACCGCCACCGGGTTGCTGTTGTAGACGATCAGCGCCTCGATTTTCGGCCCGAAGGCGGTGCTGCTTTCGCGCAGCAAGTCGTCGCCAATGGTGATCATGTTCAGCGTGCGCGGCCTGCGTCCGGCCAGCAGCTCGGGCCGCTGCAGCGCGGCCTTGTCGAGCGGAAATTCGCCCGAACTGCTGAGCAGCATGCCGCCGGCGCGGTGCCGCCAGGCACCAATCAGCGCCGGCAGGCAGGCCACGGCGCGCACCGCGTTGCCGCCCCCGCGCACGCGCTGCATGCCGTAGTTCAGGCGGATCGCGGCGGGCTGCTGCTTGAGCAGGCACTGGCCGTAGTCGCGCGCCAGCGACTGGATCTGCTCAAGCGGCACGCCGCAGACCGCGGCGGCGCGCTCGGGGCTCCATTGCAGCGCGCGCTCCCGCAAGGCCTCCCAGCCCAGGGTGTGGCGGGTGAGGTAGTCGTGGTCCAGCCAGTCGTGCGTGATCAGCTCGTGCATCAGCGCCAGCGCCAGTGCCGCATCGGTGCCGGGCAGCAGCGCGATGTGCTCGTGGCATTTTTCGGCGGTTTCGCTCCTGCGCGGGTCGATGCAAACCAGTTTTGCGCCGTCGCGCTTGGCCTGGCTGGCGTAGCGCCAGAAGTGCAGGTTGCTGCCAATCGAGTTGCTGCCCCAGATGATGATGAGTTTGGACTCGGCAAAAAACTCCACCCGCATGCCGACCTTGCCGCCCAGGGTCTGCGTCAGTCCCTCGGCGCCAGCGGTGGAGCAGATGGTGCGGTCCAGCAGGGACGCGCCAAGCCGGTTGAAAAAACGTGCGGCCATGCTTTCGCTTTGCACCTGGCCCATGGTGCCGGCGTAGCTGTAGGGGACGATGGCCTCGGGATTGCGCGCCGCGATGGCCTTGAGGCGTGTGGCGATGTCGCCCAGCGCGGCGTCCCAGCTCACCGCTTCGAACTGGCCCGCGCCTTTCGGGCCGATACGCCTGAGCGGCTGCAACAGGCGCTCGGCGTGGTAAGTGCGCTCGGTGTATTTCGAGACCTTGTTGCACAGGACGCCGCCGGTCTGGGGATGGTCGGGGTTGCCCTGCACGCGCATGGCGACACCGTTTTCCACCGTGGTCAGCAGCGAACAGGTGTCGGGGCAGTCATGCGGGCAGGCGCCGCGCACCTGCACGGGCGGCAGGGCGGAAACGGGGGGCAGGCTGGCGGTATGGCTCATGCGTCAACTCTATCGGTTATTGGCGCGTCGCCCGGCTGGCGCGGCTGAAAACCCGTCCGCAAGGAATGAATTCCGGGCGAACGGAGTCTGCTCCTGAACAGGTCCGGGCGTGAAGCTGGCCGCCCAAGCCACGGTTGTCCTGCCAGTTCTGGTTGGTGGTTGCTATTGTTTTCATAGCTTGATGCGGCCGTTTCACCTGGGCTACAAGCATTTTTAGCTTGGAAACACCGAATTTTCAAGAATCAGGGGACGGCGGGCCGGCCTGGTGGCCCTTGATGCGCGGCCGCAGCCACGGCTCTCAGTTATGCTCGAACGTCGATCCGCTTTTTGCGTGCTCCCCGCGCTTTTTCCGGTGCTCCGGCCCATGACCTTCTCTTCTTCATTGATGCCTGCTTCCGCTCCGTCATCGCCATCCTCTTCGTCGCCGCTGGCCCTGCTGCGCCTCATGCGGCCGCACCAGTGGCTGAAAAACAGCTTTGTGTTTGCCGGGCTGGTGTTCAGCCAGAGCTGGCAGGACGCCAGCCTGGACTTGCGCGTGCTGCTGGCGTTTGCGGCGTTTTGCTGCGCCTCCAGCGTGGTCTATATCGTCAATGACTGGCATGACCGCGCCAGCGATGCGCTGCACCCCACCAAACGCCGGCGGCCGCTGGCCAGCGGCGCGGTCTCGGCGGGCGCCGCGCTGGCGCTGGCCCTTGCCCTGCTGGCGGCCGGCGTGCTGCTGGCCGCCCACAACCCGGTGCTGCTGGTCTTGCTGGGCGTGTATGTGGCGCTCAACCTGGCGTATTCGTGGTGGCTCAAGCAGGTGCCGGTGGTCGACGTGTCCATCATTGCCGCGGGCTTCATGCTCAGGCTGCTGGCCGGCACGGTGGCGGTCGGCATTCCGCCCTCACGCTGGCTGCTGCTGACCGGGATTTTCCTGACGCTGTTCCTCGGGTTTTGCAAACGCAAGGCCGAGAGTTTTCAGGATGAGGGCAATCAGCGCGCCGTGCTGGCGCACTACCCGTCCGCACTGCTAGACACCTTCATCGCGGCCACCATGACAGCGACGCTGAGCACCTACAGCCTGTTTGCCACCAGCCCCGAGGCGCAACTCCAGCATGGCGAGCGGCTGCTCTACACCGTGCCGGTCGTTATTTTTGGCCTGCTCCGCTACACCTACCAGGTGCACAGCGGGCGGGGCGAAGACGTGGCACGCGACCTGGTCCGCGACCCCTGGATCGTGGCGGCGGGCTTCCTCTGGCTGCTGATCTTTTTGAGCCAGCGGTTTTGAGGCCTGAGGCCAGATTGCCGCCGGTCAAGCCTGTGACGCCCGAACAATCAACGCCCAGGGCGGTGAGATTGCCCGTTAAGCCATTGCTGCTGGTGCTGGGCGTGGTGGCGACAGCCTATGCGGCCGCGCTGCTGGTCTGGGGTGACAGCCCGCGCGCGTCGCTGGCGCACCTATGGTCGTTGACCGGTTTGCAGGCCGGCCTGCTGTGCCTGCTGAACTATGGCTTGCGCGGTCTGCGCTGGCGGCTCTGGATGGCGCATTACGGCCGGCACTTCGGCCCGCTGGAGGGCTTGCGCCTGTACCTGGCGGGTTACGCCTTCACGCCCACGCCGGGCAATGTCGGCGAGGCGGTGCGCGGCCTGATGCTGGCGCGCAATCCGCTGGGCGCGCGGCAAAGCCTGGCGATTTTCGGCGCCGAACGGCTGGCCGACCTGCTGTGCCTGCTGCTGCTGTGCCTGCCCGCGCTCTGGTGGGCGCTGGGCGAGGGTGGCATGGCCAGGGCCGCACCGGCCTCGGCCTGGCTGCCTGTCCTGCTGGCCGCGGGCCTGCTCGCTGCCGTCGTGCTGCTGGGAATTTTGTTTCGCATGCGGCGCAGGCTGCTCCAGCGCTTTGGCTGGCTGCGGGAGGCCTGGCATTGCCTGGCCTTGCGGCCGCTGGTCTGGCTGGCGCTGACCCTGCTGGCCTGGGCCGCGCAGGGCCTGGCCGTGTGGCTGATCTGCCGCGCCTTCGGCGTTTCGCCGGGGCCGCTTGAGGCCACGGGTTTTTATGCGCTGGCCATGGTGGCGGGAGCGCTGTCGGCCTTGCCGGCCGGCCTGGGCGGCACCGAGGCGGTGCTGGCGGGTCTGCTGGTGGGCTACGGCGCCAGCCCCGGTGCGGCGCTGGGCATTACGGTGCTGACCCGCCTGCTGACCCTGTGGCTGGCCGTGGCCATCGGCATGCTGGCCTTGCTTTATAGTGCGGCCATTCGCAAAGAGATCAGTTTCCGCTAGCGCTGGCGCTAGGAGCCTGTCGGGCTTGGGTCGTCGAAAGCGAAAATAGGCCCCAGCGAGGACAGTTTTTTCCGGATTTGCAGGCCCATAGCCCAGCTATGGGGCAAAAAGCCGGTGAAAAATGGACCGCTGCGGTCGATTTGCAGCCGACGATTCCCGAGCCCGACAGGCTCCTAGGCAGCCCGACGGCGGGCAGACCCCATTCCTCACCCCTTCCATGCAAGCAAATCCAGTCCCCGCGCCTTCACTTTCACTGCAAGGCATTCCCACCCAGCTCACGCGCTGGCTGCTTGGCGCCGGGGTCGCTTCGCTGTTGCTGCGCTGGTGGATTGCCGTGAGTTTTCCGATCTCGGGCGACGAGGCTTTTTTCTACTGGTGGGGCGTTTACCCCGACTGGGGCTACTCCGATCACCCGCCCATGGTGGGCTGGCTGATTGCGCTGATGCGAAGCGTCCTGGGCGACAGCATCTGGGCTATCCGGCTGCCCGCCGTGCTGCTGCCGCTGGCGCTGGGCGCTGCGCTCTGGTGGGCTTTCAAGCCGCTTGACCGGGTGCGCGCCGCCTGGGGCGTGCTGTTTTTCTGGCTGGCCCCGCTGAACTGGCTCTACGCCATCATCACCACCGACACGCCGCTGATTTTCTGGTCGGTGCTGTCGGCAGCAGTGCTGCTGCGCGCCGAGCGCCGCGAGCGGCTGGACCGGGCGGCTTACGGCCTGTATGCCTTGTCGGGGCTGTTTCTGGGCTGCGCCTTTCTCTCCAAGTATTTTTCGGTGGTGATGGGTTTTGCCTACCTGGTTTATTTCCTGCTGTACCGGCGTGAGCGGCTGGCCGGCCTGGCCGTGCTGGTGGCCTGCGCCTTGCCCGGGCCGGCCATCAACATCGCCTACAACCTGTCGCATGGCTGGTCCAACATCATGTTCAACGTCTACAACCGCAACGAGGCCGAGCATTTCGAGTGGCGCAAGCCGCTGACCTATATCGGCATGATGGCCTACCTGATCACGCCTGCCGCGCTTTGGCTGGCGCTGAAGCATCGCCAGGCGCTGCAAGCCACGGCGCGAAAGCAGCGCCTGCTGGCCTGCCTGGTGGGGGTGCCGCTGCTATTTTTCGCGCTGCTCTCAAGCAAGAAAATCATCGGCCTGCACTGGGTGCTGTCCTTCTACCCCTTCGGCTTTGCCTTGCTGGCCTTGGCGCTGCCGGCCGACAAGCTCAAAACCTGTGCCAGGGGCCTGGCGCTGTTTGCCAGCCTGCATGTGCTGGTGGTGGCAGGGCTCTACATGACGACGCTGGACAACTGGCGCGGCGCCAGCATCTATCCGCAAATCGTGCGCAGCGTCAAGACCGCCGAGATATTGAGGCAGGCGAGCAGCCCGGGCGCCGTGCTGATGGGCGACTCCTACACCTCCGCGTCGATTTACGGCTTTGAGCGGCGCCAGTACATGCCGGCGTTTGGTGTTGGCCAGTTCCATGCGCGGCAGGACGACATGCTGGTTGACTTCTCGCTCTACCAGGGCAAAACCATCAGGATCATCACGACGGACAAGCCCAAGCTGGAGGATTTCCGGCCCTATTTTGAATCGGTCAGCGATATCAGCTTCGTGCAGGACGGCGTGACCTTTCATGCCGTCGAGGGCGTGGGCTTCAACTACGAGGCTTACCGTGCCAGCGTGCTGGGGCTCGCCTTCAGTCGCTACTACAACATTCCCGCGTGGCTGCCCATGACCGGCTGTCCGTTTTGCGAGCGCTACTGCGGGCAGGTGCGTTGCCCGCGCTGACCCCGCCCGTCGCGGTAGCCGCATTTGACTTTGACGGCACGCTGACCCGGCGCGACACCTTTACCCCCTTTCTGGCGCGCGGTCTGGGCTGGCCGCGCTTTCTGTGGGCCTTGCTGCGCTGCTCGCCCTGGCTGCTGGCTTACGCGCTGCGCCTGGTGCCCAACCATGTCGCCAAGGCACGCCTGATGCGGGCGACGCTGAGCGGACGAAGCAGCGCCGAAATGCAGGACTGGACCGCGCGCTGGCTGGCGTATGACTTCCCCGGCCAGTTGCAGGACTGGACCATGACGCGGCTGGCCTGGCACCGGCAGGCCGGGCATTGCTGCGTGCTGGTCAGCGCCTCGCCCGACATCTACCTCAGGCGCGTGGCCGAGCAACTGGGCTTTGATGCGCTGATCTGCACCGAGATGGCGGTGGAGGGCGGCCGCCTGACGGGCCTGATGCGCACGCCCAATTGCCACGGCGAGCAAAAAGTGCTGCGCCTGAACGCCTGGCTGTCAGAGCGCTTTGGCCTGGCCTCATTCGCCGGCATGACGCTCTATGCCTATGGCGACAGCTGGGGCGACAAACCCATGCTGCGCCTGGCCGGGCACGCCTGGTATCGGGGGCAGCCGTGGCGGGCGCCCTGAGAGAGCGTCCGGCCGCGCAACCACCACTTTTTGGCTGAAATAGTGGTCAAACAGCTTTGGTGTCCAATGAGTACGGTGCTTTATGGCTATGAAAATAATAGCATCAAGGTATGCCGCTGAAAGGCGCGCGCATCAGGAGCGCGCTTTTGGGCCCCTCTGGCGATCTTGAACGCCCGGCCATCATCAGTCCTGCAGCTCGACCTTGGCCGTTTCCACGTCCAGCCGTTCCATCGCGTCCAGGGGCACGCACGCAGCGGCCTGCTCATAGAGCCTGGTGGCTTCTTTCATGCGCTTGTCGCCTTCGAGCATGACCATGCCGTTGGCGTATTCGGTCATCGCGATGGCCGAGTCGGGGTTGAGCTTGAGTGCTTCCCTGAAATGCGCCAGGCCGATGTCTTTCTTGGCACCGTAGGTCATGCCGCCAATCAGCGAGCCCACCTTGTCAATCACCTCGGCATGGAATGAGCCCAGCGCGATATGGGCATCGGCGTGCTTCGGCGCCAGCTTGATGGTTTGCTCCAGCGCGTTCTTCACCTTGCTGCCCAGGCCCTGCGCCAGCGCCTTGGCGACGCTGATGCCCTGGCCGTAGCGGCCCAGCGCGTAGGCCTGGCAATACCAGGCGTTGGCATTCTTCGGGTCTTCGGCCTGGTGCGCCTCGGCGCGCGCGGCCACTTCCATGAAGAGATCGAGCTTGGTTTTTTCCTTGCCTTCAAGGTAGGTGGCATAGATGCTGGTGGCCTTGTTGGCCACCGTGATGCCATCGCCTCCAGCCTTGAGGCCTGCTTCGGCCGCTTTCTGGAATTCGCCGTTGTGAAACAGCGCCCAGGCCTGCAGCACGGCAGGGTCCCTGGGCAGCGGCTCGCAGTCGCCCTGGTGCAGGCGGGCCCAGTTTTTTTTCAGGCTGGCCGCATCAAAAGCGTAGTCGCCAGCGTAGGGAAAAGCGGTCCATTTGGGCATGTCTTTAGTCTCCTTTGTTTAATTTTATGGGGTGGCGGGTGGCGCTGGTTTTCAGTTGAGCGGATTGACCGGACTGCTGTAGGCGACCACCAGGGCCTGCAGGTGCGCGCGCTGGCTCGGCTCAAGATAGGGCAGCAGCAGGTTCAGCACATGGTGCGCGCCGCGCAGCAGCGCCGCCTGCGCGTTGGCTGGCTCCAGCGCGTTGCGCGGGTCACGCACGTATTCAAAGCTGAGCCAATAGGTCAGCAGCACCACCATGCTGGTGGCGGTGGCCTCGACTTCGCGCGAATCGATGGTCACGGCGCCAGCGCGGCTCATGCCGTCGAGCAGGGCCTTGACGGCGCGCGTCTTGTTCTTGAGCACCCACTGAAAATGGGTTTCGAGGCGCCGGTTCTTGCTGAGCAGGTCGTTGAGGTCGCGGTAGAGAAAACGATACTGCCAGATCAGCTCAAACAGCGTGTGCATGAAAAACCAGGCGTCTTCGACATTGCGCACGCCGTCGCTGGCATTGAGCAGTTCGCTGAGGGATTTTTCGTAGCGATCAAACAGCGAATTGATCAGCTCGTCCTTGGCGGGGTAGTGGTAGTAGAGGTTGCCGGGACTGATGCCGAGTTCGGCCGAAATCAAGGTGGTGGAGACATTGGGCTCGCCAAAGCGGTTGAATAGCTCCAGCGTGACCTCCAGAATACGCTCTGCAGTGCGGCGCGGCGCTTTTTTCGCCATAAATGATGTCTTCCTCTTTTTAAGCCTGACTCTAACCCAGAGGAAGCAGCCGGGGAATTAGGGATTCTCATAGTCAGCCACGGCGCGGCCTTCCATCCGGGCTCTGGCGCGGGCGTGAAAAAAGGGACTGATGGTCCCTTTTTTGGATGGCTGCGGGCCTTCGGGCCGGACCTATTCTGGCTGGCTGGCTGCTGCGGACGCTTCGGAAGGGCTGGCTGCAGATGTGGCGGTTTTCCTGGCCGCGCGCTTGACGGCGGGCCTGGCCACTTTTTTGGCTGTGGGCCTTACGGTTGTCTTGACGGGCGCCTTCGCTGCCGGCCTCGCTGCGGATTTGGCGGCAAACGCCTTGCCGTTCATCTTCATGCCCTGCTTTTCGAGCTGATCGACACGGGCGGTCAGCGTTTTCACTTCCTTGGCCGATGGAACGCCAAGCTTGTTCAAGGCCTTGGCGACGCGTTCCTCAAAAATGTTTTCCAGCTTGTCCCACTGGTTGCCGGCCCTGGACTGGATGTCCGAGGCCATGTTGGTCATCTTGCTGGTGGCTTCGGAAATCTTCTCTTCAGCCACGGCCTGCGTCTTGCGCTGGATCGAAAGGCCTTCCTTGACCAGTGCTTCAAACACTTTGCCGCCTTCTTCCTGTGCCTTCGAGAAGGCGCCCAGGCCCGCCAGCCAGATTTGCTGGGCTGACTCCTTGACGGCGTTGGACAGTTGCGGGCCGGACTTCCTGTCGGCGCTCATTTTTTGCAATTTCTTGACCATGGTGGACTCCAGACGGGCTAGGATTTAAAAGTTTTGCGCCAGCAAATTGCTGCGCACATCAGAAAATATAAACCCTGAGCCGGCAGACGTTTAGGTGGCGGCTTCTAGATCGTTAGGTAGGGCGCCCTATGGAAAAGCGGCCTGCGCCGGCGTGAACGCGGGTTTTCGCTAAAGGGGTAGTACCGGCCTTTAAGCAAGAATGGCGCTTTGATTGACAGCCAAGCGGAGAACTCAATGCATTATTTCGTCACGGGAGCCACCGGTTTCATCGGCAAACGCCTGGTCAAAAAGCTGCTCGAACGAAAAAGCACGACGGTTCATTTCCTGATCCGCAAGGAGAGTATCGGCAAGGTGGCTGCCCTGCGCAGCTACTGGGGTGTCAGCGCGGCCAGGGCCGTTCCCGTGCATGGCGACCTGACCAGCAAGAAGCTGGGGGTCAGCGCGGACGACATCAAGAAGCTCAAGGGCGATGTCGCCCATTTCTACCATCTTGCAGCGGTCTATGACCTGGATGCCGATGAGGAAAGCCAGATTGCCGTCAACATCGAGGGAACCCGCAATGCTGCTGAGTTCGCCAAGGCCATCGATGCGGGGCAGTTTCATCACGTCAGTTCGATTGCCGCGGCAGGCCTTTATGAAGGCGTATTCCGCGAGGACATGTTTGAAGAGGCCGAGAACTACGATCATCCCTACTTCCGGACCAAGCACGAGAGCGAGAAGATTGTTCGCAAGGAGTGCAAGATCCCGTGGACGGTGTTTCGCCCCGCGATGGTGGTGGGTGACAGCGTCACCGGCGAGATGGACAAGATCGATGGCCCCTATTATTTTTTCAAGCTGATCCAGCGCCTGCGCCAGTTGCTGCCGCCCTGGATGCCCATGGTCGGGCTGGAAGGCGGCAGGATCAACATCGTTCCGGTCGACTTCGTGGTCGACTCGCTTGACCACATCAGCCACCAGGAGCGCGCCAGCGGCAAGTGCTACCACCTGGTCGACCCCGTGGGCTACCGTGTCGGCGAGGTGCTCGACATCCTGAGCAAGGCGGCCCACGGGCCCCGGATGAATCTTTTTGTCAATGCCGCGCTGCTTGGCTTCATTCCCAAGGCTGTCAGGAAAGGGCTGATGGCGCTGAGCCCGGTACGGCGCCTGCACCATGCCATCATGACGGACCTGGGGCTGCCCCAAGAGTTGCTCACTTTTGTCAATTACCCCACCCGTTTTGACTGTCGCGAAACGCTTGCCGCGCTCAAGGGAAGCGGCATTTCCTGCCCCAATCTGCGCGACTATGCATGGCGGCTGTGGGACTACTGGGAGCGCCACCTGGATCCCGATCTGCACATTGACCGCTCGCTGCGCGGAACGGTGGGCGGCAAGGTGGTGCTGATTACCGGCGGCTCTTCGGGCATTGGGCTGGCGACGGCCCACAAGTTTGCCGAGGCGGGCGCCACCACCATCATCTGTGGCCGCGACCAGGACAAGCTCGATGAAGCCTGCAAGGAAGCGAAGGCCAGGGGCTACGCCTTTGTCGCCTATTCAGCCGATATTGCCGACATGGCCGATTGCGACCGCTTTCTCAAGGAATTGACGGTCAATCATGGCAGCGTCGACTTCCTCATCAACAATGCCGGCCGCTCGATTCGCCGCGCCATCGAAGCCAGTTACGACCGCTTTCACGATTACGAACGCACCATGCAGCTCAATTATTTCGGCTGCCTGCGCGTGACCATGGGGCTGCTGCCCGGCATGGCGGCCAAGCGCAGGGGCCATGTGGTCAACATCAGCTCGATTGGCGTGCTGACCAATGCGCCGCGCTTCTCGGCTTACGTGGCAAGCAAGGCGGCGCTGGATGCCTGGACGCGCTGTGCCTCCAGCGAGTTTGCCGACGTCGGCATCAGCTTTACGACCATCAACATGCCGCTGGTACGCACACCGATGATTGCGCCGACCAATCTCTACAACAACGTGCCGACGCTGTCACCCGAGGAAGCCGCCGACCTGATCGCGCAGGCCTGCATCTTCAAGCCGGTGCGCATTGCGACCCGGCTTGGCATTAGCGGCCAGGTCCTGCACGCGCTGGTGCCGCGCATGGCACAAATTGCCATGAACACGAGTTTTCGCATGTTTCCGGATTCATCGGCGGCCAAGGGTGATAAAGGCGCGAAGTCGCAATTATCGCCCGAGGCGGTGGCTATGCAGCAGATGATGCGGGGGATTCATTTTTAAAATCCGACGCCAGGCTTTATCAGCAGCAATCTGGCACTGATCAGCTTTTGATTAAAAAGTCTTGTTTATTGCGCCCTGATGCAAGCTGGGCACTGAGCCATGCGGGCGATTTTCCGCGACCCGTCCAGGTTTTCCCACTGTCGGGATCCTGGTATTTGGGCGCAACCACATTTCGTTTGTCGCCTGATACCCGCTTGGAGGCGGCTTTAGCCGAAAACCCCAGTTCAGAGGCGGTCAAGTCATAATTTTTGATTAACTCTTTAGCTGCTGAAATGGCTTGTGTGCGCTCACCCTTGCGCTCTGCCTCGAGTTGCTTGCGCAACTCATTCACGGCTGCTTCGGCTTCATTAATTTTTTGTTGAAGTTCGATCGATTTCGACATGTGAAAATTCCCTGAAGGTAAAAAATAATTTATTGAATGAGCAGGGGGATTAATGTAAATCAAAATATTTGGTTTACTACAGTTGTTTTTGACAATCTCGCTCTGCAAAGGATAAAAAGTCTGCCATGACGTGCTCATGGAGTTGAAGCTGCTTCTTGCATTGAAGACAAGCTTGAGCTGGCTGCAGCTGTTTATAGTTTGTGGCGTATGAAGTTGGAGGCTTCAATAGGGAATGGCGGATTTGAAATTTGAATATCTGTTATTGATGATCTTGCGTGATGACTTCGAGTTGACTGGCTTTCTGTATCAATCGACGCAGGGAGAGGTTTTGTAGCTTGTAAGGCGCAAAAATTACCATTGCTTGCACTCTGCGGAATTTTTAATTCGCCTGCATTCTTTTGACATTGGCCTGCAGCGCCTGAGATAGTTTGTTCCGGAGGTC
>JBKJKI010000053.1:0-9376 GCA_046597475.1 Polaromonas sp. | reverse complement strand
GCCAGCGCGTGGATGCGCGATCTTTTGTTCCAGCATCGCGGCCATCAGGTCGGGCATGGCCCACATGCCCTTGCCGATCTGCGCCTTGCCGCGCAGGCCGCAGCTCAGGCCGACCAGCACATTGTTCTTCTCATACGCCTGAATCCAGGCGCTGGATTTCATGTCGCCCTTGCGGATCATCGGGCCGGCCAGCATGGCGGTGTGCATCTCGTCGCCGGTACGGTCGAGGAAGCCGGTGTTGATGAAGGCGACGCGCGCTTCGGCCTCGGCGATGCAGGCTTTCAGGTTGACGCTGGTGCGGCGCTCTTCGTCCATGATGCCGAGCTTGACAGTGTTGGCCGGCAAGCCCAGCATGGTTTCCACGCGGCCAAACAGCTCGGAGGCAAACGCGACTTCGGCCGGGCCGTGCATTTTGGGCTTGACGATGTAGACGCTGCCAGTGCGCGAGTTGCCCTTGCGCTGCAGGTCGTGGATGGCGATGGCGGTGGTGATGACCGCGTCCATGATGCCTTCGGGGATTTCTTTTCCATCGGCGTACAGGATGGCCGGGTTGGTCATCAGGTGGCCGACATTGCGCACAAACATCAGCGAGCGGCCGTGCAGCGCAAGGGGCTTGCCCTCGGCGCCCGTGTACACGCGGTCAGGGTTCAGGCCGCGGGTAAAGGTCTTGCCGCCCTTGCTTACTTCTTCGGTCAGCGTGCCCTGCAAAATGCCGAGCCAGTTGCCATAGGCCAGCACCTTGTCTTCGGCGTCGACCACGGCGACCGAGTCTTCCAGGTCCAGGATGGTGGACAGGGCCGATTCGAGCACCAGGTCGCTGACGCCGGCCGCATCGCTCTTGCCGGTGGCGGTGCCGCGGTTGATGATGATGTCGATGTGCAGGCCGTTGTGCTGCAGCAGCACGGACGAGGGCGCGCCGGCATCGCCCTGGAAACCGATGAGCTGCGCCGGATCGCTCAAGCCGGTGCTGCCGCTGGCCAGTGCCACGACCAGCTGGCCGCCTTCGACGCGGTAGCCGGTGGCGTCCTTGTGCGAGCCGGCGGCCAGCGGGGCCGACTGGTCGAGGAAGTTGCGGGCAAATTCAATCACTTTGGCGCCGCGCACCGGGTTGTAGCCCTTGCCTTTTTCGGCGCCGCCGGTCTCGGCAATCGCGTCGGTGCCGTAGAGCGCGTCATACAGCGAGCCCCAGCGCGCGTTGGCGGCGTTCAGCGCGTAGCGCGCGTTCAGTATGGGCACCACGAGCTGCGGGCCGGCCTGCACCGCCAGTTCGGCATCGACGTTGGCGGTGCTGACCGTGACGGCGGCGGGCTGCGGCACCAGGTAGCCGATTTTCTCCAGGAAGGCGCGGTAGGCCGGCATGTCCGCGATGGGGCCGGGATTGGCCTTGTGCCAGGCGTCCAGCTCGGTCTGCAGGCGGTCGCGCTCGGCCAGCAGGGCAATGTTCTTGGGCGCCAGGTCGGCGACGATGGCGTCAAAGCCGGTCCAGAAGGCATCGCTGGCGACGCCGGTGCCGGGCAGCACCTTGTCGTTGATGAAACGATAGAGTCCGGTCGCCACCTGCAGTCGGTGGCTGGTGGTGCGTTCGGTGTTGGCAGTCATGGCGGGCATCCTTTTCAAGAAACAAAAAATGAAAAAATGGGGCGCGGCGGCCGGGTCAGCCCAGCGTCTTGTAAAAATAGTAAATGGTAAGCGCACTGCCCACGCCGATCACCATGCGGCGCAACCAGGGGCCCTGAATTTTGCGCGCCATGCGGGCGCCCCAGTAGCCGCCCAGGCTGGCGGTGAGCACCATGACCAGCGTGTGCGGCCAGCTGACGGCGCCGGCAATGATGAAGGTCATGATGGTGACGCTGTAGATCACCGCTGACAACAGGTTTTTCAGCGCGTTGATGTGCTGCACGTCCTCGTGTCCGCCAATCGCCAGGCTGGCCATCATCAAAATCCCCATGCCGGCGCCAAAAAAGCCGCCGTAAATCGACACCAGCAGCTGCACCAGCCAGCCGGCGGGCGAGCCCGCGCCGTGTTCGGCGCCAAGCTCGGCGGCTGGCGCCGGGCGCAGGTGCTTCAGGGCGCTTGAGAGCTGCGGGCTGAAGGCAAACAGCAGCGTCGCAAAGGCCAGCAGCCAGGGAATCAGCGCGGCAAAGCGTGCATCGCCCGCGGCCAGCAAGAGCAGCCCGCCGGCGGCGCCGCCAATGAACGAGGCGATGCCCATGGGCAGCAGATAGCGCTTGTAGCGTGCCAGTTCCTGCCGGTAAGCCCAGGCGCCGGTCAGGCTGCCTGGCCAGAGCGCCACCGAGTTGCTGGCGTTGGCCACCACCGGCGGCAGGCCCACGGCCAGCATCGCCGGAAACGAGAAAAACGTTCCGCCGCCGGCCACGGAATTGACCGCGCCCGCGGCGAAGCCCCCCGCGCCAATCAGCAGCATATCCAGCGGCGTCATGCCTGCGCCCCTGCGGAGCCAAAGCCCGGCAGCGTGAGCACATCGCGCAGGCTGCTGCCGGTGTAGGCCGGCTGGGTGCCCAGTTCCTCGAACGGCAGCTGCTGGCGGTTGACCCACAGCGTCTGGTAGCCAAACCAGGTGGCGGCCAGCGCGTCCCAGCTGTTGCAGCTGACAAAGGCAATCTGCCGCGCCTGCAGACCGGTGGCCTGCAGGCCCAGCGCGTAGGCGTCGGGATGGGTTTTGTACTTGCGAACGGCGTCCACGCTGATGACATGGTCCAGCAGATCTTCCAGTCCTGCCGATTTGACGGCCACCGCCAGCATGGCCGGGTCGCCGTTGGACAGGATGCCGGTCACGATGCCGCGGCTTTTAAGCGCCTGCAGCACATCGCGGTTTTCCGGAAAGGCCGACAGGTGGCGGTACTGGTTCATCAGCCGGTCCTCGCTCTCGGCGCTCAGGTCCAGCGCCATGCGCTTGCAGGCATAGCGCAGGGCGGCACGCGTCAGTTCCCAAAACGGCCGGTAGTGCGCACCCTGGCTGCTGGTGGTGACCAGATGCGTGTACTCGATCTGCTTGTCGCGCCACAGCAGCCCCAGCGCCTGGCCCTTGCCCGGAAACAGCTGCTCCGCAGCCAAGCCCACGCTGTACACGTCGAACAGCGTGCCATAGGCATCAAACAGCACGGCGCGCAGGGGCGGATGAATGGTGGCGCGTGACTTTTCCATGACTGCTACTGTATTTGATATGTGGGTGGCTATTAATCAACGATTAATCGTTTTATTGGTAACTTTTTGGCGGGTAATTGCTTGAGTGGAAAATGGCCGCCATTCCCCCTAATGGACGAAACTCGACGGGGGAGGCTTTCCCAATTCTTGACAGGAAATCGCGAATGTCTGACAAAGTGTTGCCGCTGGCCGGGCTGCGGGTGGTTGAATTCACCCACATGGTGATGGGGCCGACCTGCGGCATGGTGCTGGCTGACCTGGGGGCCGAGGTGATCAAGGTCGAGCCCCTGGGCGGTGACAGCACGCGCCAGCTCATCGGCTCGGGCGCGGGCTTCTTTCCGCTGTTCAACCGCAACAAGAAAAGCCTGGCGCTTGACCTGCGCACGCCAGCGGGCAAGGAAGCCGTGCTCAGGCTGATCGCCACCGCCGACATCGTGAGCGAGAACTTCAAGACCGGCACCATGCAGGCGCTCGGGCTTGACTACGCCAACCTGAAGACTCTGAACCCGCGCCTGATCTACGTCAGCCACAAGGGCTTTTTGCCCGGCCCCTATGAGCACCGAACCGCGCTCGACGAGGTGGTGCAGATGATGGGCGGGCTGGCCTACATGACGGGCCGCCCCGGCGACCCGCTGCGCGCCGGCAGCAGCGTCAACGACATCATGGGCGGCATGTTTGGCGCAATTGGCGCGATGGCGGCGCTGGCGCAGCGGGAAAAAACCGGGCTGGGCCAGCAGGTGCAGAGCGCGCTGTTCGAGAACAACGTCTTCCTGGTGGCCCAGCACATGATGCAGTTCGCCGTCACCGGCCAGCCCGCCGACCCGATGCCGGCGCGCATCTCGGCCTGGGGCATCTACGACGTGTTCAAGGTCAAGGACGGCGGGCAGATCTTCCTGGCGGTGGTCAGCGACGCCGCCTGGGTTGCCTTTTGCGATGCCTTCGGTTTTGCCGACCTGAAGGCCGATGAGCGTCTGGCAAGCAACAACGACCGCGTGCGGGCGCGCGACTGGATGCTGGCGCTGCTGCGCGAGCGCCTGGCACCCTATAGCGCCGCCGAGCTGTCGGCCGTGTTCGAGAAAAACGGCTTGCCCTTTGCGCCCATCACCCGGCCGCAGGATCTGTTTGACGACCCGCACCTGCAGGCCACCGGCGGCCTGGCCCCGGTCACGCTGCCCGACGGGCGCGCGAGCCAGGTCGTGCTGCTTCCGCTGACCCTGGACGGCGAACGCCCGGGCGTGCGGCTGTCGCCGCCCAGACTGGGAGAGCATAGTGCCGAGTTGCTCGCCCAGCTGGGCTACAGCGAGCAGGAGATCGCTTCGCTGCAGAGCCAGAACATCACGACGGGCGGCTGAGCCGTGGCATTGATTGCTATAAAAATAGCAGCAAATAATGCCCTATTTATATGGGCTTTAGCCACTTTTCGTGAATAAATCGGCGAAAAAGCCGCGTAGCCAGCAGCTGGCCGCTCCAGCCCGTCCAGCAGTTTGCGCCCTATACTTTCAAAATGAACGAAGCAGTACATTTTGCAGCAGCATTGGGTGCGGCGCCCGCACGCAAATCTGCGCCAGCGGCGCGCGCAACGACCCGCACCAACGACCCGGCACGCACCATGGCGGGCATTCTGGAGAAGGCAACCCACGAGTTTGCCGAGAAGGGCCTGAGTGGCGCGCGCATTGACGAAATCGCCGCCGCCACCCGGACCAGCAAGCGCATGATCTATTACTACTTCGGCAGCAAGGAAGGCCTCTATCTGGCCGTGCTGGAGGAGTCCTATCGGCGCATGCGCAGCATCGAGGGTCAACTGCATCTGCAGGACCTGCCGCCCGAGGAAGCCCTGCACCGCCTCGTGGGCTTTACCTTCGACCACCACCAGGGCAACCAGGACTACATCCGGCTGGTGATGTCCGAGAACATGGAGCGCGGCAGCTATCTGGCGCAAAGCAAGATCATTCAGGAGCTCAATGTGCCGGCCATTCAGGCGATCCGCGAGCTGTACGAGCGGGGCATCGCCAGCGGGGTGTTTCGCACTGGCCTGGATGCCATCGACATTCATGCCTCGATCTCGGCGCTGACCTTCTTCAATGTGTCCAACCAGCACTCCTTCGGGCTGATTTTCAAGCGCGACACCCAGGCCCCCGAAGCCATTGCCGCCCGGCGCGCCAGCGTGATCGACATGGTGCTGCGCTACGTGCGCAACTAGCCGGACCTGCCGGGGCCTGGCCGCGCGTCAATGCAGCGCGCCAGCGCCCCAATGCTGAAGCGGAATCGGCATTGGCCGCCTGTGGCGCGGGCCTCGGCGGCTTGGGGTAATTACCGATATTCATAAAACTAACTAGTTCGTACATTAACGAACAGTCATTTCTCGGGAGACAAATCCATGATTAAAAAGTTGATTGACGGATATTGCCGTTTCATCAGTTACCTGATCGCCGCGGCGCTGGCGGTGATGGTGGTGCTGGTGTTCGGCAATGTTTTCATGCGCTACGCGTTTGACTCCGGATTCATCGTCTCGGAGGAACTGTCGCGCTGGCTGTTCGTCTGGCTGACCTTCCTGGGCGCCGTGGTGGCGGTGCGCGACAACGGGGCCACCTGGGCACCGACATGCTGGTGGGGCGGCTGGGGCCGGCGGGCAAGAAGGTCTGCATGGGCCTGTCGCTGCTCCTGATGCTGTTTTGCCTGGGCCTGCTGTTCAAGGGCGCCTACGACCAGACCGTCATCAACTGGGACACCACCAGCGCGGTGATGGAAGTCTCCATGAGCTGGTTCTACGCCTCGGGCATGGCTTTTTCCGTGCTGAGCGCGCCTATCCTGCTGGGCGAGCTGTGGCGGCTGCTGAGCGGCCAGATCGACGACGAGCACCTGATGCTGATGCAGGAATCCGAAGAGGCTCCCCACGCCGGCAATGGCCAGTCCCACTAACGCGCAAGGCTTGAGATGACCATTGCCATTTTCCTGGGTTCCATGCTCGCCGCCATGGCGCTGGGGGTGCCGATTGCCTTTTCCCTGCTGCTCTGCGGCGCGGCGCTGATGTGGCACCTCAACATGTTCGACGCGCAGATCCTGGCGCAGAACGTGATCAACGGCGCCGACAGCTTCCCGCTGCTGGCCGTGCCCTTCTTCATGCTGGCCGGCGAGATCATGAATGCCGGCGGCCTGTCGCGCCGCATCGTGAACTTTGCCATGGCGCTGGTCGGCCACATCAAGGGCGGCCTGGGCTATGTGACCATTGTCGCCGCCGTCATCCTGGCCTCGCTGTCGGGCTCGGCCGTGGCCGATGCCGCCGCGCTGACCGCGCTGCTGCTGCCCATGATGGTCGCGGCCGGCCATGACAAGGCGCGTTCGGCCGGTCTGATTGCCTCGGCCGGCATCATCGCGCCCATCATTCCGCCCAGCATCGGCTTTGTGATCTTCGGTGTCGCGGCCAACGTGTTGATCTCCAAGCTCTTCATGGCCGGCATCTTCCCGGGGGTCTGGCTGGCCATGGCGCTGGTGTTTACCTGGTGGTATCTGGTGCGCAAGGAAGTGGTCGCGCCGCCGCCGCGCAAATCGGCGGCAGAAGTGTTGGAGGCGCTCAAGCTGGCGACCTGGGCGCTGGTGCTGCCCTTCATCATTGTTTTCGGCCTGAAGTTTGGCGTGTTCACGCCGACCGAGGCGGCCGTGGTGGCGGCGGTCTACTCGCTGTTTGTCTCGACCGTGATTTACCGCGAACTCAACTTCAGGCAGCTGGTGCCGCTGTTTGTCTCGGCTGCCAAGACCTGCGCCGTCGTCATGTTCCTGGTCGCCGCCGCCATGGTCTCGGCCTGGCTGATCACCGTGGCCAATCTGCCGGCCCAGGTGGTGTCCCTGCTGCAGCCGCTGCTCGACAGCCCCAGGCTGCTGATGCTGGCCATCATGCTGCTGACCATGGTGGTCGGTACGGCGCTGGACATGACGCCGACCATCTTGCTGCTGACCCCGGTGCTCATGCGGGTGGTCAAGGCCGCCGGCATAGACCCGGTGTATTTCGGCGTGCTGTTCATCATCAACAACGCCATCGGGCTGATCACGCCGCCCGTGGGAACGGTGCTCAATGCCGTGGCCGGCGTCGGCAAGATCAGCATGGACGAGGTGACCAAGGGCGTGATTCCCTTCATGATTGCCCAGTTCGCCATCATGTTCCTGATGGTGGCCTTCCCCCAGCTCGTCATGGTGCCGGCGCACTGGTTCTATTGATTCACCGAAAGCCAGGCGGCCGGACATGCCTGGGTACGCCACGTCCGGCCGCCATCGCAGATCACGCGTACAGCCGCCTTTGAATTCATCCATCAGGAGACAAGTCATGAAACGTTCAGTTCTCAAAACCCTTGCCGCAGCAATTGCCGTGGCAGCCTTTGGAATTGCTTGCGCCCAGGAACGCAGCATCAAGTTCACCACGCAGAACCCGGAAGGCCACCCGCTGGTGATGGGCATGCACAAATTTGCCGACGTCGTTGCCGCCAAGTCCGGCGGCAAGATCAAGGTCAACCTGTTCCCCGGTGGCGTGCTCGGCGGCGATGGTCCGGTGATCTCGGCCATGCAGGGCGGCACCATCGAAATGGCGTCGATGAACTCCAGCTACCTCGCCGGCCAGGTCAAGGAATTCGCGATATTTGACTTCCCCTTCATGTTCAGCAACAGCAAGGAAGCCGATGCGGTGGTGGACGGCCCGTTCGGCAGGCAGATGCACGCCAAGCTTGAACCCAAGGGGCTGATCGGCCTGACCTACTGGGAGCTGGGCTTTCGCAACATCACCAACAACAAGCGCCCCATCGTGAAGGTGGAAGACATCGCCGGCCTGAAGCTGCGCGTCATCCCCACGCCCATCAACGTGGACTGGGTCAAGACACTGGGCGCCAACCCGACGCCCATGACTTTCGGCGAGGTCTACTCGGCGCTGGAGCAGGGCGCGATTGACGGGCAGGAAAACCCGCTGACGGCATGTGCATGTCTTTGACCCGCTGCGCATTCCCTATGCGGCCGATGCCTGCTACCGGCCGTTGCCCGGTGAGACCGGAAGCCCGGCGCAGCTGGGCCATGTGCTGGATGCCCACGGGGTGCGTCACGCACTGATCGTCGGCCCCAACTCAGGTTATGGCCCGGACAACCGCTGCCTGCTTGACACGATTGCCCGCGGCGCAGGGCGCTACAAGGGCATCGCCGTGGTGGGCAACGACGCCAGCCGGGGCGAGCTGCAGGATCTGCAGGCGGCCGGCGTTGTCGGCGTGGCGTTCAACGTGGCATTGCTCGGGCTGGCCTGCTACCGCGACACCGGCCCGCTGCTTGAGCGTTTGCGTGAGCTCGGCATGTGGGCGCAGGTCCAGGTCGAGAAGGACCAGCTGGCCGGCATGGCGCCGCTGCTGCGGGACAGCGGCGCCCGCCTGCTGTTTGACCATTGCGGGCGTCCCGATCCGCGCGCGGGCGTCGGGCAGGCCGGCTTCGCGGCCCTGCTGGACCTGGCGCGGACCGGGCGCGCCTGCGTCAAGCTGTCGGGTCTGGCCAAGTGCTCGGCGCAGCCTTATCCCTATCCGGACGCATGGCCCTACCTGCAGGCGCTGGGGTCGGGGCCTACACGCCACAGTCGCTGGTGTGGGCCTCCGACTGGCCGTTTCTGCGGGCGCCCGAGCGCATCGACTACGGGCCCTTGCTGCGCCTGTTTGAGCGGTTGCTGCCCGATGCGGAGGCGCGCCAGGCGATTTTCTGGCACACGCCCAAACGCCTGTTTGGTTTTTGACGAGAGCTGCGAATTTCGCCGCACGCCCCCATTGCCGCCATCGGACGCCGGGGCGCCGATAATGCCGGCTCATGGCCAAACTCAAGCAGCTCGAATCCTTTGTCTCGGTGGTCGCCCGGGGCAGCCTGACGGCGGCGGCCAGGGCCGAGGGCGTGGCGCCGGCCATCATGGGCCGGCGGCTCGATGCGCTGGAGGAGCGGCTGGGCGTCAAGCTGTTGGTCCGTACCACGCGGCGCATTGCGCTCACCCACGAGGGAAGCGCCTTTCTTGAAGACTGCCAGCGCCTGCTGGCCGACCTGGCCAATGCCGAAGCCAGTGTCAGCGCCGGTGGTGTGAAAGCCAGTGGCTACTTACGGATCACGGCACCGGCCGGCTTCGGGCGCCGCCATGTGGCGCCGATGGTGCCGCGCTTCCTGGCCCAGCACCCCGACGTGCATGTCTCGCTGAACCTGTCGGACCGCG
>JBKJKI010000228.1:0-3000 GCA_046597475.1 Polaromonas sp. | reverse complement strand
TTTCGCGGGACAGCGCCACGGTGGAATCGAGGTGGGCGAAGGTGGTGGCGGGCGACGGGTCGGTGTAATCGTCGGCCGGCACATACACGGCCTGGATCGAGGTGATCGAGCCGACCTTGGTCGACGTGATCCGCTCCTGCAGGCGGCCCATTTCCTCGGCCAGCGTCGGCTGGTAGCCCACGGCGGAAGGCATCCGACCCAACAGCGCGGACACTTCGGTGCCGGCCAGCGTGTAGCGGTAGATGTTGTCGACGAAGAACAGCACGTCACGGCCTTCGTCGCGGAACGATTCGGCGATGGTCAGGCCGGTCAGCGCGACGCGCAGGCGGTTGCCCGGGGGCTCGTTCATCTGGCCGTACACCATGGCCACTTTCGACTCGGGCAGGTTGTCCAGCTTCACGACACCGGAGTCGGCCATCTCGTGGTAGAAGTCGTTGCCTTCGCGGGTACGCTCACCGACGCCGGCAAACACGGACAGGCCCGAGTGCGCCTTGGCGATGTTGTTGATCAGCTCCATCATGTTCACGGTCTTGCCGACGCCAGCGCCACCGAACAGACCGACCTTGCCGCCCTTGGCAAAGGGACAAACCAGGTCAATCACCTTGATGCCGGTTTCCAGCAGTTCCTGCGAAGGGCTCAGTTCGTCATAGGCCGGAGCCTTGCGGTGGATCGATGCGGTCAGTTCCTGGCTGACTGGGCCGCGCTCGTCGATCGGCGCGCCCAGCACGTCCATGATGCGGCCCAGGGTGGCCTTGCCCACGGGCACGGTGATTGGCGCACCGGTGTTGTACACCATGTTGCCGCGGCGCAGGCCGTCGGAGGTGCCCAGCGCAATGGTACGCACAATGCCGTCACCCAGCTGCTGCTGCACTTCCAGCGTCAGCGCGGAGCCTTCCATCTTGAGCGCGTCGTAAATCTTTGGCATCTGGTCACGGGCAAACTCCACGTCAACCACCGCGCCAATACACTGAACAATCTTGCCTTGAACCTGAGCCATGATTGGATCCTTTTCTGTTCTTTAATCTTGGAAATCGCGGCTTAAACCGCTGCGGCACCGGCAACGATTTCCGAAAGTTCTTTCGTGATCGCCGCTTGACGCGTCTTGTTGTAAATCAGCTTGAGCTCACCAATCACGCTGCCTGCGTTGTCGGTCGCGGACTTCATGGCCACCATGCGGGCCGACTGCTCCGAGGCCATGTTTTCGGCCACGGCCTGGAACACCAGCGCTTCGACGTAGCGAACCAGCAGGTCGTCAATGACGGTCTGGGCATCGGGCTCATAGATGTAGTCCCAGCCATGCTGGTTCTTGTCGGCCTCAAGATGCGCTGCCGTCAGCGGCAGCAACTGCTCAACCACGGACTCCTGCTTCATGGTGTTGATGAACCGGGTGTAGCAGAGGTAGACCGCCTTGATCTTGCCCTCACTGTACGCGTCGAGCAGGACCTTGACGGGGCCGATCAGCTTGTCCAGATGCGGTTTGTCGCCCAGCTGCGTCGCGTGCGCCACCACCTTGACGCCAATACGGTTGAGGAAACCCAGGCCTTTATTGCCAATGGCAACTGCCTGCGCGTCTTCACCGGCCGCCTGCTGTTCCTTGAGCCTGGTTGTCAGGAGACGCAGCACATTGGTGTTCAAACCGCCGCACAAGCCCTTGTCGGTGGTCACCACGATAAACCCGCTGGTCCTCGAGTCGTTGGACTCCATGAACGGATGGGTGTATTCGGGGTTGGCCTCGCTCAGGTGCGCTGCGATGTTGCGGATCTTGTCGCTGTAAGGACGGGCGGCGCGCATCCGTTCCTGCGCCTTGCGCATTTTGGAGGCCGCCACCATTTCCATGGCCTTGGTGATCTTGCGGGTGTTTTCCACCGACTTGATCTTGCCGCGTATTTCCTTGCCTGCTGCCATTATTTAGCCCCCACGCTTTTCACTTCGTGTAATGCGCTGCCCCCCGGGGAGGCCGCTGCGCCTGCGGCCCGGCAAAGCCGGTTCCGCGGCCCCTGCTTGAAGGGCCAAACCGTGACGATTGTCGGTGCGCTCATAAGTTGATTTCAGTTGATTTGCGCAAACGACTTCTTGAACGCAGTCACAGCGGTGGTCAACTCAGCCTCGGCATCCTTGTCCATGGCCTTGTTGGCTTCGAGCTTGGCCATCAGGGCGGCGTGCTTGTCCTTGAGCCAGCCGTGCAGACCATGTTCGAAAGCCAGCACCTTCTTGACGTCCACGTCGTCCATGAAGCCCTTGCTCACCGCGAACAGCGTGGCACCCATGTTGGAAATGGACAAAGGCGAGTACTGCGCCTGCTTGAGCAACTCGGTCACGCGGGCACCGCGGTCGAGTTGCTTGCGGGTGGCCTCGTCCAGATCCGAAGCAAACTGCGCAAAGGCAGCCAGCTCACGGTACTGGGCCAGGTCGGTACGGATACCGCCGGACAGGTTCTTGATCAGCTTGGTCTGCGCTGCACCACCGACGCGGGACACCGAGATACCGGCGTTGATCGCAGGGCGGATACCGGCGTTGAACAGGCTGGTTTCCAGGAAAATCTGGCCGTCGGTGATCGAAATCACGTTGGTCGGAACGAAGGCAGACACGTCGCCGGCTTGCGTTTCAATGATGGGCAGCGCGGTCAATGATCCGGTCTTGCCTGTCACAGCACCCTTGGTGAAGTCTTCGACATACTTCTCGTTCACGCGCGCAGCGCGCTCCAGCAGACGGCTGTGGAGATAGAACACGTCGCCAGGGTAGGCTTCGCGGCCTGGTGGACGGCGCAGCAACAAAGACACTTGGCGGTAAGCAACCGCTTGCTTGGACAAGTCGTCATACACGATCAGCGCGTCTTCACCGCGGTCGCGGAAGTACTCACCCATGGTGCAGCCGGAGTAGGCCGAAACATACTGCATAGCAGCCGATTCAGACGCCGTAGCAGCCACCACAATGGTGTATTCCATCGCACCAGCTTGCTCCAAGGCACGCACCACGTTTTTCACGGACGAGGCCTTTTGG
>JBKJKI010000113.1:0-5516 GCA_046597475.1 Polaromonas sp. | reverse complement strand
TTCGGTCGCCGCCCAATGTCGCCGCGCCCGTTCATCCAACACGGCGGCAAGGGATCGGTAGTTCGATTCCATCAGTACTATTGCGGCTGCAATTTGCATTCCGCTTTAGAACACATTCTTAAAACTTTATCAATTTATTTTTGCGCGAGACCTAACTGCCGTTTCTAGGATTATAAGAGCAGCAGCCGGTGATCAGCCGGCTGCATGCCTTCCCGGGTCAGCCCGCCGGCCGCGCATGGTGTTTTCGCAGGCCATGAATTTTGGGCATCCCTGGCGTCGGCGATGCCCGCTGCAACCGGTGATTCGAGTTTGGGTTATTGGCGCTGGCCTGGATCGCGATTTGTGATGTTTTTTGCCTGTAGTCAGCGTGGATTTGGTGTTGGTAGCTATGAAAAATGCAGCGAAGACGGCGTACCGGCGTGTACGAAGGTCTGCGGTTGATTTTTTGAATGCCTTCCGAGGGGAAGACTTATTCCAACACCGTTACCACCCTCGCCGCTGCTGGCGCGCATCAAACAGCTGCTCAGCCCCGGCAGAGCTGGGGCTGAGGCTTCAACAAGACTTGCCGTGTGAGACAACTCCCCAAACTCAGCTTATGAGCGGTTCGGGAAATCGAGACGACTTCACCAAAGTGGGATTATTCAACTTCAACGACGGCTGCGGAAGCGGCTGCAGCTGCGGGCGTATGTGTACGCCCATGAATCTTATGATCCGGTGCCTTTATCAACTTCCGGGCAAATGTCACCACCTGCCACAGGACCAGGGCTCCGATCATGGTGAGCAAGGTGCCGCTGATGGGGCGGGTGACGAACACCTCGAAACTACCCCGGCTCAGAAGCATGGCGCGCCGGAAATTTTCCTCCAGCATGGGGCCCAGAATGAAGCCCAGCAGGAGTGGCGCGGCTTCCATGTCGAGGCGCAAAAACAGATAGCCAACCAGGCCAAAAACGGCTGTGATGTAGATGTCATCCAGGCTGTTGTTGATGCTGAACGTGCCGACGCAGCAGAAAAAGAGAATCGCCGGAAAGAGCACGGTGTAGGGAATCTTGAACACCGACAGCCAGTAGCGCACCAGCGGCACGTTGAGGATGACCAGGAAGCAGTTGCCCACCCACATGCTGGCCACCAGACCCCAGAACAAATCGGGATGGCTGGCGATCATGTTGGGGCCGGGCTGTATGCCCTTGACGACGAAGGCGGCCATCATCAGGGCCATGACTGCGTTTTCGGGAATGCCAATGGCCATGAGCGGGATGAAGCTGGTGCGTGCCGCCGCCTCGTCGGCTGCCGCTTGTCCGGCCACTCCCTCGATGCATCCGGTGCCGATCTCGTGCTTGTATTTGCTGAATTTCTTGTCAGCGGCATAGGCCGCGAACTGGGCGATCGTGGGGCCGCCGCCGGGCAGGATGCCGAGGATGGAGCCAATCACACTGCCGCGCAAGGCGCTGGGAATGATGCGCTTGAACTCGGGCCAGGTTGGCATGAGCTTGATCGTGCCGCTGAAGGGCGTGAGCGTGTTTTTGTTGTCGAGGTTTTTCACGACCTCGGCAATGCCGAAGCAGCCCAGAGCGATGCTGATCAGGCCAATGCCATCGGTCAGAAAGGCCAGGTCCATGGTGTAGCGTGCCACGCCGCTGTTCACGTCGGTACCGACCATCCCGAGCAGGACGCCGACCATGGCCATGGCCAGGCCGTTGAGCAAGCTGCCACTGCTGACAAAGGCCACGCAGAAAAAACCGAGCAGCATGAGGGCACAGTAATCGGCCGGCCCAAACAGGAAGCCTACTTCGCCCAGCGGTTGCGCCAAGGTCGAAAGCACCACAATGGCCACAGTGCCGCCAATGAAACTGGAAATGCCCGCGGTGAACAATGCCAGGCCGGTTTTGCCCTTGAGGGTCATCTGATAGCCATCTATACAGGCAACAATGCTGCTGGCGTGCGGAATCTTCATGGTGATGGCGCTCACGCTGTCGCCGTATTGAGCCCCGTAGTAAATCCCCGCCAGCATGATGAGCGCGCCGCCAGTGGGAATCGAATAGGTCAGGGGCAGCAGCAAGCTGATGGTGGACAAGGGGCCCAGCCCGGGCAGCAGGCCGATGAGCGTGCCCACCGTGCAGCCAATGGCGCAGTAAAGAAGGTTTTGCCAGGTCAGTGCGTGTTCGAAACCAAGCGAGAGGTTGTGGAGGATGTCCATATCAGTAGAGGGGCAGGTTAAGGCCGAGCAGGTTTTTGAAGGCAAAGGCCACCGCGATCAAGCCCAGCGAGATCTTGATGTTGCGCACCACTGAGTACGAAGTACCGGCAAACGTCGAGCAGAACACCAGAAATATGATGCCCAGGATCATGTTGATGTACTCGGAGATCACCGTGAACCCCACAAGGCTGAGCAGAATGAGGGCGATATTTTTGACGCTGTAGTCCAGCGGCACGGGGTCGACGAAGTGCGAGCGCGCCACCGAGAGCAGGCCAATCAGAAACAGAATGCAGCTCACGATCAGGGGAAACATTCCGGGCCCGGATCGACTTAATTGGCCTACCGTGTAATTCAGCGACACCAGGCCAAAGAGCAGGGCGATCGCCATGAGAACCAGGCCCCTGATGAAATTCCGGTTATTAAAGTTCATGTCAGGCGCCTCCGGGGCTGTGCCTGCGCGGCGTTGTTGTCAACTGGGGGTGAGTCATCCGGGTCTCCTTGTGGTTTGGCCCCGCGCCTTCCGGTCATGCAATTACGCAGCCGGCGAGGTGTTCGGGTTGGAGGGGGATGTTAGGGAGCGATGCTTCCAATCTGCTTTCGTTTTGTCGGGAGCACTTCAAAATACGTGTTATCACTAACGTAGCGTCAGCACGAAAAAAGCGTGTGTCGAACCGGTAGCCAGGCCTGCGAACAATGCTGCCGAGGGCGGCGAAAGTGGGGTGTCGGTGTCAGCCCGCAGAAGCGTTGAGGGCGGCTGGTACGCTTGCGCATGGCAGGCGCAAAATGGCGCGCAGGCCACGCGGGCTGTCTGTTGGCAGGTCGGCATCGGCCAGTTCGATGTCACCCCCGTTGCGTTGGGCGTAGCCCCTGGCGATCGACAGGCCCAGCCCCGCGCCGTGGCGTGCAGCCCCGGGGACGGCATGCTCCGCGAGTTGCACAAAACGTTCAAAAACCGCGGCGCGCTGGTCCGTGGCAATACCCGGGCCGTTGTCGCAAACCTCGACACACACCGACAAGCCTTCAAAGCGCGTGGCGACCGTGATGGTGCCACCGGCGGGCGTGTAAGCCACGGCGTTATGAACCAGGTTGGACAGCGCCTCGTGCAACTCTTCGCCATGGGCCATGACCGGTGCAACCATGTCCGTAGTCGTCCCCGTGCCTGTTTCTGTTTCTGTTTCTGCTGGCACCGTGCCGCCGTCCGCCGGAGCGTTGTCCCCGTAGGCATGGACCCAGCCCAGGTCCTGGTTTTTTTCGTGCGCCAGTGGCAGGTATTGCAGAACCACTTCGCGTGCGAGCGCATTGAGATCCACCAGCGCGGATGAGGTGACGTCCTCCTGCGCTTCACTGGCATGCGCCAGCGCCAGCAGCTGTTCGCTCAGGCGGCGGCTGCGCGACAGCTGGACCATGATCGCGCGCAGGGTTTCGCGCATGCGCTCCGGGTCGGGTTCGCGCAGCGCGTAGGCGGCCTGGGTCAACAGGATGGCCAGCGGCGTGCGCAGCTGGTGGGAGGCATCGGCCAGAAAACCGGCCTGTCGCGCCAGCATCAGCCGGTGACTCGCCATGTGATGATTAACGGTTTCGACCAGGGGCCGGACCTCGTGCGGAACATGCGCAGCATCGAGTGGCGCCAGGGCGTCTGGCGGGCTGGCCAGCACCGATTTTCGCAGGCGCTCCAGCGGCCACAAAGACCAGCCCACGCCCAGCCAGACCAACAGTAGCACCGCCGCCAGCATGCGTGCGTCCCTGAGCAGTTCTTGGCGCAGGGAGCTGGCGGCCGCCTGTTCGCGCGGGCCGGTGCTTTCTGCGGCCTGGACCAGCAATTGATAGGGCCTGCCGTGGCCGTCGAAGACCGTGCGGCGCAGCGCCACGACGCGCACCGCGTAGTCGTGATAGACGCCGTCGTACCAGACCGGCCCGTGGCCGGTGGGGGGCGAGGCCTGCAGCGTGGAGGGCGGCACTGGCGGCAGGTCACTGACACCAATCAGGGTGGTCTCAGGGCCGGGGGGGCGCTTGTCTCTACTGATGGCAGTCGCCGGCGGACGGGCCGAACCGGCAGGGTCATCCGGGCCCGCGGCAAGCGCGAGCAGCCCGAGGTGCAGATGCTTGTGCTGGGGCCGCATGCCGTCAAACATGGCCTGCACATCAAAAGGTGTGTTCACGCGGATGCTCCCGTCGGCGGCCAGCGTCACGCTGTGGTCGAGCGCCGTCACGGGTTCCAGTAGGGCCTGGTCGTAGGCGTCCTCCACGATGTTCTTGAGCGCCCGGTAGTCGTTCCAGCTGTCAAAGGCCAGCAAGGCCAGGACGCCGGGCAACAGCAGGGCCAGCAGGCGGGCGCGTATGCCAAAGCGGCTTGGCCGCGTACTGTGTGGCGGGTCAGAGGCCTGGGCTGGCATGCGCCATGTCCCTGAGCATGTAGCCCAGCCCCCGGATGGTTACGATTTGCACGTCGCTGTTTGCCAGTTTCCGGCGCAGGCGGTGCAGTACCAGCTCGATCGCATCGGGGCCGGCGTTGCTGTCGTGCGGAAACACCTTGCTCGACAGCTGGGACTTGTCCACGGGCGTGCCGCTGCGGTGGAGTAGCGCCAAGAGCGCCGCGTTTTCGCGCGGCGTCAATTGCAGCAGTTCACCTGCCAGCGTGAAGGAGCGGCTTTCATGCTCATAAGACAGGGACGCGCAACACAGCGGCATATGCGGGCGGCCACGACTGCGCCGCACCAGGGCTGCCAGGCGCGCCTCCAGTTCTTCGAGCTCAAACGGTTTGCTCAGGAAATCGTCTGCACCGATATTTAACCCGCGCACCCGGTCCTTCAGCGAGCCCTGAGCGGTAAGCACCAGAACCGGTGTGCGGTTACCGGCCTTGCGCATGTCTGCCAGCAGCAGCAGGCCATGCCGGTCCGGCAGGCGCAAATCGAGCACCACCGCGTCATATTCGGTGACTGCCATCAAGGCCTCTGCCGTGCCTGCGTCGGCTGCGTGGTCAGGCACAAAGCTGCCCTGTTTCAGCGCGCGCATCAGCCAGGATGCCATGTCCAGTTCATCTTCAACCAGGAGTACGCGCATGGGCCCGTCGTGAGATAGAAGCTGTTGCGTGGGTTACAGGACAAAAGCCTATTTGTTGATGTCCCCAATGCAAAGGTATTTCATTTCGACGTACTCCTCCATGCCGTGGCTGGAGCCTTCACGGCCCAGGCCTGACTGCTTCACGCCGCCAAAGGGCACGTGCTCGGTGGCGATCACGCCCACGTTGATGCCCACCATGCCGTACTCCAGCGCTTCGGCCACCCGGTAGATGCGGCCGATGTCGCGGCTGTAGAAATAGCTG
>JBKJKI010000049.1:0-9458 GCA_046597475.1 Polaromonas sp. | reverse complement strand
TAAGGCTTTGATGATTAAGGTCCACGCCCAAAGGGACTGAAACGTTATTGGCGGATGAAGCAACAAACCTTGGCAATGGCGGCAGACCAAACGTTCCAGAACTATCGCAAGCCCACGCGGCGCGACGAGTTTCTCCAAACCATGCAGGCCATCGTGCCGTGGGCTGCACTGTGCGAAGTCATTGAGCCGCATTACCCCAGAGTCGGCAATGGCCGCCCGCCCGTTGGCTTGGAGCGCATGCTGCGTATCCACTTCATCCAACACTGGTTCAACCTGGCTGACCTGTCGTGCGAGGAAGCCTTGTATGACAGCGCTAGTCTGCGCAGCTTCGTTGGTATTGATTTGGGACGTGAGCCAGTTCCTGACTCGACGACCATTACGAAATTTCGCAAGCTGCTCAACGAGAACAAACTGGGCGAGGCCCTGTTTGCGAAGGTAGGCGAGGAACTGCAAGCCAGAGGCTTCAAGGTCAATACCGGCACCATCGTGGATGCCACCATTATTGGCGCACCCAGCTCCACCAAGAATGCAGCCAAAGCGCGGGACCCCGAAATGCACCAAACCCGCAAGGGCCAGCAATGGTATTTCGGCATGAAGCTACACATCGGCGTAGACAGCCAAAGCGGCCTGGCGCACAGCGCAGTCGTCACAGCGGCCAACATCCACGACAAGCATCCGCTGCCAGACTTGCTGCACGGCAATGAGCAGCGCGTGTACGGTGACTCGGCCTATGCCAGCCAGAAGGCGCTAATTGCGAGCAAGGCACCGAGCGCCAAAGACTTCACGAATCAGCGCACTCGTCGTGCTGGTGGCGTCGTTGACGAAGTAGAGCGCGGCAAGAACCGAAATAAGTCCAAGATTCGTGCGCGGGTCGAGCATGTCTTTGGTGTGGTCAAGCGGCTGTGGGGATTTGGCAAAGTGCGTTACCGGGGCCTGCAGAAAAACGCTACGCGGGCGTTCACTGCCTTGGCGTTGGCAAACATTTACCTCGGTCGCCAAAGGCTGATGGCACAGGTGCGTCCATGACGCGAGAAACCGGGCCAACGAGCCCGCAAAGCAGCCCCAGGGGCCGCAAAATGGGGCACATTTGACCTTGCCTTTACGATATCGCGCCGTCATGCCACCGCATTGGCGTTTTCACGGCACTTATTCAGCAAAGCGCTTAAACAGCGCAATCCGCCGCCACCAGCACCACAGCCAAAGCAGAACTGTCGCTCCCAGCAGGCGCAGGGACGCCTGGAACATGGGCGGAATTTCCGCGATCGTTGCCTTGATGAGCACCTGCTGCAAGCCCCAGAACAGGCAGCAGCCGAGCAGCAGGGAAATGGCGAGGGTGTCGAGGTGGGCTTTGCGAACGATCATGGAGTGAGATGGTAGCGGCGGCCCGTTCTAGCTGCTGTGTGCGCCGGCAGTACTGCCAATGCCTGCAGGAATAACATCGGGCAGGCCGGACAAGCGGCACAAAGGAGTAGGGCGTGGACCACAAATGGCTGGAAGACTTCTTTGCGCTGGCGCGGGAGCGCAGTTTTTCGCGCGCAGCCGAGCTTCGCCATGTGACGCAGCCGCAGTTTTCGCGCCTCATCCGCGCGCTTGAACTTTGGGTCGGCGCCGACCTGATCAACCGGGCCAGCATGCCCCTGAGGCTGACCGCTGCGGGTGAGGACTTGCTGCCGGTGGCCTGCCATGCTGCCGTCAGCGGCTCAGCCTGCGTGACGAACAAGAGACGATCAAACGCACCGATGTTTCGGGTCGAACGCAACTGCCCGATTTGAGCGTCGGTATGCGTGTGGAGCGGTGAGTTTGGACGAGGTCAAGGCGGTGATTGATCAACGCTGCGCGCTGTGCCATAACGCGCAGCTGCACAACAGAGGCAATGCACTGCAAACGCCAGCGCTGATCAAACAGCATGCCCAGGCGATATATCAGCAAGCCGGCGTGCTCAAGCTGATGCCGCTTAACAACGCCATACAGATCACCGGCGAAGAGCGCGGGCTGATCAAGCGCTGGTTTGAGGCCGGCGCACCAACCCCCTGAGCGCGGGCTCCGGGGGTGCGTGCGTTGTCAGTCGAGCGCGATGCCCAGGGTGCGTATCAGCGGGTGCCAGCGCGTCACCTCGGCGCTGATCATCTGGGTGAACTCCTGCGGCGTGTTGCCGACGGGCTCAAGGCCCACTTCGCGGTACTTGGCGCTGGTCTGGGGCGACAGCAGGGCCTGGGCGATGACCTTTTGCAGCGCCTGCACGGTTGCATCCGGGGTTGAGGCATGCACCGCCACGCCCACCAGGGCCGTGGCTTCGACGCCCTTGAGGCCGAGTTCCTCGAAGGTGGGCACATCCGGCAGGCGTGGGTGGCGCCGACTGTCAGCCACCGCGAGGGCGCGCAGTTTGCCCGACTGCAGGAAGCCGCCAGCCGCCGCGTAGTCGCTCATCACGGCGGGGATCTGTCCGCCCGCAAGGTCGCCCAGCGCAGGTGCCGAGCCTTTGTAGGGCACATGCGTCATTTTTAGCTTGGCCTGGTGCATCAACATCTCCATCGCCATGTGCTGGGGCGTGCCCGCGCCGGCCGAACCGAAGTTCTGTGTACCGGGCTGGCGTCGTGCCTGCTCGATGAATTCCTTGGCGTCCTTGGCGGTGCAGGCCGGGCCGACGACCAGAATCATGGGGGCGCGCGCCAGCAGGGTGACGAGCTTGAGATCCTTGTCGGGCGTGTAGCCGAGCTTGCGGTAGAGCGCCGGGTTGAAGACCAGTGTGCCGTTGTCCACATTGATCAGCGTGTGGCCGTCAGGCGGGGCGCGAAGCACGTCGGCCACGGCAATCGCGCCATTGCCGCCGGGCTTGTTGTCGACCACCACGCTCTGGTTCACGGCCACCGACATCGGCTGACCGACCACGCGCGCCATGAAGTCGGAGCCCCCGCCCGCCGGGTAGGGAATGACCCAGCGCAGGGTCTTGCTGGGAAATGGGGCAGCGGCAAACAGCGCGGGGCTCAGGCCGAAAGTGGCGGTGCCGAGCAGCGCCAGTGTGGAACGTCGTGACAGCATGGGGAAAGTCTCCTGGAAGTGCGTGGTGGATGGAATGGGTGAGGGGTGAACGGTAGGGGCGGACGTGCGCTCAGGGCGCAGGCCCGCGTCGTTTGCGCAGTCCAAGTACCCGGTAGGCCAGTGTCGACAGCTCCTGCGCCACCTCGTCGGCCGAAAGGCGGCCATCGGGCCGGTACCAGTTGTAGAGAAAGCCGGGCAGGCTGCAGGCCGCCAGTGCGGTGATCTTGGTGTCGTAAAAGTCGAACATGCCGTCCTGCCGCCCGGCTTCGAGCAGCGGGCACAGCTGGTCGTAGAAGTGGTTGGCGAGCTGCTTTTGCGCGGCCATGTACTCGGGGCGGTACACCTGGGGCTCGCGGTAGGAGAAGAACGCGGCCGGGTGGTGCTCCAGCGTGGCGCGGATCAGACGTGCTATGCCCTGGGTCACCTTGATATGGGCGGGGCGCTGGTCGTCTTCGGCAAAGTCCATGGCCGTGAAACACGCCACGGCGGGCGCCCAGGACAGGGTCTCGAAGATCTCCTGTTTGTTGCGAAAGTAGTAGTAGATGAAAGGCTTGGTCGCGCCCAGCTGCTGCGCGATCTGCTCGATGGTGGTGTTGGCGTAGCCCTGTGCGTCAAACAGCGCCTCGGCGGCGCGCAGGATGCGGTCGCGCTTCTCGTCCGATCCTGCGGTTTCCGACTTTTGTCGGCCGCTGGCCTGCACCGGGGGCTTGTGGCTCATAGCTGTCCTTTGTGCGACGTTGAATTTATACCCATAGGTAGCATTGTTCTACCAGTCGGTATATATTGGCAAGACGCTGGCGGGCAGGGAGGCCTATCGCAAACCCTTAGCCGACGCCATGAAGCCGCGATTTCAGACACATCGGAGACAACGCCATGCCACAGACCGCACCGCAGCTGCCGCTGCACGAACACCTGCGCAACCATGCCCGCGCGACCCCGGACCGCACCGCCTATCTCTGGTATGGCCAGGCCATCAGCTGGGCCGAGCTTGATGCCGCCAGCGATGCCTTTGCCGCCCGCCTGCAGACGCTGGGCGTGCAAAAGGGTGAACCCGTGGCGCTGTTCATGAACAACTGTCCGCAGTACGTAATGGCGCACTACGGCATCCAGAAGATCGGTGCCATCGTCTGCCCCTGCGGTCCGCTGAACAAGGAACACGAGCTCGAATACCAGCTCACCGACCTGCAGGCGCGTGTGATCGTGGCGGCCGACGTGCTGTTGCCCGTGGTCGACAAGGTGCGTGCCAAAACCGCCCTGGCGCATGTCTTTGTCGTGCGCTATGGCGATCTGCTGCCCGAGACGCTCAGCCTTGACCTGCCGCACGAGCTTCAGGCAATGCGCACGGCGGCGGCACCGATCCCGGCGGACTGCGAGGACTTTCTGGCCGTGGCCCGGGGCGGTGGCAGGCCAGCACCCGTCACCCTCGACATGGACGTCGTGGCGCTCATGACCTACACCTCGGGCACCACCGGTCTGCCCAAGGGTGCCATGCTGACCTATGAAAATGCACGCTTCAAAACCGCCGCCGCCGTGGCCAGCAACAACACATGCAGCGACGACGTGCTGCTGGCCGTGGCGCCGCTGTACCACATTGCCGGCATGCTGATGGGCGTCAACATCCCGGTGCTGACGGGTGCGACCACCGTGCTGATGTACCGTTTCGATCCGATGGGCGTGGCGCAGGCGCTGGAGCGTCACCGCGTCAGCTGGTGGTACAGCATCGCGCCCATGAACGCTGCGCTCATGCAGCTGCCGGGCGCACGCGACATGGACTGGCGCGCGCTGCGCATGAACCCGGTCACCAGCTTTGGCATCACTTTCACCGAAGCGCTGGCACAGCAGTGGCAAAGCTTTGCGCCCAACTGCATCGCCTTTGAGGCCGCCTATGGCCTGTCGGAAACGCACACCATGGACACCTGCATGCCTTACACCGCCATCCGCTGGGGCACCCAGGGCAAACCGGTCCCGGGCAACACCCTGCGCATCATTAGCCCCGACACCCAGGCCGAACTGCCTGCCGGCGAGGTGGGCGAGATCACCATTCACGGCCCCGGCAACTTCAAGGGCTACTGGAACAAGCCCGAGGCCACGGCGCAGACGCTGCGCAATGGCTGGGTGCACACCGGCGACATGGGCAAGATGGATGCCGATGGCTACCTCACCTTCATTGGCCGCTTCAAGGAAATGATCAAGGTCTCGGGTTACAGCGTGTTCCCCGAAGAGGTCGAAACCCTGCTCATCAAACACCCCGCCGTGGCGCAGGCCGCCGTCATCGGTGTGCCTGACGCGGAGAAGGGCGAGGTCGTGCGTGCCTTCATCGTCAAGAAGCCCGGCCAGGAGGTCGACGCCGCCACGCTCGTGGCCTGGTGCCGCGAAAATATGGCGCCCTACAAGGCCCCGCGCGAGGTGCGCTTCATGGAGGCGCTGCCCGCCACTGGCGCCGGCAAGCTGCTGCGCCGTCTGCTGCGTGACCAGGCCTGAGCACCTGCCCGAACAGCGGCCTCTGCCCGGCGACGGGTTTCAAGCCAAATCGGTTGCCTGCCCTTGATGGACAAGCGCTGGCAGCTCTACAAACCATAGCGATTCAATTCATGCCATCCCATCCTCTATTCGCCAAAGTCCTGATTGCCAACCGTGGGGAGATTGCCCTGCGCATCGTGCGCGCGCTGCATGACCTGGGGATTGGCAGCGTTGCGGTCTACGCCGCTGACGACGCCGCCAGCCCCCACGTGGCGGCGGCGGATCAGGCCGTGGCGTTGGGCGCCACCGGGCCGTCGGCCTACCTCGACGCGGCGCGCCTGATCGCCATCGCGCGGGAACTGGGCTGCGATGCCGTCCACCCGGGCTACGGTTTTCTGAGCGAGCGCGCCGATTTCGCACTGGCCTGCGCCGCTGCCGGGCTGCGCTTCATCGGCCCCACGCCAGAGCAGTTGGCCCTGTTTGGCGACAAGGCCCAGGCGCGCGCACTGGCGCTGCGCTGCGACGTACCGCTGATGCCTGGCACGCAGGCTGCAGTCACGCTTGAAGAGGCCCAGGCTTTCTGGCAGACACAGGGCGGCGCGGGCATCGTGATCAAGGCCATCGGCGGCGGCGGCGGGCGCGGTATGCGCGCCGTCCAGTCGGAGGGCGAACTGCCCGCTGCCTATGCACGTTGCCGCAGCGAGGCGCAAGCGGCGTTTGGCGTGGATGGCGTGTACGTGGAGCGCCTGATGGCCAATGCGCGCCATATCGAGGTGCAGCTGCTGGGCGACGGCCAGGCGGTGATGGCGCTGGGCGAGCGCGAATGCACGCTGCAGCGGCGTTTTCAGAAAGTGGTGGAAATTGCACCCAGCCCCTCGCTGCCCGCGCCGCTGCGCGAGCGCATCATCGCCAGCGCCCTGGCGATGGCGCGCGAGGTGGCGTATGAAGGCTTGGGCACGTTTGAATTTCTGGTGGATCTGGCCTCCAGCACGTTGCCCTTTGTGTTCATCGAGTGCAACCCGCGCCTGCAGGTGGAGCACACCATCACCGAAGAGGTCACCGGTGTCGATCTGGTGCAGACGCAGATCGCGCTGGCAGCGGGCTGTACGCTGTCAAGCCTGGGGCTAGACCCGGCCGCGCCGCCGGCCATACAGGGATTTGCCGTGCAGTGGCGCATCAATGCCGAAACGCTGGATGCACAGGGCGGCGCCATGCCCGGCAGCGGCACGCTCAGCCGGTTTGAGCTGCCAACCGGCCCCGGTGTGCGCGTGGACAGCCACGGCGTGGCTGGCGGCACGCCATCGCCCCACTACGACACGCTGCTGGCCAAGCTCATCGTGCACACACGCAGTCCACGTTTTGCCGATGCGCTGCGCCGCTCGCAGCGCGCCCTGGCCGAATGCCGCATCGAGGGCGTCGCCACCAACCTGAGCCTGCTGCAGGCGCTGGCTGGGCGGCACGAGATGGCCAGCCAGCAGGTGCACACACGTTGGCTGGAGTTGGTGTTGCCCAATTTGCTGGATACTATGAAATCAGTAGCTGCCAGCGCTGATGTGCCAAGGGTTAGCGACCAAAATAACCATGAAACATCGGTGCCAGTGCCTGACGGCGCGGTGCTGGCACCCATGCCCGCACGGCTGGTGCAGCTTAGTGTCGCCGAGGGCGATGAGGTCGCCGCCGGCGCCGAGCTGGCCGTGCTCGAAGCCATGAAGATGGAGCATGTCCTGCTGGCAGCGCACGCGGGCCGAGTGCGCGCGCTGCTGGCGGCGCCGGGCGACTATCTCGCCCAGGGCCAGGCGCTGCTGGTGCTGGATGCCGTGCTGGGCGCGGCTGTGACTTTGGCCCAGGACGCCGCCACGCACGACCCGGATCACCTTCGCGCTGACCTGCTGGGTGTGGTTCAGCGCCATGCGTTCACGCTCGACGCCGCCCGCCCCGAGGCCATTGCCAAGCGCCGCGCGCAGGGCGGCCGCACGGCACGCGAGAACATTGCCGACCTGTGCGATGAGGGCAGCTTCATCGAGTACGGCGCGCTGGCCATCGCCGCGCAGACACGCCGCCGCAGCATGGACGATCTGATCGCCAACACGCCGGCTGACGGCATGGTCACTGGCATAGGCGGCATCAACGGCGCCCGCTGTGGGACCGAGGCCTCACGGGCCGTGATCATGTCCTACGACGCCACGGTGCTGGCCGGCACACAGGGCATGCGCAACCACGCCAAGACCGACCGCATGCTGGACATTGCGCTGGCGCAGAAGCTGCCGGTGGTGCTGTTCGCCGAAGGCGGTGGCGGCCGCCCCGGCGATACCGACATGCCCATCGTGGCCGGGTTGCACGTACACACCTTTGCCCGCTATGCCGCGCTCTCGGGCCAGGTGCCGGTGATCGGCATCGCGGCGGGGCGCTGCTTTGCAGGCAATGCCGCGCTGCTCGGCTGCAGCGACGTGATCATCGCCACGCGCGGCAGCAACATCGGCATGGGCGGCCCGGCCATGATCGAAGGCGGGGGGCTTGGTGTGTTCAAACCCGAGCAGATCGGCCCGAGCCGCGTGCAGCATGCCAACGGCGTGATCGACCTGCTGGTCGAGAACGAGGCCGAGGCCGTGCAGGCCGCACGCCAGTATCTGTCATTTTTTCAAGGTCGCGTGCCGGATTGGACTGCACCGGATCAGCGCTTGCTGCGCGCCGTGGTGCCGGAAAACCGCCTGCGCGTGTACGACACGCGCACGGCCATGACCGGTCTGGTCGATGAAGACAGCCTGCTGATGTTGCGCACCGGTTTTGGCGCGGGCATTCACACAGCGCTGGCGCGCATTGAGGGGCGGCCTGTCGGCCTGCTGGCCAACAACCCGCTGCACCTCGGCGGCGCGATTGACGCCGACGCGGCCGACAAGGGCGCCCGCTTCATGCAGCTGTGCAATTCCCATGGTCTGCCGCTGGTGAGTCTGGTGGACACGCCCGGTTTTATGGTCGGCCCCGAGGTCGAGGCCACGGCGCAGGTGCGCCACGTCAGTCGTCTGTTCGTCACCGCTGCCAGCCTGCGCGTGCCCTACTTCAGCGTGGTGCTGCGCAAGGGCTACGGCCTGGGCGCCATGGGCATGACGGCCGGTGGCTTTCATGCCCCGGTGTTCAACGTTGCCTGGCCTACGGGCGAGTTCGGCGCCATGGGTCTGGAAGGCGCGGTGCGCCTGGGCTTTCGCAAGGAACTTGAGGCCCTGCCCGAAGGCCAGCAGCGCGACACCCTGTTTCAGACCCTACTGGCGCGTCAGTATGCCAACGGCGAAGCCCTGCACATGGCGGCCACGCTGGAGATCGACGCGGTGATCGACCCGGCCGACACGCGCTCCTGGCTGGTGCGCGGCCTCGCCTCGGCGCGCGTGGCGCCGCTGGCACCGGGCTTTATCGATACCTGGTAAGTCCTGCGCACGGCGGCTGGTTTCTTGACGGCCCTTTTGTCGGGGAAACCGCCGTGCCGGGTCGTTTGCCCAATGATCTGCGGCGGCGGCGGCTCCTCGCTGCTGCCCCTGTCGGCGCCTGGCGGCAGCGTGTCATCCGGCGCGGGTGCTGACGCTGCTGATATCCGACGTCCCGACGACGATCCCATGGATATCGCCTCAGGCCCTACGGTTCCCGACCCGACACCCTACGAAGACGCGCTGGCCGTCATTCGTCGCTATGGCATTGACGTGCTACCAGAGGTGCTGGGAGTGCTGCAAAGCGGCCGGGGCGAATCCAACAAGCCCGAGGCCGGCGGGGCTAGGGCAGGCGGCGACTCACAAAGGGTGTTCGGTGTAAAACTTGCCGCCGTGAAACAGCAGTGGTGCGGCCCCGGCGCGGTGGCTGCAGCGCTCCACTTCGCCGACGAAGATCACATGGTCGCCTTCCTCGTAGCGGCTGCGGTTGAAGCATTCGAAGGTCGCCGCCGCGCCCAGCAGCAACGGCGCGCCGCCCAGCCC
>JBKJKI010000248.1:0-11557 GCA_046597475.1 Polaromonas sp. | reverse complement strand
GGCTGAGATGCGGCGCAACATCGACGCCTGGTGGCCGCACGTCGAGAGCGGCATCGAAGCGCTGGTGATGAACGCCTCGGGCTGCGGCGTCACGGTCAAGGAATACGGCTTCATCCTGAAAGACGATCCCGCCTATGCGGCAAAAGCCACACGCATCAGCGCGCTGACCCGCGATCTGAGCGAGCTGCTGCCGGTGATTGCCGAATCGCTGCAGGCCGGCCGGCCCGAACTGATGGAAAAAATCGCCGCCAGTGCGCCCAAACTGGCGTTTCATCCGCCCTGCACGCTGCAGCACGGCCAGCAGCTGCGCGGCGGGGTCGAGCAGTATCTGGGTGAACTCGGCTTTGACATCAGGGTGGCGAACTGCGAGGCGCATCTGTGCTGCGGCTCGGCCGGCACCTACTCGGTGCTCAACCCCGAAATCGCCTACCAGCTGCGCGACCGCAAGCTGGCCAACCTGGGCGAGATGGCGCCCGAAGTGATTGTCTCGGCCAACATCGGCTGCATCACGCACCTGCAAAGCGGTACCGCCACGCCGGTGCGGCACTGGGTCGAGCTGCTGGATGATGCGCTATCAAATAAATAGCTATAAATGACCGTACTGTATGGACTTGCGGCGTATTCGACCACTTTTCCGGCGCGCGGGGCTGCGCTGCGGGCTGGCTGACCGCGCAACAGGCGGCGGCGCGATCAAGACGCGCTGCGCCATCGCGTAAGCTCTTTTCCGGTCATCCATGCCGTTGTAGCCGCCATTGATGGTGATGCTGATGAATTCCACCGGCGACACGGCTATGACGTCGCCCCGGTATTTTTTCTTCAGCAGGTCGCCGTCGGCGTGGTTGGCCACGTCATTCAGGCCGCGGCCCTGCCAGTATTCGCAGGCGCTCCACACCGCGTACTCGGGCTGCTCCAGCAGCTCCGGCGTATTGATGAACAGGTCGCGCCGGCCTTTCTTGATGCCCAGCTGCAGGTAGTTGCCGCGCCCGGTGGTCTGGAAGATGCCGCGACCGCGAAAGCGCACGCCGTCGCCGGCCTGCGTGTTGCCCAGGTCGGCCCGGCCCTCGTAGGCGCGGCCCGAGGCGTACTCGCGCAGGGTCTTGAAGTGGTCGGTCTCATGGCAGGCCTGGGCCAGGAAGTGGCAGTATTCTTGCGGCGTGTCTATGCCGTACTGCGGACAGGTGCGGTTCAGCCAGTCCGCCAGCGCCGGCATCAGCGGCGTGGTGATGCCGGCGATCGCGGCGAGCTGTGCAGCTGCTATGAGGAAAGTCATGGCGTGCTCCCTGTTGCCTGAACCCGGGTCCATGGGCCTAAGTGGCCTGAGATGGCCCACAGCCTCATTATTCTGCCGGCGCAAATCCTGCGCCATGGTTTTTTTGGGGGGGGGTTGGTGAGCAAAGCTTGCGCTCTGCCGCTGGTGGCATGCCGGCGCCCCGAATGGTTACCATCGCTTCACCACCACCTCTTGAGGAGCTTGCATGGCCACGCTTGCCAATGTCGTCGTCGCCGCCATTGGCGCACTGCATGTCTACATCCTCGTGCTGGAGATGTTCCTGTGGGACAAGCCCGCCGGCCTGCGCGCCTTCGACAACTCGCCGGCGGCTGCCGCGGCCACCAAGGTGCTGGCCGCCAACCAGGGCCTGTACAACGGCTTCCTGGCCGCCGGCTTGTTCTGGGGGCTGAGCCTGGGCGCGGCGGGCACCGGCGTGAAGATCTTTTTTCTGCTGTGCGTGCTGGTCGCCGGCCTCTACGGAGCGGCCACGGCCAGCCGCAGGATATTGTTCGTGCAGGCGCTGCCGGCGGCCATCGGCCTGGCGCTGGTCTGGCTGTCCTGAGCAGCGCTGGCGGCGCGGAGAGTGCTATCAAATAAATAGCTGTCAATAGCCGTATTCACAGGGCAACAGCCACTTTTTGCTGGAAATCAGGCCGCCAGCGCCGCTTCGATGTCCCTGGCCATGTCGGCCGGTTTGTCCAGCGGCGCATAGCGCTTGATGACCTGGCCGTCCTTGCCGACCAGGAACTTGGTGAAGTTCCATTTGATGGCCTTGCTGCCGAGCAGGCCGGGGGCTTCGGCGCACAGCCACTTGTAGAGCGGATGGGCGGCCGGGCCGTTGACGTCGATCTTGGACATCATGGGAAAACTCACGCCGTAATTGACCTGGCAGAAGCTGGCGATTTCGCCATCAGTGCCCGGGTCCTGCGCGCCAAACTGGTTGCATGGAAAGCCCAGCACCGCCAGGCCCTTGCCGGCGTAGGTCTTGTGCAGTTCCTCCAGGCCGCCGAACTGCGGCGTGAAGCCGCAGGCGCTGGCCGTGTTGACGATGAGCATCACCTGGCCCCGGAATTCGGACAGGGCGATGTCCTTGCCGTCGATCTGGCGGGCTTCAAAATCGTAAACAGTGCTCATGGGATGCCTCCTGGTGTGAAGCGCTATGGTAGCGCGGCCGGGTTTGCCGGGCGGGCCGCCAGCACGGCCGCCAGCACGATCAGGCTGCCCCCGATCAGGATGCGCGGGCTGAAGTCGGCCACGCCCAGGGCGGCGGCGGACCCGCTGGCAAACAGGATTTCGGTCAGCATCACGATAGACGTGGTGCTGGCGGCCAGACGCGCCGCACCGTATTGCAGGGCCGCGTTGCCGACCATGAAGGCCGCGCTCAGGCCCAGCAGCAGCGCAATGCCGGCGGCCTGCAGTGCCGGGGCGGGAACCACCTGCAGCGACATGCCTAGCAGTGCCACGCCGCCGGCCATCAGGCCGCTGCCGCCAAACATGGCCAGCATGCGCGAGCCGCTGGGCGTGTGGTTGAATTTGCGCAGCAGGGCGTTGGTCGCGGCCAGGCCGAAGCCGCCGCCTATGGCCAGCCAGTCGGCCGCAACCCGCGGGACGGGCCAGGGCGAGTGCGGTGTCTTGAGCACCACCAGCACGCCTGCCATGGCCAGCAGCAACCGCAGCAGCGATGCTGCGGTAGGCCTTTCATCCAGCAGCCACCAGGCCAGCAGCACCGACCAGGCGGGCATCAGGTAAAACAGCAGCACCACCCGCACCACGTCGCCCACGGTCACGGCCCAGTTGAAGCAGACATTGGTCAGGCCCGCCGACAGGCCCAGGAAGCACAGCACCGGATGCGCCAGCAGGCCGCGCCAGGCCTTGAAATAAACGATCAGCAGGCCGGACGTGATGATCAGGTACATCAGCGCCGTCGCCCACAGGGGATGCAGGCCATGCTCCTGCAATTGGCGAAACGGCCACCAGGAGAGACCCCAGACGAAGGTGTTGAAGACCAGCGCTCCGGCCGCCAGCGCGGCGCCGGACTTGGCGGCGCGGCTCAGGTGCAGCCCCGCCATCAGTGCGTTTTATCGCTGCGGGCGATGCTCAGCAAGTGGTCAAGCTGCTCCTTGTGGTGCAGGGAATTGCTCTTGTGCCAGCGCTGGATCAGCCACATGAAGCCGGCCACCACGACGCCAAAGCCGGTGATCGCGCCAAAGGCCGACAGCCCCATGCCGGTGGACAGGCTGTAGCCCGCGCCCAGGCTCAGGATGCAGGCCTGCTCGTTGAAGTTCTGCACGGCAATCGAGCGGCCCGCGCCCATCAGGTTGTGGCCCCGGTGCTGCAGCAGCGCGTTCATCGGCACCACCAGGAAGCCGCCCAGACCGCCCAGCAAGATCAGGAAGGGCGCGGCGACCCAGACGTTGCTGATGAAGTTCATCAAAATCACCAGCACGCCCATGGCAATGCCCAGCGGCATGACCTTGGTGGCATGCTCCAGCCGCATCCGCATCGACGCCAGGATGGCGCCTGCGGCCGTGCCGATCGCCACCACGCCCACCAGCGACGAGGCTTGCGTGGTGCTGTAGCCCAGCGCCGCGGCACTCCAGGCCAGCACGATGTAGCGCAGGTTGCCCGAGACACCCCAGAACAGCGTGGTGGTGGCCAGCGAGATCTGGCCCAGCTTGTCGCGCCACAGCGCGGCATTGCAGTACCAGAAATCGGGCAGCAACTCAAGCTTGTTGCGCGGCATGGGCCGCATCTCGACGCCCGTGTCGGGAATACGCAGGTTGAACCAGGCGGCAACGATGTAGAGCAGTATCAGCACCGTGATGGCCGCCTCGGGGGCGGTGGTGATGCCGGTGTTGATGAAGGGAAAGTCAAAGGCCAGCAGCCTGCTGGAGACGGCATGGCCGACCAGCTGGCCGCCCAGCAGCACGCCGAGAATGATCGATGCAATCGTCAGGCCCTCAATCCAGCCGTTGGCCTTGACCAGCTGCGACGCCGGCAGCAGCTCGGTCAGGATGCCGTATTTGGCGGGCGAGTAGGCCGCGGCGCCCAGTCCGACGATGGCGTAGGCCAGCAGGGGGTGCGAGCCAAACAGCATCATCAGGCAGCCGACCACCTTGATGGCGTTGCTCATGAACATGACATTGCCCTTGGGACGCGCGTCGGCGTAGGCGCCGACAAAGGGCGCCAGAATGACGTAAAACAGCGCAAACATGGGCACCAGCGCCGCTGGCTGCCATTTGGGCGCGCCACTGGTTTTGAGTAATTCCACGGCGGTGACAAATAGCGCGTTATCAGCCAGAGAGCTGAAAAACTGGGCTGCCATGATGGTGTAAAAACCGCGCTTCATTAAACCTTTTTGATCACCGCAAAAAGGCATCAGATGATCTGATGCCGCAAGATAAGGGTGAATGTCTCCAAACGATTGCCGTTTATAGCATGGGCTCCGGTGTCAGAATCCATTAATACCCCCGGCTGGCGCGTAGCGTCCGCGGCGGCTGGCCTTCAGTTTCGTCCTTGGCCCGCTGTCCGTCCGTTTTCTTTCATCCACCTCATAGCAACCATGCCACGTCCCATTCTTGCCACCGTTCACCCCGCAGCGCTGGGCCACAACCTTGCCCGCGTGCGCGCCGCCGCACCCGACGCGCGCGTCTGGGCCGTCGTCAAGGCGAACGCCTACGGCCACGGCATTGAGCGTGTTTTTGACGCGCTGCGCAGCGCCGACGGCTTTGCCCTGCTTGACCTAGCCGAGGCGCAGCGCCTGCGCGCACTCGACTGGCGCGGCCCCATCCTGTTGCTCGAAGGCTGCTTCGAGGCGCGCGACCTGGAGCTGTGCTCGCGGCTCGGGCTGTGGCACACGATTCATTGCAATGAGCAGATTGACTGGCTCGCCGCCCACAAGACGCAAGTGCCGCAGCGCGTGTTCCTCAAGATGAACACCGGCATGAACCGGCTGGGCTTTACACCCGAGCGCTTTCGCGCCGCCTGGATTCGCCTCAACGCGCTGCCGCAGGTCGAAGAGATTTCGCTGATGCAGCATTTCCCCGATGCCGACGGGCCCAGGGGCATTGCCGCGCAACTCAAGGCCTTTGACGCCGTGACCCACGATTTGCCCGGCGAGCGCACGCTCAGCAACAGCGCGGCCGTGCTGCGCCACGGCGAACTGCTGGCCGGGCGCTCCGACTGGGTCAGGCCGGGCATCGTGCTGTATGGCAGTGCGCCCGACTTCCCCGGGCACAGCGCGCAACATTGGGGCCTGCAGCCGACGATGACGCTGTCGACGCGGATCATCGGCGTGCAGCAGCTGCAGGCGGGCGACACGGTCGGCTATGGCTCCAGCTTCACGGCCGAGGGGCCGCTGCGCCTGGGCGTGGCGGCCTGCGGCTACGCCGACGGCTATCCGCGCCACTGCACGACAGGCACGCCGGTGCTGGTGAACGGCGTGCGCACGCGTCTGATTGGCCGCGTCAGCATGGACATGGTCACCATTGACCTGACGCCGGTGCCCGGCGCGGGCATGGGCAGCGAGGTGACGCTCTGGGGCTGCGCATCGAAAGGCGCCATCCTGCCGATCGACGAGGTGGCGCAGGCGGCCGGAACCGTGGGTTACGAGCTGATGTGCGCGGTGGCGCCGCGCGTGCCCTTCATGCCGCTGGCCGAAGCCATGGGCTGAGGGCCAGTCTCACTGCGGCGCAATCTGCGCGCCGGTGAGCCTTTCCTGCGCCGTCACCAGCGCCGGGACATAGTTCGCGCCCTGGCCCAGCGCGCTGGCCATCACCAGGCTCTGGTGCACGGCCTCACCGACGATGGCCGGAACCTTCACCTCCTCGGCCAGATGGGTGTAATAGCGCAAGTCCTTGCGGGCATTGTCAAGCTCAAAGCGGATGCCCTCGAAATTGCCGTCCAGCGTCTTGGCCATGGCCTGAAACAGCCCCGAGTTCACCGCACCGGCCGAGATCACCTCGACCAGCCTGGCGGGCGCGATGCCGGCCAGGGCGCCGACCGCAAAGGCTTCGGCCGTTGCCGTGCAGATCGCCTGGCCGACGAAGTTGTTCAGCAGCTTGATCACATGGCCGGCACCGGGCCCGCCGACATGAAAGATGTTTTCGCAATAGGCCGCCAGCACCGGGCGCACCTTGTCGAACACCGCCGGCTCGGCGCCGACCATGGTGTTGAGCTTGCCCAGCTCGGCCTCGGTCGGCGTGCGCGCCAGCGGCGCATCGACCAGCGTCACGCCCTGTCCGGCGCAAAGCGCGGCCAGGCGGCGCGTCGATGCGGGCTCGCTGGTCGAGGTGTCAATCACGATGAGGCCGGCGCGCGCCCGGGACAGCAGGCCTTGCGGGCCCGAGAGCACTTCTTCGACCTGGGGCGAGCCGGTCACGCAGATGATGACCGCGTCGCAGGCGCCCAGCTCGGCCGCGCTGCCGACCTGCTTCGCGCCTGCGGCCAGCAGGTCGGCCACGCGTGCGGTGTTGCGGTGCACGGTCAGGCTGAGCTCAAAGCCCCTGGCCCGCAGGTTGCGTGCAATGCCGTGGCCCATCAGGCCCGAGGCGCCGATGATTCCGATATGTTTCATGGGTTTGTCCTTTGGAGATACGTGAAGGCTGGGCTTAATACAGTCCGTGCACCTGCGCCTTGAGCCGCGCCAGGCCCAGCAGCGCATCGGTAAACGGCGTGGCCACGCCGGTGAGCTGGCCGAGTTCGCGCACGGCGGCCACCAGCGCGTCAAGTTCCAGCGCCTTGCCGGCCTCCACGTCCTGCAGCATCGAGGTCTTGAAGGCGCCGAGCTGGCGCGTGATCTGGTGCCGGTCTTCGGGCCGCTGGTCAATCTTGATGCCGATGCGCGCGCCGATCTCCCTGGCCTCCAGCATCACGCTGGAGATGAAGCCGCGCACCAGTTCGTCCGCCATGATCAGGTCGGTGGTGGCGCCGGTCAGCGCGCTGATCGGGTTGACGGTCATATTGCCCCAGAGCTTGAACCAGATGTCTTTCTGGATCTGCTCGGACACCGTGATGTCGAAACCGGCTTTTTCAAGCATGGCGGCCAGTTGCTGCAGGCGCGCGGTCTTCTCGCCCGAGGGCTCGCCCAGGATCAGGCCGTTGCCAAAGTGGTGGTGCACCAGCCCGGGCTCGTCCACCGAGCAACTGGCATGCACCACGCAGCCGATGATGCGGTCGGCCGGGATGGCTTTGGCCAGCGCGCCGTCGGGGTCTACCGACACCAGCCGCCGGTTGGCCAGCGCGCCGCCAAAACCCTGCAAAAACCACCAGGGAACGCCGTTCATGGCGGTCAGCACCAGCGTTTGCGGGCCGATCAGCGGCGCGATGTGCTCAACCACCTCGGGCAGCGACGGCGCCTTGACGGCCAGCACCACCAGATCCTGCACACCGAACTCTTCCGGCGACGCGCTGGAGGCGACGCCATAGGAGGCCAGATGCCCGCCCTGGCGCAGGCGCAGACCGTGCAGCTGCAGCGCGTCAAGCGTCGCGCCGCGCGCCACCACGCTGACGCTGCAGCCCGCGCGGGCCAGCGTGCCGCCAATCCAGCCACCAATGGCGCCCGCGCCGTAAATACAGACTTTCATGAGCTTGCCTTTCGGTAAATGTTGATGAAAACAGTATCTTGTCCAGTATTTGCGGTCCTTTTGTGCTATTTATTTGATAGCGTATTGGATCCTGCAGCCTGAGCTCGCGGGCACGCTGGCCAGCGCGCTTTTGAAGCAATTCCTTCACATGCTACAGCGTCCCGCCATTTTCAATCGGCCGGCGGGCATGCGCTCAATACACTAGCCGCATGGCCAAAGAAAAAACCATTTACACCTGCACCGAATGCGGCGGCATCAGCCCCAAGTGGCTGGGCAAATGTCCGCATTGCAACGCCTGGAACACGCTGATCGAATCCGTGGCCGAGAGCGCCGGCGGCAAAAACCGCTACGGCAGCCAGCACCAGGGGCTGGCCAAGGCGTCGGAACTCACCGTGCTGGCCGACATCGATGCCACCGACATGCAGCGCACGCCCACCGGCCACGAGGAACTGGACCGCGTGCTTGGCGGCGGAATTGTCGAGGGCGGCGTGGTGCTGATAGGCGGCGACCCGGGCATCGGCAAGTCGACGCTGCTGCTGCAGGCGCTCGACTCGCTGCAGCGCTCGGGGCTGAGCACTTTATATGTGACGGGTGAAGAAAGTGGCGCGCAAGTGGCGCTGCGGGCGCGCCGCCTGGGCTTGGACGGCTCGCAGGTCAAGGTGATGGCCGAAATTCAGCTGGACCGCATTTTGGCCACGCTGCAAGAAAACCAGCCCGCCGTGGCGGTGATCGACTCGATTCAGACGGTGTATTCCGACCAGCTCACGTCGGCGCCCGGCTCGGTGGCGCAGGTACGCGAGTGCGCCGCCCATCTGACGCGCGCGGCCAAGTCCAGCGGCGTGTGCATCGTGCTGGTCGGCCATGTCACCAAGGACGGTGCGCTGGCCGGCCCACGCGTGCTCGAGCACATGGTCGATACCGTGCTGTATTTCGAGGGCGACACGCATTCCGCTTTTCGCCTGGTGCGCGCCATCAAGAACCGTTTTGGCGCGGTCAATGAGATCGGCGTCTTCGCCATGACCGAGAAAGGCCTGAAGGGCGTGAGCAACCCGAGCGCCATGTTTTTGAGCCAGCACAGCGAACCGGTGCCCGGCAGCTGCGTGATGGTGACGTTGGAGGGGACGCGGCCGCTGCTGGTCGAGATCCAGGCGCTGGTCGATGACGGCGGGCCCAACCCGCGCCGCCTGAGCGTCGGCCTGGACCGCGACCGGCTTGCCATGCTGCTGGCCGTGTTGCACCGCCATGCCGGCGTCGCCTGCATGGACCAGGACGTGTTTGTCAACGCCGTGGGCGGCGTGCGCATCAGCGAGCCGGCGGCTGATTTGGCGGTGATGTTGGCCATCACCTCCAGCCTGCGCGGCAAGCCGCTGCCCAAAGGTTTTCTGGCCTTTGGCGAGGTCGGGCTGGCCGGCGAGGTACGGCCGGCGCCGCGCGGCCAGGAGCGCCTGCGCGAAGCCGCCAAGCTCGGCTTCAGCGTGGCCGTCGTGCCCAAGGCCAATGCGCCGAAAAAACCGATCGAGGGGCTGACCATCCACGCGGTCGAGCGCATCGACCAGGCGCTTGACCTGCTGCGCAGCCTGAATTGAACTGACGAGGCGGATTCGCTGTCAAATTCACCATGAAACTGGCCGTCATTTCGGACATTCACGGCAATTTGCCGGCGCTGCAGGCGGTGCTGGCCGACATCGCCCGCCAGCGCGTGGACCAGACCGTGAACCTGGGCGACATCTTGAGCGGCCCGCTGCAGCCGGCCGAAACAGCGGACCTGCTGATGGCGCAGGACTTTCCGACGATTCGCGGCAACCACGAGCGGGCAATTGCTGGAACTGCTGGCCAGTCCCGACAAGCCGTTGGACCCGGTCGACGCCGATGGCTACGCGGCACCCAGGTTTCGCCAGCGCATGTGGCGTGGCTGAAGTCGCTGCCCGCCACCCTGGCGCTGAACAGCGATGTGTGGCTGTGCCACGGCACACCCGACAACGACCTGGCGTACTGGCTGGAAACCGCGGTGCCCGGCTTCGAACAGGGGGCCGGTCCGGGTGTGCGTGCCGCCAGTCTGGCCGAGGTGAGCGCGCGGCTGGGCCAGGCCACCACGCACCCCGTGGTGCTGTGCGGCCACACCCATGTGCCGCGCGCCGTGCAGTGCGGCGGCGTGCTGGTCGTCAACCCCGGCAGCGTGGGCCTGCAGGCCTACGACGACAACCATCCCTACCTGCACGTCATTGAAAACCGCACGCCGCATGCGCGCTATGCGCTGCTGGAAAAAACCCGCCAGGGCTGGCAGGTCGAGCTGCTCGCCGTGCCTTACGACCATATGGCACAGGCCAGTGTGGCGGAGCGGCGCCAGCGCCCCGACTGGGCGCATGCGCTGGCCACCGGCTTTGCAAAGCGTCCAGGTTGACGTTGTTTGCTATGAAAACCGCAGCTGACTATGACCATGCGGTAAGGGCTAGAGGCCTGAAGAACCCGGAAAAGTGCAGATAAGCCGTTTTCAGGCGACTACGCACTCCCCACAGCCAGCCCCAGGGCCGGGGCTGCGAAAATGGCGTCATGAACTACCAGAAAATCCTTGTTCCCATTCTCGGCATCGCGGCGGTGATGCTGGCCTACCGCTTTTACGGTTGGGCCGGCATTGCGGCGGTTGCCACGGCGCTGGTCATGTGGATGCTGCTGCATTTCACCCGCATGATGACGGTCCTCAAGCGCGCGGCCAACCGGCCCATCGGCTATGTGGACAGCGCCGTCATGCTCAACGCCAGGCTCAAGCCCGGCATGACGCTGCTGCATGTGGTTGCCATGACGCGCGCGCTGGGCAAGCTGCAGTCGGAAAAAGACCTGCAGCCCGAGGTGTTTCGCTGGACCGACGGCACGGACTCGCATGTGACCTGCACCTTTGCCGGCGGCAAGCTGGCGCATCACGAGCTTTTCAGGCCCAGCGCCGAGGCCGCGCCGCCCGCGCCGTAAAATCAGCATTTCGGGCTTCGCTCCCACCCCTACTCATTCACCACAGGATCAGCACCATGTCCCCAGTAGTACCCTCCATGGCAGACCGCGACGGCAAAATCTGGATGGACGGCCAGATGGTCGAGTGGCGTGACGCCAAAATCCACGTGCTGAGCCACACGCTGCACTACGGCTGCGGCGCCTTCGAAGGCGTGCGCGCCTACAAGCTGGCCGACGGCAGCACGGCGATTTTCCGGCTCGAAGAGCACACCGAGCGGCTGTTCAACAGCGCCAAGATCCTGCGCATGAAAATTCCTTTCACGCCGCAGGAAGTCATGGATGCCCAGCTCGCCGTGGTGCGCGAAAACCATCTGGAAAGCGGCTACATCCGGCCGCTGACGTGGATCGGTTCCGAAAAACTAGGCGTCAGCCCCAAGGGCAACAGCATCCACCTGATGGTCGCCGCCTGGACCTGGGGTGCGTATTTGGGCGAAGAGGGTATGAAACGCGGCATCCGCGTCAAGACCAGCAGCTTCACGCGCCACCATGTCAACATCACCATGATTCACGCCAAGGCGGTGAGCAACTACACCAACTCCATCCTGGCCAACATGGAAGCCACCGACGAAGGTTACGACGAAGCGCTGCTGCTGGACCCGCAGGGTTTTGCCTCTGAAGGCGCGGGCGAGAACCTGTTCGTCGTGCGCAAGGGCGTGGTTTACACGCCGGACTCCAGCGCCGGTGCGCTCAACGGCATCAC
>JBKJKI010000025.1:0-12559 GCA_046597475.1 Polaromonas sp. | reverse complement strand
ACGCAGAACTTGCCTCACTCAACCTTAAGTTGGACAAGTTTCATGGCGATTGGAATTATTCGGTCTTGCCGATGCGCAAGAAAACTTAGTCATGTTATTTTTGCGCGACGCCTTAGTCGGTGGCGGGAGGATTTTCTTACAGTGCAAACGCACGATGGTTGTAAGAATCGGCGCTTTCGCCCGACTGGCTTGTAGAACAATCACAGAGGACGGCCGTGAAATCACGCAAACTTTTCATGGCCGTATTGTTGCTGGCGGCCATTGGCGCATTCTTTGCGCTGGATCTGGGCCGCTATTTCAACCTTGCCTTCATCAAGCAAAGCCAGTCTTCGTTCCAGGCGGCTTTCGGCAAAAGCCCGGTGCTGATCACGCTGGCGTTTTTTGGCGTCTACGTCGCGGTCACCGCGCTGTCGCTGCCAGGTGCGACCCTCATGACGCTGGCGGCGGGCGCCGGATTTGGCCTCGGGCTGGGCACCGTGGTGGTGTCTTTTGCCTCGACGCTGGGTGCAACGCTGGCCATGCTGGTGGCGCGCTACCTGTTGCGGGACGGCGTCCAGGCGCGCTTCGGCCCGCGGCTGCACAAGATCAACAAGGGTATCGAAAAAGAAGGCGCTTCTTATCTGCTGACGCTGCGGATGATTCCGCTGGTGCCTTTTTTCGTGCTCAACCTGCTGATGGGGCTGACCCGGATGAAGACCTGGACTTACTACTGGGTCAGCCAGTTGGGCATGCTGGCCGCCACCGTGGTGTATGTGAATGCCGGCACTCAGCTGGCAAAGGTCAATTCGCTCCGGTCCATCGCCTCGCCGGCGCTGATCGGTTCGCTCGTGCTGCTGCGCCTGCTGCCGGTGTTGCTCGGCGGGGCGCTTCGCTTCGTCAAGCGCCGCCGGGTGTACGCGCGCTGGAAGGGCGCGCGCCCGGCGCGCTTTGACCGTAATCTGGTGGTGATAGGCGCCGGCGCCGGCGGCCTGGTGTCGGCTTATATCGCCGCCGTGGTCAAGGCCAGGGTGACGCTGGTCGAGGCGCACAAGATGGGCGGCGACTGCCTGAATTACGGCTGCGTGCCCTCCAAGGCGCTGATCCGCAGCGCGAAACTCGCGCACCAGATGATGCACGGTGCCCGCTACGGGCTGAGCGACAGCGCACCAAGCTTCAGTTTCCGGGCGGTGATGCAGAGGATTCAGTCAGTGATCCGGGCGATTGAGCCGCACGACAGCGTCGAGCGCTACACCGGCCTTGGGGTGGAGGTGTTGCAGGGTTATGCCCGCATCGTCAACCCTTGGACGGTGGAAATTGCGCTCAACGAAGGCGGCACCCAGCTACTGACGACGCGCAGCATCGTGATTGCCGCCGGTGCGCGGCCGTTTGTACCGCCCCTGCCGGGACTGGAAGAAGCGGGCTACGTGACCAGCGACACGCTGTGGGACGTTTTTGCCGAACTGGACGAGGTGCCGCGGCGCCTGGTGGTGCTTGGCGGCGGGCCGATAGGTTGCGAACTGGCGCAGGCTTTTGCACGGCTGGGCGCTGAGCTCACGCAAGTGGAGATGGCGCCGCGCCTGATGTTGCGCGAGGACGAAGAGGTGTCGGCGCTCGCGCGTGATACGCTGGCCGCCGATGGCGTGCAGGTACTGACTGGCCACAAGGCCTTGCGCTGCGAGGCGTCAGACGGCGTGAAAACCCTGGTCGTCGAACACCAGGGCGGCGAAAAGCGCATCGTGTTCGACCAGCTTATCTGCGCTGTCGGGCGGGTCGCCCGGCTGGAGGGTTACGGGCTGGAGGAGCTCGGCATTCCGGTGCAGCGCACGGTGGAGACCAACGACTACCTGCAGACGATTTACCCCAACATCTACGCCGCGGGCGACGTGGCCGGGCCTTACCAGTTCACCCATGTGGCGGCGCACCAGGCCTGGTACGCGGCCGTCAACGCGCTGTTCGGCGAGTTCCGGCTGTTCAAGGCGGATTATTCGGTGATTCCGTGGACCACCTTCATCGATCCCGAGGTCGCCCGTGTTGGCCTGAACGAGCAGGACGCGAGGGAAAAAGGCATTGAATTCGAGGTGACGCGCTACGGCATCGATGACCTGGACCGGGCCATCGCCGACAGCGAGGCGCGCGGTTTTGTCAAGGTACTGACGGTGCCGGGCAAGGACTGCATTCTGGGCGTGACCATCGTCGGCGCGCACGCCGGCGAGCTGCTGGCCGAGTATGTGCTGGCCATGCGCCACGGCCTGGGGCTGAACAAGATCCTTTCGACCATTCACACCTACCCCACGCTGGCCGAGGCCAACAAGTATGCGGCTGGCGAATGGAAACGCGCGCACCAGCCCAGGCGCCTGCTCGAGTGGGTGCGCAAATACCACGACTGGAAGCGGGGCTGAGATGCCACCAACCACCCCCGACACCCGCCCGGGTCTGAAGCGCCTGCTGTTGCTGGGCGCGGGCCACGCGCATGTCCATGTGCTGCGGGGGCTGGCGCAAAGCCGCCCGGCAAACCTCGACATCACTGTCATAGCTCCCTACCCGAGGCAGCTTTATTCCGGCATGGTGCCGGGCTTTGTGGCGGGTCACTACGCGCTGGAGGACTGCGTCATTCCGCTGGCGGGTCTGCTGGCAGGCTGCGGTGCGCACTACATCGAGGGCAGCGGCGCGGCCATCGATGCCGATGCGAAGTCCGTGACGCTGGCCAGCGGCGAGACCGTCGCCTGGGACTGGCTGAGCGTGAACACCGGGCCGGTCATGGACCGTGAAACGATTGAATCCGCCATGCCCGGCGCCCGCGAGCACGCGCTGTTCGTCAGGCCTATCGAAACCTTTGGCGTGCTCTGGCCACGGCTGGCGGACCTGGCCAAAAGCCGGCCGATAGAGCTGGCGGTGATTGGCGCCGGCGCCGCCGGGCTGGAGTTGGCCATGGCCGCTGCCCACGCCTTGCGTCGCGCGGGCTATCCCGCCGGCAGCCGCGTGACGCTGCTCACCGGCGGCCCGCCACCGGCGGCAAGCTACCCGCAGGCCTTGCAGCGGCGGGTGGGACTGGCCTTGCAGCGCTCGGCAGTCACCGTCGTGCGCGAGGTCTGCGTGGGCATGGCGGCCGGTGAACTGCTGCTGGCGGGCGGCGCGCGCCTGGTCTGCGATGCGCCCATGCTGGCCGTGGGCGTGCAGGCGCCGGGCTGGCTGGCCGGCAGTGGCCTGGCGCTGGACGACGCGGGTTTCGTGGCTGTCAACAGCTGTCAGCAAAGCAGCAGCCATGACCGGGTTTTTGCCGTGGGCGACGTGGCCAGCCGCATTGACGCGCCGCATCCGCGCAGCGGCGTTTATGCGGTGCGTGCCGGACCGCCGCTGCTGGCCAATCTGCAGGCTGCCGTGCGCGGCCAGCCCTTGAGGCCATACCAGCCGCCGGCGCGAACGCTGAACCTGATCTCCTGTGGCGAGCGTTATGCGATTGCCGCCTGGGGCGGCCTGCAGGTTGAGGGGCGCTGGGTGTGGCGGCTCAAGGACCGGATAGACCGTGGTTTCGTAGCCCGGTATGCCGCCCCCTCGGGCGTGTGACAGCCCATTTTTCGAAAAAAACTATGAAATATGGTTATAGCCCAATAACTTCGGCATAAGTTTGCTATTAATTCAGGAGTCTTGCGCGCTGCCCGGCGGCTGGCGGCTGATGTTGGCCGGGACGTTCTCGCCGGCACGCCTGGCCCTGAACAGGCCGGCTCGCATCAGGAAGATGGTGGTGACTGGCGCGGTGATGGCGATGAATCCGGCAATCAGCAGCGGCTGCAGCGCCAGGCCCTGGCCTTGCAGCGAAAAGAAAAGCACGCTGGCGAGCAGGACGCACCAGCAGGCGCCGGTGGCAATGATGGCCGGGGCATGCACGCGGTCGAAAAACGTCGGCAGCCTCAGCAGGCCGGCGGAGCCCAGCAGCGCCAGCGCGGCACCGGCCAGCACCAGCGCGGCAATGACGATTTCAGCCCAGAGCGGCAAGGGGCTCATTCGATGACCTCTCCGCGCAGCAAAAACTTGGCCATCGCGGTGGAGCCGACAAAGCCGAACACGGCAATCAGCAGCGCCGCCTCGAAGTAATGACTGCTGGCGTAGATCAGGCCGAGCACCAGCATGGCCAGCATGCCGTTGAGGTACATGCAGTCCAGCGCCAGCACGCGGTCTTGCGCCGAGGGGCCCTTGAGCAGGCGCGCCAGGCTCAAGCCCATGGCGAGCACCAGCATGAGGAGGGCCAGCACCAGGGCCCCCGAAAGCAGCGGCGTCATTCGAAAATCTCCATCAGGGGGCGCTCATAGCGCGACTTGACATGCGCGGCGATTGACGCGGCATCGTCGGCCTCCAGCACATGCAAAAGCAGGGTTGCCCGGTCCAGTGACAACTCGGCCCAGGACGTGCCCGGGGTGATGCAGACGATCATGGCCAGCACCGCCAGGGCGTTGGGGTCGCGCAGATCGAGCTGCACCGGGACAAAAGCGGACGGGTGCCGGCGCGCTCCGGTCCGCAGCAGCATGCGCGCCACAGCGAGATTCGAGCGCACCGAGTCGCAGATGACGGTCAGCAGCAGGCGCAGCACGACAGCGGGACGGCGGATGCGCACGGGCAGGGGGCGCAGGCCGCGGGTGAGCAGCGGAATGAGCAGGGCCAGCACCAGCCCCAGCAGCAGGTGGGCGGCTGCTACGCTCTGGTTGAGCAGCAGCCACAAGGCAAATAGCGTCAGCGACAACAGCGGGGCCGGCAACAGGCGCTTCATGGCGCAGGCTCCGCCCTGGCGCTGGCCGACTCGCCGGTCCGGGGCACGGGCCTGGCCGACATGACCGCCCGCACGTAGCCGCCAGGTGCGTGCAGCGCATCGGCAGCGGCCTGCGCATAGCGCATGGCGGGGCCGGCCTGCACCGTGAGCAGGGCGCAGGCCAGCAGCAGGCCGGCAATCGGCAGCACTTCGACCACCCGCAACTGCGGCGCGGCGCGGTGATGCGTGGCCCAAAGATGCAGAATGCCGGCGCGCGTCAGTGCGATCAGGGCCAGCAGGCCCGAGCCAATCAGCAGCGTCAGCAGCGTCCACTCCGCAAAGCCCGGCTGCTGTCCGGAAGCTGCGCCCAGCCCCAGCGGATTGAGCAGGGCGGTCAGCATGGCGAACTTTCCGACAAAGCCTGACAGCGGCGGCAGCCCGGCAATGACCAGCGTGCAGGCCATGAAAGCCAGGCCGAGAAAGGCAACGGCGACGGGAATCACCCGACCGGTTAACGCCGTCTCGTCGTCGTCGAGGTTCATGCCCTCGGTGGGCACGAGTTGTTCGTTGAGAAAGGGCGCGGCATCCCTTTTCTCGTAGGGCGCCAGGCTGGCGCCGTCATTGCGCCAGCGCTCCATCAGATCGGTCAGCAGGAACAGCGCGCTGATGGCCAGCGTGGAGCCGGGCAGGTAGTACAGCAGCCCGGCGGTCAGGCCGTTTTGCCCGAAACCGGCGGCGGCCAGCAGGGTGCCCGAGGATACGATGGCGCCAAAGCCCGCCAGATAGCCCAGTTTTTGCGAACCCACCATGCCGATGGCCCCAAACGCCATCGTGGCCATGCCCGCGCACATCAGCCACAGGCCGCCAAAGTGCGCCGACGCGCCGGCGTCAGGGCTGAACAGCAGCGTCCACAGGCGCAGCAGGGCGTAGATGCCGACCTTGGTCATGATGGCGAAGAGTGCGCCCACCGGTGCGGTGGCGGCGCTGTAGGCCGGCACCAGCCAGAAGTTCAGCGGCCACACGGCTGCCTTGATCAGAAAGGCGGTGGCCAGAATGCCGGCCGCCGCGTGCAGCAGGCCCCGGTCCGTTTCGGCGAGCCGGGGAATGCTCTGCGCCAGATCGGCCATGTTCAGCGTACCGGTAATGCCATACAGCATGGACGCACCGACCAGGAACAGCGAGGAGGCGGCCAGGTTGATGGCAATGAAATGCAGGCCCGCCTGCACCCGCGGCCCGCCCGAGCCGTGCAGCAGCAGGCCGTAGGAGGCGGCCAGCATGATCTCGAAAAACACGAAAAGGTTGAACAGGTCGGCCGTCAGGAAGGCGCCGCCAAGGCCCATGAGCTGGAGCTGGAACAGTGGGTGGAAATGCACGCCTGCCCGGTGCCAGCGCGCCGTGGCAAAGAGCACCGAGGCCAGCCCTATGGTGCTGGTCAGCACCAGCATCATGGCAGACAGCCGGTCCAGCGCCAGATTGACGCCAAAGGGCGCGCGCCAGTTGCCCGCCAGGTACACGTCCATGGCCGTGGTGGTGCCCTGCTGGTCGGCCTGAATGAGCAGCGTGACCGCCACCAGCAGGCCGGCAAGGGTGGACAGCAGGTTGAGCGTCACCTTCAGGCGCTGCTGCTCCTCGCGCAGCAGCAGCATGAGGGCGGCCGTCAACAGGGGCAGCGCGATGGGCGCCAGCATAAGGTGCGGCATGAGCGCGGCAGGGATCGCGTTCATGGCACGTTCTCTCCGTCGGCGTCTTCGGCATTTTCGCGGGCGCTGCGGCCGTCAACATGGTCGGTGCCGGACATGCCGCGCGAGGCCAGCAAGACGACGAGGAACAGCGCCGTCATGGCAAAGCCGATGACGATGGCGGTCAGCGTCAGGGCCTGGGGCATGGGGTCGGCATAGTGGGCAAGATCCTGCGGCACACCAGCCCGCAGCACGGGGGGCCTGCCCAGGGCAAGGCCGAGGCGCCCCATGCTGAAGATGAACAGGTTGACGGCATGGGACAGCAGCGCCAGGCCCATGATCACCTGAAAGGTGCGCGGGCGCAGCAGCAGCCACACGCCAGAACCTGTCAGTACGCCGACGGCAAGGGCAAGAACAATTTCCATCAGGCCTCCCCCTGCCGTTCAGCTGCTTCCAGGGCCGCTTCTTCAAGCATGCGGTCGTGGTAACGATGGCTGCGCACCGACTGGTGGGCAATCGCCGTGAGGATCAGCAGCGTGGAGCCCACGACCAGCGTGAACACGCCAAGGTCGAAAAAGAGCGCGCTTGCGAAGTGGATTTCGCCAATCACCGGAAGCACCAGATGGGCGGTGTGGCTGGTCAAAAATGGAAAACCCCAGTACAGCGAGCCCAGACCGGTCGCCAGTGCGAACAGCCAGCCAGCGCCAATCCAGCGCCGCGGGTAAAGCGGCAAATGTGCTTCAACCCAGTGCGTGCCCGAGATGATGGACTGCAGCAGCAGCGCCACCGACAGCACCAGCCCGGCGACAAAGCCCCCGCCTGGCTCGTTATGCCCGCGCAGGAAAAAATACGCGGCCAGCAGGGCGGCAAAGGGCAGCAGCAGCCGAACGAGTACGGCCGGCACCATGAGGTAGCCGACGGCGGTGTCGGTCGCATGGCGCGGGTTCAGCAGGTCGGTCGCCAGGTCGGGCGAGACCTTGCGCTGCTGCTCGGGCAGGTCCATGGTTTCGCGGGCTGGCCGGAAGCGCCGCAGCAGCGCATACACCGTGAGCGCAACAATGCCCAGCACGACGATTTCGCCAAAGGTGTCAAAGCCCCGGAAGTCCACCAGCATGACGTTGACCACGTTGCTCCCGCCGCCTTCGGTGAGCGCGCGTTCCAGGAAAAAGGTCGAGGTGCTTTCCGGAAACGGACGGCTCATCATGGCCAGCGCGAGCAATGCCATGCCGCCGCCCGCCGCGACCGACAGCGCCAAGTCGCGAAGGCGGCGCCAGCGTGCGCTGCGCAGGCTGGCCGCGCGCGCCTGCCGCAGGCCTTCATTGCGCTTGGGCAACCAGCGCAGGCCCAGCAAAATGAGTATGGTGGTGACGACCTCGACGACCAGCTGGGTCAGCGCCAGGTCCGGGGCCGAGAACCACAGGAAGGTGATGCAGGTGCACAGCCCCGCGCCGCCCAGCAGCGTGAGCGCCGCCATGCGGTGGTACTTGGCCTGCCAGGCCGCCGCCACTGCGCAAATGCTGCCCAGCACCCAGAGCACGGCAAACGCCGGCGACAGGGGCAGGAAGGCCCGGCCTCCCAGATGCAAGCCTTCTGTCCACAGGGGCAAGGTGCCTGCGACCAGCGCCGCGACCACCAGCCACAGTATTTGCCACTGCAGGCGGCCCGTGCCAAGCAGCCGGCGCCCCGAGCGGCCCGCCAGCGACAGCAGGGCCAGCGATGCATCAAACAGACGCCTGCCGTCGATCCGGGGTGGCGCTGGCGGGGCGTCTTCCTGACTGCGCGAACGCTGCCGGCGCAGCAAAAGATATATCGCAATGCCGCCCAGCATGGCGAGAACACTCATCAGGAATGCCGTATTCAGCCCATGCCAGATGGCCAGACTGAAGACCGGAAGTTCACCGCCCACCACAGGCAGCGCCGCGGCATTCAGATAGCGCCCGACTGACCAGGCGGGAAAGATGCCGACCACCAGGCAGGCCAGCACCAGCAGTTCCACCGGCACCCGCATCCAGTGCGGCGGCTCGTGGGGCTGGCGTGGCAGATCGACGGCGGGCGGCCCGAAAAAGACATCGACGGTAAAGCGCAGCGAATAGGCCACGCCAAACATGCCGGCCACCGTCGCGGCAATCGGCAGCAGTACTGACACCCACGGAGTGCTTTCGATGAAAACGGTCTCGGCAAAAAACATTTCCTTGGACAGGAAGCCATTGAGCAGCGGCACGCCGGCCATCGCGGCGCTGGCGACCATGGCCAGCGTGGCCGTCACCGGCATCATCTTGCGCAGGCCCGACAGGCGCCGTATGTCGCGGGTGCCGCTTTCGTGATCAAGAATGCCAGCGGCCATGAAGAGCGAGGCCTTGAAGGTCGCGTGATTCATGATGTGGAAAACGGCGGCCACCGCCGCCAGCGGGCTGTCCAGGCCCAGCAGCAGCGTGATCAGGCCAAGGTGCGAAATTGTCGAGTAGGCCAGCAGCCCTTTCAGGTCGTTCTGGAACATCGCCGCATAGCCGCCGATCAGCAGCGTACACAGGCCCGCTCCGCCGACCAGCCAGAACCAGGGCTCCGTGCCGCCCAGTACCGGCCACATGCGGGCCAGCAAAAAGACGCCGGCCTTCACCATGGTGGCCGAGTGCAGATAGCTTGATACCGGCGTGGGTGCAGCCATGGCGTTGGGCAGCCAGAAATGAAAGGGAAACTGCGCGCTCTTGGTCAGCGCACCGAGCAACACCAGCACCAGCGTCGTCAGGTACAGCGGGTGTTGCCGGATTTGCCGGCCCGCTGCCAGCACCGCGTCCAGGTCATAACTGCCGACGATGTGGCCGATCACCAGCATGCCGGCCAGCATGAACAGGCCGCCCGTACCCGTCACGGTCAGCGCCATGCGGGCGCCACGCCGCGCCTCCTTGCGGTGATGCCAGTAGCCGATCAGCAGAAAGGAAAAAAGACTCGTCAGCTCCCAGAAAAAAGCCAGCTGGATGATGTTGCCCGACAGCACGATTCCCGTCATGGCGCCCATGAAGGCCAGAAAGAAGGAGAAGAACCTCGGGACCGGATCTGCCGGGGACATGTAGTAGCGCGCGTAGAGCACGACCAGCGAACCTATGCCCAGAATGAGCATGCAGAACATCCAGGCAAATCCGTCCAGCCGCATCACCAGGTTCAGCCCCAGCGCGGGCAGCCATTCGATTTGCTCGCGGAGCACGCCCCCGTTCGCAATTTGCGGAAAGTACAGGGCTGCCTGGACGGTGCAAAACAAGGCAATCAGCCCCGCCAGGGTGGACTCGGTATTGCGTGCGTTGGCCGGCAGCACGGCAGCCAGAAGGCTGCCCATGAAGGGAAGGAGTATGAGAAAGATCAGCGGCATGCCTGAGTCATTCTACGGGCAGGCCTTCTGGATGACGGGCATAGGGACTGCCAGTCAGGCAAGCCAAAAAAATGCCGGACGGATGCCGGCATTGGGCAGGCAGTGCGCTGCACTGCCTGTGGCGGCTTGCCGTTTTCAGGCGCTGAAGAAATTCTTCAGCTTGTCAGTCCAGCCCTCTTCGCTGGGCAGGTGCTTGGCGCCGCCTTTTTTCAGCGATTCATCCAGCTCCTTGAGCAGCTTTCTTTGGTGTTCCGTCAGCTTCACCGGTATTTCCACGGTGACGTGGCAGTAAAGGTCGCCGGGGTAGCTTGAGCGAACCCCTTTGATGCCTTTGCCGCGCAAGCGGAACTGCTTGCCGGCCTGTGTACCGTCAGGAATGTCAATGGCCGCCTTGCCGGCCAGCGTGGGCACTTCGATCTCACCGCCGAGGGCGGCAACCGTGAAGCTGATCGGAACGGCGCAATGCAGGTCATCCCCGTCGCGCTCGAAAATCTCGTGTTTCTTGATGCGAATTTCGATGTACAGATCGCCTGGCGGGCCGCCGTTGCTGCCAGGCTCGCCATTGCCGGTTGAGCGGATGCGCATGCCGTCGTCGATGCCGGCCGGAATCTTGACTTCCAGGGTCTTGTTGTTCTTGGTCTTTCCCACGCCGTGGCAGGCCACGCAGGGCGAGGGAATCAGCTTGCCCGTGCCCTTGCACTGCGGGCAGTTCTGCTGCACGCTGAAAAACCCCTGGCGCATCTGCACCACGCCGTGGCCGTGACAGGTGGTGCAGGTCGCCACCTTGGTGCCTGGTTTGGCGCCGCTGCCGTGGCAGGTCGTGCAGTCGTCCCAACTCGGAATGCGGATCTGTGCTTCCTTGCCGTGCGCCGCTTCTTCCAGGCTGATTTCCATCGCGTAACTCAGGTCACCGCCGCGAAACACCTGGCGGCCGGCGCGCTGCTGCCCGCCACGCTGGCCACCGAACACATCGCCAAAGATGTCGCCAAACGCTTCGGCAAAGCCACCGAAGCCTTCCGCGCCCGGGCCGCCGCGCATATTGGGGTCAACGCCCGCGTGGCCGTACTGGTCGTAGGCGGCGCGTTTTTGCGAGTCGGAAAGCATCTCGTAGGCCTCTTTGGCCTCCTTGAATTTTTCTTCGGACGCCTTGTGGCCATCGCCCTGGTTGCGGTCAGGATGATGCTTCATCGCAAGTTTGCGGTAGGCTTTCTTGATGTCTTCGTCGCTGGCGTTCTTGGCTACGCCCAGCGTGTCGTAATAGTCTTTTTTGGACATGTCAGGTCAGGAAATTTTGGGAGTGTCTGCAATCATGGGTCAGGGCTGCAAGGCTGGGCGCTGAATGAGTGAGTCATGGAAAAATAAAAACGCAAAAGCGGAAATCCGGATGGCTCCAGGTTTTCCGCTCTTGCTGCTTACTGCTGAGTAGTGCTGACGCGCTTTCGCGGCAGCCTCTTGCCTAGCCCTTCTTGACTTCCTTGACCTCGGCGTCAACCACATTGTCATCAGCGGCGGGCTTGGCCTGTGCCTGTCCGGCACCTGCCGCTCCGGCGGCGTCGCCGCCGGCGGTGGCCTGCGAAGCCTGCATGTCGGCGTACATCTTTTCGCCGAGTTTCTGGCTGGCTTCCATCAGGGCCGTGTTCTTGGCTTCAATCGCGGCCTTGTCGTCGCTCTTGAGGGCCTCTTCCATGTCCTTGATGGCGGCTTCGATCTTTTCCTTTTCGCCGGCGTCCAGCTTGTCGCCATACTCGCCAAGCGATTTTTTCACGCTGTGAACCATGGCTTCGGCGCTGTTCTTGGCTTGCACGAACTCGACCTTTTTCTTGTCTTCTTCGGCGTTCAGCTCGGCGTCCTTCACCATCTGCTGGATTTCGGCTTCCGACAGGCCAGAGTTGGCCTTGATGGTGATCTTGTTTTCCTTGCCGGTGCCCTTGTCCTTGGCGCCGACATGCAGGATGCCGTTGGCGTCGATGTCGAAAGACACTTCAATCTGCGGCGTGCCGCGTGCCGATGGTGGAATGCCTTCGAGGTTGAACTCGCCCAGCGCCTTGTTGCCCGAGGCAATCTCGCGCTCGCCCTGGAACACCTTGATCGTCACGGCCGGCTGGTTGTCTTCAGCCGTCGAGAAGGTCTGCGCGAACTTGGTCGGGATGGTCGTGTTCTTCTTGATCATCTTGGTCATCACGCCGCCCATGGTCTCAATGCCCAGGGACAGCGGTGTCACGTCGAGCAGCAGGACGTCGGAGCGGTCGCCGGACAGCACCTGGCCCTGAATGGCGGCACCCACGGCCACGGCCTCGTCGGGGTTCACGTCCTTGCGCGGCTCCTTGCCGAAGAAGGCCTTGACCATTTCCTGCACCTTGGGCATGCGCGTCTGGCCGCCGACCAGGATCACGTCATGGATGTCGCCCACGCTGATACCGGCGTCCTTGATGGCGACGCGGCAAGGGGCAATCGTGCGCTCGAGCAGCTCGTCCACCAGGCTTTCCAGCTTGGCGCGGGTCAGCTTGATGTTCAGGTGCTTGGGGCCCGACGCGTCTGCCGTGATGTAGGGCAGGTTGATGTCGGTCTGCGCACTGTTGGACAGCTCGATCTTGGCCTTTTCAGCGGCTTCTTTCAGGCGCTGCAGGGCCAGCACATCCTTGGTCAGGTCGACGCCTTGTTCCTTCTTGAACTCGGTGACGATGTAGTCGATCAGGCGCTGGTCAAAGTCTTCACCGCCCAGGAAGGTGTCGCCGTTGGTGGACAACACTTCGAATTGCTTTTCACCGTCAACATCGGCGATTTCGATGATGGATA
>JBKJKI010000009.1:0-3127 GCA_046597475.1 Polaromonas sp. | reverse complement strand
TGACCTACGACCCCGACACCAAGAAGTGGAGCGGACTGTGTTATCCCTACGGTACTGGCAATAACAAGCGCTACAAGCCGGTGGGCCAGTTCCAGATGAATGCCGAAAACCTGCGCGTGTCAGTTTTCGGCTACTTGCAGGACGACAACCGCTCGCGTTACGGCGGCGTGATGCGTGCGCCGCTCAAGTACCTGGGGCCCAAGACGTTCGACGCCAACTTCAACCTGGTTAGCGGCACCAACCCGCGCACCGAGTGGGATGCGACCACTGGCGTGTTCACCACCAATCCGCAAAGTGGTGACACGACCTACGGCGCGCAAGGCCATCCCCTTAGCGGTGCTATCAATTACATTAATAAGTTTGGCACGCTGGACCCCAACAATATCGGAAAGTACAAGGGCTTAGACCCGGTCAGTGAGCTGTACTATGAAGCCCTGCGCTACCTGCAAGGCAAGCAGCCGACGGAGGGAGCGGTTTCAATGACGGGCAACGCGGCGGCCATCACCAAGCTAAAGGAAAACTTCCCGGTTTATGCCACTTGGAACGATCCTTTTGTGGGTTTCCAAGATGCGACCGGCGAAGGCAAGAGCTGCCTGCGTAACAGCATACTGACCATTGCCGATGTCTTTACCCACAGTGACCGCTCGGTGCCGGGTAACGGCATCACCACCAACGAAGACTACGCACGGCCAGCCGAAACTAATCCGGCTCTAGACGTCCCGTTCTGGACCAGCATCGTAGGCAGCTATGAGGCCAATCAGGGCCTGGCCTACACCGACAGCAAGGGCCGCGCGCAAACTGCCGGCAACATTGCGGCAAACAGCCCTTACTACCCGGCACTCGCAGATGCCGCGACCATGAACACAGGCTCTACCGGAGGTTCACATTACCTGGCTGGTATGGCCTATTGGGCCAACACCCAGAGCATTCGCTTAGACGTACCGAAAGCGCGAGTCACCAGTTACAGCATTGACGTGAACGAGAGACGCGCCAGCGACGACGTGAATTTCCGTCGGCAAAGCCAGCTCTATTTGGCCGCGAAGTACGGGGGATTTAACGACAGCGTGACTACCAGCGTGAACCCTGGCAACACGGGCAATCCCTTTGCCTCGGGAGACAACACGCTATGGATAGGCGCTGATGGCGATGCCAAGAACTACTTCCTGGTCAGCGACGCGCAAAAATTTCTAGACTCAATTGCCGATGTGTTCGCACGCGTCATCGAGGAAACCGGCAGTATCGCCGGCGGCGCCATCTCCACCCAGCGTTTGCAATCGGGGGAAGCAGCAGGCGTGTTCCAAGCGCGCTTCAACCCAGTGGCCAACTATTGGAGCGGGCGTTTGCTAAAGTACCCGATCAGCCTGTCCACGGACAAAAGTACCCTGGTGATGGGCAGCACACCCACATGGGAAGCCGGCGACGTTTTAACCAAAGCCACCAAGACGGACCACGGCGCGAGCCGCAGAATTGTCATCGGCGCCCCCCTCGGAAGCCAAACTACAGTTGCGCCCACCAACTTCGTCTGGGCCGACCTGCCGCAGGCGCACATGGATGCACTCAACACCACGCTTGGGAGCGTGACCGACACACTGGGCACCGACCGGCTGGACTACCTGCGTGGCGACCGGCGCAAGGAAATTTCGCCAAGCACGCCAACCAACCCGTTCCGCCCCCGCGACATGGTGCTCGGGGACATTGTGAACAGCGGTCTGGTTTACCAGGGCAAGCCCTCCGCATCCATCAACGAAGCCAGTTACCAGACTTTTTATGACGCCAACAAGGCCCGCACACCGGTTGTCTTTGTCAATGCCAACGACGGTATGCTGCATGCCTTTAACGACACCGACGGCAAGGAAGCCTTTGCTTATATCCCCGGATTTCTTGCCAAAAAGCTCAGCAACCTGCCCGACCAAGACTATAGCCACATCAGCATGGCAGATGCCACCCCTGCAGTGGCTGAGGCCAAGATAGGCACAGACTGGCGCAGTGTACTGGTCTCCGGGGTGGGTGGCGGTGCGCAGGGTGTGTTTGCACTTGATGTCACCCAGCCTGCAAACTTCTCCAAGGACAACGTCCTCTGGGAGTTCACCGACCGTGACCATCCCGCCATGGGCAACGTGATTGGCCCGCCACGCATCCTGAAGGTGCGCACCACCAACGCAAATGTGACGCCAGCGGTGTACAAATGGTATGCCGTAGTGGCGAGCGGTGTGAACAATTACGCGGCAGATGGTTATGCATACACCAGCGGCAACCCGTCGCTTTTTCTGCTGGATTTATCGTTCAAGCCGCTGGCCAGCGGCGGCTGGGTTGAGGGCGCCAATTTCTGGCGCATCGAGTTGCCGCAAACCGAAACCACCCTCGCCAAGGGTCTGGCTAGCTTTAATGTGCTCACCAATTTCAGCACTTCGGCGCTGGAAACCCTGTATGCCGGTGATCTTCAAGGCAACGTCTGGAAGCTTGATTTCAGCCTCAACGGCATCAACAGCAGCAATCTGACCACCAACGCACTAACAAATCTGACAAAGTTCACCCTCAATGGGAACAGCAAGCCGATGTTTATCGCCAAGACGGCAGATTCACCCGCGAAGCTGCAGCCCATTACAGGCGAGCCTGTGGTGACCAACGGCTTTTCCGGTAGCAAGCTGGTATCCGTGGGCACGGGCAAGTTCCTGGAAGTAGATGACACCACGGTTCCATTGCCTATCGGCGCCTCTTTTTACACTTTGCTGGACAAGGGTGAACTTATAAGTGATCGCAGCTTGTTGCAGGCTGGCACGGTCAACAGCAGTGGCACAGTCGTCACGGCCCCCCTTGCTTATGGATCACCCACGACCGCGTCACCCAACTTAAGAATGGGCTGGTATTTTGATTTCAACAAGACCATTGGCGAGCGCCAGGTGAGCGACATCACGACGGTGAAGGGCAAACTTTTCTTTGGTTCGCTGTACCCCACGCAGGGTGCATGTGGTGAGGGCGGTGGGCGTTTATATGCCTTGAACACACTGACGGGCAATGGCACCTCAGAGGAGTCGCAAGTAGGTATTCTTGCTGGTCCGCTGGTCATAGAACTTGGAAGCATTGCACAGGTAACACCACGCGAAACCTCCGGCAAACGCTTCGGGAA
>JBKJKI010000250.1:0-5589 GCA_046597475.1 Polaromonas sp. | reverse complement strand
ATGTCCGGATTCGGATTGGTGTCCACGATGCAGACGTCGAACCGGTTGTCCACGGCACCCAGGAACGCCCGGAAATTGCGCGCAAAGGGTGAATGCTGGTCGGGCTGGCGTTCCAGGGCCATGAGGCCCCGGTCGGCCGCCACCAGTACAAAGCCCGCATCCGGGAGAGCCGGAGGGCTCTGCGTCAGCAGACCGCTGGCCGGTATATCTGCCACCGTGGCACGCTGGGATTTTCGCAGCGGCTCCGAAAAATTGCCCTGGTGGTCAAGGTCGATGGCCAGCACTCGGCGGCCTTGCCTTCTGAGGTAGTGGGCCAGAAGGGTGGCGACGGCGGATTTGCCGACGCCACCCTTCTGGTTGGCGAGCACAAGGGTCTTCATGGGGGAGTCCTCCGTCGCGATCGACAAGGGGTGCAACGAGGAGGAGGACCGTTCCCGGGCGCCGCGCTCTATGCGCCAGCGGCCGGGATCGCGCGAGCCGGCGCCGGCCGGCGAGCGCGATTCAGAATTTCACGCGCACGCACCTCCCCGATGATGGGAGCTGTGCAGAGACTTTGCAGCGCTGGATTCGGGGGTAAATCCAGCGCTGGGTATTTGCCCTCCCTGGCGTTCAGGCCTTGAGCTTGCGCATCTCCTCGGCAAGCACCCACAGCGCCCGGTTCAGGCTCACGCTGCGGTCGATGCTGCCCACCGGCCGGGTGTGCAGGGCCCGGCCCTTGGCGCCTCGGCCCAACTGGCCACCGCGCAGCGCGTTCTCCTGCACCCGTTGAAAAGTGGTCCACAGGCTGGGTCCGAAGTCCGCGGGCCGGCGGGCTTCGATCAGCTGCTCGGCGGTGACCGGGGCGGGTGGTTCGCCCTCACCTCTTTCACCGTAGCGCAGCGCCAAGGCTGCGGTGGCAAACGCCCGCTGTTCCTCGGGCTGCAGGTTCAAGGCCTTCATGCCATCGGCGGACGCGTCAACCGCTTCGAAGTCCTCCAGCACCCGGAACGCGCCTTCGATCACCTTGTCCTGGATGTTGCCCTTGTGCGAGATGCGGATGTCGTTGGAGACATCGCCCACCACCAGACCGTTGCAGCAGACGAAGCGGAACTATGTCCTGCGCCGAACTATGTCCCGAGGCCTCCAGGCTCAGGTGAGTCCAGAAGATATCCAGTGGACATAGCCGGTGGGATCAGTGTCCAGTCGGCGCATGGCATCATGTCCAGGATTCCATCCATCTCCCCGCACATTGCCATGCTCCACCCCAGCCAATTCGGACCCCATAGCGCCTGGGTCGCCTTCCAACTGAATGATCAAGCCATCTCTACCCAGTCGGACGGGGACTTCAACCTGATTGCCCTCATGGACGCGGCGAGTTGCTTCATCCTTGGCACGGCATCGATTCCCATAAGCACAGGCGAGCCGTCGCAGTTGGATGCCAAGCGCCTGCTGAAGGATGGGCAGTCGCGCGCGACCCAATGGCCTCAGCGGCTCATCGTTCCTACGACCTTGACCGCCGGCAACCTGCTGAAAGAGGCCGAGAACCATGGCGTCAGGATCGAGCATGTTCCGGAGGCGGAACTTGAAGCACTCATCGGCGAAGCAAGGCAATCGTTCAAGGAATACTTCAAGGGCCAGCCTGCCGGGTGACGGTCACAGCCCCTTGAGGAATGCCAGCAGCGTGTCGTCGGGTCGATAACGCCCGGGCTTGCCTTCCGGCGGTGTGGTCATGGCGAGCATGCGCTCCTTCAACTCCAAGTCCGCGTCGAGGTAGATCTGCGTCGTCTCGATCGATGCATGCCCGAGCCACAACGCGATCACCGACTGCTCCACGCCTGCCTGGAGCAAGTCCATCGCCGTCGTATGCCGCAGCACGTGCGGCGACACCCGCTTGTGCTTGAGCGACGGGCAATTCAGGCTGGCCGTTGCTACATGCTTGGCCAGCAGATGGTGCACCCCGTGCGAACTCAGCGGCCCGCCACGCGCGTTGGGGAAAACAGGCTGGTCCGGAGATCGGCCAGGTTCACGCAACCATGCCGCCATCACCGCCCGCGTGGCCTTGCTCATGGGCGTACACCGTTCCTTTCGTCCCTTGCCGATCACGCGCACATGGGAGCCCGTTCCCAGGTTCACATCGTCTCGGCGCAGGCCGGTCAATTCCGACAGCCGCAGCCCCGTCTGTACGGCCAGCAGCATTAACGCGTGGTCGCGACGACCGGACCAAGTATGCGGATCCGGGGCGGCCAGCAGGGCATCAACCTCTGGCCGATTCAGAAACGGAACCAGTGCGCGGCCGAACTTCTTGGCCGGGATGGCCAACACACGTTCGATCTGCGCGGCATGATCCGGCGCTTCGTAGGAGGCGAACCGAAAGAACGAATGCACCGCTGTCAGCCGGAGGTTGCGCGTGCGCGCCGTGATGCCACGTGTCGTCTCCAGGTCATCGAGAAAGGCTGTGACCAGCGGAGCATCGATATCCTGCAGCGAGAGCGACGACGGCGGTTTGCGCAGGCGTTTGTACGCGAACTGCAGCAGCATCTTGAAAGTGTCGCGGTACGAAGCGATCGTGTGGGCACTGGCCTGGCGCTGCTGCATCAGGCGCTGCGTGAAGAATCGCTCCAGCAGCGCGGGAAAACGGGATGGCGTGTTCATTCCGCACCTCCCCAGCGGCGCTCCAGCCGTGCCATGGCCTCGCTCATCAACTCCGGCCATGCACTGAAGTACCAATACGTGTCCTGCACGCGGGCGTGACCGAGATAGGCCGATAGGATCGGCAGCCGCCGCGCTGCATCCTCTCCGGCCTGATACCACTGCGTGAGAACCCGAACGGCGAAACGATGCCGCAGGTCATGGATGCGTGGTCCCTGGCTGGCTTGGGCGCCGCGCAGTCCGATCTGGCGAGACAGTGCATAGAAGGTCCGGTGCAGGTGCCCTTGGTCGAGCCGGTTGCCTCTGCCGGAGACGAAGACGTAGGGCGAGATCGCTGGCCCGAAGAACGCCGCGCGCCGCTTCAGGTAGTCCGCCAGCACCTGCATGGTGGAGGCATGCAATGGCACGATCCGTGTCTTGCCCAGCTTGGCGCCTCGGATGGTCAGCAGTGCCTGGTCGAGGTCGACGTCGGTGACGCGCAGGTTCAACGCTTCGGAAACGCGCATGCCTGTCGTGCTCAGAAGACCCAACAGGCAGTAGAACACCCAAGGCCGTAACGGAGTCGAATGCCAGTTTGTGCGGAGCTTCAGCGCGGCCGCGAGAAGCCGGTCAATCTCATCGTCCGTAAATAGGTAGGGCCGTGCCCGAGTGGACCGGTGCGGCAGGAGTCCTGGCGGTGGAACCTCGGTGCGTGCATCGGTGGCACGGCGGTGACGTGCGAAACCACGGACGAAGCCCAGCCGCTTCGCCCACTCGGCAGGCTGCCCGGATGTGGCATGTTGGGCCCATGCCATTGCATGCTCGGTGGTGATGTAGGTACTTCCGCGCTGCTCCAGAAAGGCAACGAAGCGCGGCAATTGCAATCCGGCATCGTGCAGCTTGAAACCCAGGCTGCGCCGGAGTTGGAGATACTCGGCCAGTTCCTCACGCAGTGTGTTCATGCTACACCTCCTGGCCACGGCATTGCGAGGCTGCGCAGGGAGGCGACATCGACCTTGGCATAGATCGACGTGGCGATCGGGCAGCGATGGCGAAGAACCTCGCCGATCTCCGGAATGGACGCTCCACTCTTGAGCATGCGCACGGCCAAAGCGTGGCGGAACTGGTGCGATCCCTTGTATGGAGCGTCGATGCCGGCGCGGTTCAGCGCATTGCGCACGATCGAGCCGATACCGTCCGAGCCATGCTGCAGACCTCGGATCGGCGCACGGGTGCGCAGGAACAGACGCCGGTCGGCACTCTGCGGCCGCCCCGCCTGCAAGTACATCGCGATGGCCTCACCGACGTCGGTCGGCATGGGCATCAGACACTCGCGACCGTTCTTGCCGCGCACGCGCAGGCGACTGGCATCCCAATCGATATCTTCCAGCAGCAAGGTGATGACCTCGCCGCCGCGCAGGCCGAGTCGGGCCAGCAACAGAAGGATGGCGCGATCACGAAGCCCCACAGGAGTGCTGGGGTCACAACTGTCGATGACACGGCGCGCGTGTTCAGGCGATATCGCTCGGGGCAATGGCGGCGTGGTGCTCCATGCTGCCACCGCAGGCACGGCGTCAATCAGTGATGCGTCGATCTCGCCACGGTATTGGGCATACCGCAGAAATGCGCGCAGCGCAGTGATGACCTGCCTCAAGCCGCGTGGCCGCAGCCGACGAGATTGCTCTCGCACGAAGCTGATGACATCCGCAGCATGCAAGGATCGGAGATCGACCTTCCCAGAGCCGAAGCGATGGAGAAGAATGCCCCTCGCGCCGCTACAGTAGTAGCGGATCGTGCCTATGGCGAGCCCTCGGTCGTGAACCAGGAATCGGGTGAAATCGAACAGCAGTTCGTCAGCTGGAACCGATGTGGTGGGTCTCGGCGAACACAGGCCTTGCTCACGCAGATAACGGAGCAATTGGCAAAGTGCTGGGGCCTCGTGACGCCGTGGTGCCGCCCGGCAATCGCTGCGAGGTCGGTAGCTGCGATAGTGGAACTGATCGATGTGCGCATCAACGAGTTCTGTCAGGCTGATGTTGTGCTCGGCGAGCCAGGTGTCGAACGCGCAAGCGTGCCACGCCTTGGATCGCACGCTATTGACAGCGTACTGCCGATTGATCAATGCGGTGACGAATGCTTCAAGATGCGGCGACAACGGTCCTGTCGCACTCCGGGCGAGTGCCATTGCGCCGTCGAGGGTTGGTTCCACGATGTTCTCCTTGCGGGCGGGATGCCCAGCAAGAAGGATGGCTATGTTCGGCCCAATCAGCCAGCAGGCCCGGTGCTGCTATGCGGTGGAGCCGCAGCGGAACATAGTTCGGCGCAGGACATAGTTCCGCTTATGTACCGCAGGACATAGGCGGTACACACCCGCAAGGATCTGGTAGCTGCTGGTGCCATCGTGACTGTTGATCAGGATGATCTCGTTGGCCTCGGGCCGGGTGCTCACCTGGCCCCCGTGTCGCATGCGGATCATGTGTTTGGTGAACTCGGTCTTGCCTTCGATGCGGCTTTTGCTCTGGCACACCATGAAGGGCTCGAAACCTTCCTGGCGCAGACTGCGCAGCACCTCAATGGTGGGGATATAGGTGTAGCGCTCGGAGCGGCTGCCGTGTTTGCCTTCGGCAAAGATGGACGGCGCGGCCAGTCGCATCTGATCCTCGGCCAGCGGGGTTTCGCTGCGGACCACAAAGGTGTTCTGGCCGAAACGAGCGGCCAGCTGGGGGCGGGAAGTTTGGACGGTGTTCATGGTGAATGCTCCAGAAGAATGAAAGGGAATTACGGATGTGTCGGCACTGAGCCGGGCGGATAGGCTCCGCCCGGCTCAGTGCTCAGGCGTGCGTCGGCTGGCGTTCGCTGCGGGCCCTGTGGCTGCGGGCTGGATGGCCGGGAGCTGCGGGCTGCCCTGCGCTTCCATCACGGGCCCGGCGGCCCTCTGACTCGGCTTTGCTGTCGAGGTAGTCGATTTCATCGACCGTGAAG
>JBKJKI010000178.1:0-4455 GCA_046597475.1 Polaromonas sp. | reverse complement strand
CGAGCCCTCGACGGGGGCGATGCGGACCACGATTTGCGACCGCTCCGAAGCGCGCAGCCCGCGGCGCACACCCCGTCGCACGAGCTGCGCCGGCGCACGCGCGCATGACGGCCGCGCTGGGCGCCTCTCGTTCTTGAGTGGATTCGAACCGCGTGTTACTGCGCTTCATGTTTGAGTCCTTGTCTGATTTTTTAAATGAGGCCAGAGCAGCAACCGCTCCAGGCCGATGGCCAATTGATAAACGAGCAAACCCAGCACGGTGATGAGCAGCAGCACGGCAAACATCAGGGGTGTGTCCATCATTCCCTGCGAGGCAATGATCAGCGCACCCAGACCTTTGCTGCCGCCAATAAATTCGCCCACCACCGCGCCCACGAGGGCCAGCACCACCGCCACGCGAAAGCCGGCCAGGATGACCGGCAGGCCCGAAGGAATCTTCAGGCGCAGCAGGGTTTGCAGGCGGGTGGCGCCCAGCATGCGAAACAGCTCCAGTTTGCGCGGGTCCACCTGCTGCAGGCCGGTGAGCATGTTTTCCATCAGGGGAAAGAAGCAGATCAGCGCCGTGATCACCACGGTCGAGGTCATGCCAAAGCCAAACCAGACGATGAACAGCGGTGCCAGCGCCAGCTTGGGCACCACCTGGCTCACCACCACATAGGGAAACAGCAGGCGCCGCAGAAAGGCCGACTCACCCATCACGATGCCGCCCAGCAAACCTGCGGCAGTCCCGATGGCCAGACCGAGCAACAACTCGCTGCCGGTGTGGAGCAGGTGTGGCCAGAAATAACCGCTGCGAAGGCCGGTCCACAAGGCATCCCAGATCACCGACGGGGCCGGCAACACCAGGGCCGACAGGCGGGAGCCGCGCGCCAGCAGTTCCCAGGCCAGCACCAGGGCGACAAACAGCGCCCCGCTCGCCAGACGACTCAGGCGCTGACTCAACATGACACCAGCCCATCCATCGCATGGCGCACCCGGGCGCACAGGGTGTTGAAGGCCGCGCCGTAGCGCAGGTCGTGATGACGCGGCCAGGGGAGATCAACCGGCAGGTCTTCGGTGATTTTCCCCTCGCTCATCACGGCCACCCGGTCGGCCAGGTAGACCGCTTCGGTGATGTCATGCGTCACGAAAAATACCGTGGTGTGTGCCAGGCGGCAGATGCTCAGGAGGTCGTCCTGCAGCTCTTCACGCGTGATCGCGTCCAGGGCGGCGAAAGGCTCGTCCAGCAGCAAGAGCGAAGGCGCCAGCAGCAGCGCACGGGCGATGGCCACCCGGCTTTGCTGGCCACCCGACAGTTCGGTCGGAAACCGTTCGCCAAAACCGGACAGCCCCATGAGGGACAGCAGCTCGTCGGCACGCGTCCGATCGGCCGGCAGGGGTTTGCGTTGCAAGGTGACCGGCAGCAACACGTTGTCCATCACCGTCTTCCATTCCAACAAGGTCGGCGCCTGGAAGACAAAGCCCAGCTGGCTACCCGGCTTGCACAGCGCCTGCCCGTCCACGCTGATCTGTCCGGCATCCGGCCGCAACAGGCCCGCCGCCAGCTTGAGCAGCGTGGTCTTGCCGCAGCCGCTGCGGCCCACCAGGCAGTGAAACTCGCCCTGCTCGATGCGCCAGTCCACACTGTCCACCACGGCGGGCCAGCCCGGATAGGTGTAGCTCACCTGCGCCATGTCCAGAAAACTCATGGCCGGCATCCCGTGCGGTCCAGGGCCTTAATCGACATAAGGTGCGAAGCCTTCAGCGGCAAGCTCGGCCGACTGTTCAATCTCGACCATCTGGACCAGGTCCAGCAGGTTGAAGCGTCCGTCGTGGTGCCAGCCGGGCTCGGGCGAGGTCATGGCGCCCAGCGCGCAGATGCGGGTCACGCCGGCCTGTCCCAACTGTTCGGCCAGGGCGAACAGCTCGGCGGGCGCGGCCGCCAAGCCCACGGTCTGCAGATAGGCGCGGCTGCGGGCAATCTCGGGAAGCACCTGGGCGAGCTGGTCCACCGCCACCACCAGCACGGTGCGATTGAGCGCGCTGGGCTCCAGCCCCTGCGCCGCATCGGCAAAGGCCACGCGCCAGGGCGCATCTGATTCGCCGATCAGGCTGGCGCCGGGCTGCGTCATCAGCCTGAGCTCCTGCGCCTGGTGCCAGCGCGCCACCTCGGTGGCCTCGTCCAGCGGCAGCGCGCGGCGGGGAAACCTGTGCTCAAGACTCGCAATGGCTTGCGCCAGGTATTGGGCGAATGCCTGCGGCGAGACCTTGCCGCCGCGCTCGACGTAAAACAGCTGCGGCGAGTAGCAGCCCTGCTGGTCATAGCGCACCACGTCGCTCGCGGCCTGCTGCGCCGTGGCCGAAGCCTTGCGCGCATCCAGCGCGGCGCGCGCCACCATGCCAAAACCGAGCTTGTGGCCATAGCCCAGAAAGCGCGTGGTGATGGGCACCTGCGCGCGCAGCGCCTGCAGCGCGACATTGCCGCCATAGGCCAGCACCAGGTCCGCCTGCTCAAAAAGCGCCTGCTCCAGCGGCGCATCGCCGCCCCTCCACCAGCCCACCGCCAGGCAATCGGCCAGGGCCGGGTCCAGCTCCACCAGCAGGCGGGCGAACCAGCCGGCAAACAGCGGCTCGGCGCTGGGCAGCTTGCCTATGCTGCCGGCCTTGACCAGCAGGCCAGAGATCAAACTCCACACCGGCAGGCCAGGCACATTGCCGGCCCAGACATGGACCAGCAGCTCCGGCCCCAGCGCCTTGGCAAAGCCGCCTTTGGGGCGCGGCTGGAATTCATCGAGCAGCTTGGGATTGGCGAAATCCTCGGCCAGGAAGCGCTGCAGCTGCGGCTGGCGAAAGGTCTTCAGATAGCTGGTCAGCCCCAGCCGCACCATCTCGGCGTCGTATCCGGTGACCAGCGGCAGCAGCCTGTCGGCCTGCTGGCGCCAGGGGTCGCTGCGGTCCAGCAGGCGCGCGATGGCGCGATCCACCAGCGCCACGATCTGCGATACCGTCCGCGTCTTGAGGTAGGCACGGCTGCCCTGCTTGACGCGCTCGGCCAGCGCCACCCATTGCGCCGGGCTCAGGACCGGAACGGCCACTTCCAGGCGCTCGCCATGACTGCCGTCCTTTCCGAAATGCAGCGTCTGCCACGCCACGTCCTCGGCGCGCAAGCCCGGCAGGTAGCCGGCCACGGCGTGCAGCGTCGTCATGCCCGGGCGGCCTGCAAAAACTCTTCCACCGCCAGCGAGCAGCCCTTGGCCTGCGTGCCCTCGGCGCGCCCGAGCAGCAAAAAGCCGCCTTCCACCGCCACGCCCACGTCCTCCGTGAGTATGGTGGTCACTGAATTGAAGTTGGCGAGGTCGCAGTGCGCCAGCACGCCCCGCTCGCCGTGCGCCACTTCCTCGCCGCTCAGGGGGTTGACCAGCCGGGAGCGTATCCAGTGCGGGCCCGACTTGACGGCCGGCAGCAGCGCATTGCCATCGTCGTAGAACTGCGTGCTGAGCTCGGTCATGCCGTACATATTGATGCACTGGCCGGGCGCCACGCCCAGCAGCGCCGTCAGCTGCGCATAGAACTGCGCCATGGGAATCTCGCGCGACTGGCCCTTGAAGCCGCCTGTGTCCAGCACCCGGCTGCCCGCCGGCAGGACAAACTTTCGCCCCTGCTGCGCCAGCGCGTCCATCAGGTGGACCAGGCTGTAGGACGCGCCCAGCAGCGCATAGGGCTGGCCGGTGGCTTCGGCCTGCGCCAGCGCCGCGCACAGGCCCGCCGTGTCCAGCCCGGCGGGGCCCATGAAGTAGCGGCTGCCGTCCGCGCCAAAGGTCTGCAGCGCCAGCGCCAGGTAGTGCGCCAACGATGAGTTCGGCATCACTTCTTCGGTCGGAAACAGGATGCCCATGGCGATGCTGTCCCGGCCCTGCATGAAGCGCCGGCCGAAGTTGGCACGCATCGATGCGTCGTACACCGCCAGCGTCGGGTGATGATGCTTGCCTTTCAAATCGCCCTGCGTGGTGCCGCTGGTCATGAACACGCGGTCGGTGCTGGTCGGCGGCTGGCTCGTCAGGCTCAGCGCCTTGAAGGCGCTGATGGGAACGGCCGGGATGTCACGCCAGGACCTGACCGTGCGCGGCGTCTTGCCGCGCTGCCGGCAAAAGCGCTGGAAGGGTGCGTTGTGCGCAAACTGGTGGGCAAACAGCAGCAAAGCCTGTTGATTGAAGGCCTCATCGCTCGCGCCGTCCTGGGCCATGAAGGCGAGCACGCCGTCAACGATACGGGCGGTGAGCGCTTGTAGAGTGGGGGCTGCGGTCGTTGCGGTGTCAGGGGCATCCATGGTCGTCATTCCTTCAAGAGTCTGCTTTGGCAGGGCGCTCCGAAAGTCGTGATGGCGGGGCTGCAAACCCTTCCTGACAGCTCTTCTTACGTCGGCATGACCCGATTCAAGTTCGCGGGTTTGGTGTAACCATCTCAGCCGTCCCGCCA
>JBKJKI010000170.1:0-4697 GCA_046597475.1 Polaromonas sp. | reverse complement strand
CAGGCCGACGGCCGCAGCGCCGAAGAGCGGCGGCAGGCGGGCCGCATGGGCGAGGCCATCGCCCTGCTGGACCGGATTTTCGGCAGCAACAAGCAGGCGGTGAAACCCCGGGAAGTGACGCAGCTGCGCGCGCAACTCGAACGCCTGCTCGGCGACCGGGCGCAATGGCCGACGCCGCTGCTGCGCCAGCTTTTCGATGCCCTGTGGCTGCGCGCGCGCGGCCGGCGGCGCAGCGCCGAACATGAACGGATCTGGCTCAACCTGGCCGGCTTTTGCCTGCGCCCCGGTTTTGGCGACCCGCTGGACGAATGGCGGGTGCAGCAGCTCTGGGGCCAGTTCGCGCCCGGCGTGCAATACCCGGGCGACAAGCAGGTGGGCGCCGAATGGTGGACGCTGTGGCGGCGCGTGGCGGGCGGGCTGGCCGGGCCCGAACAACTGCGCCTGCTCGACGACTTTGCCCTGAACCTGCACATCAACGAAAGCGGCGACGCCAGTGCCGACGATGCCGGGTCGGACGACGGGCGCTCGGCACCGCCGGTCAAGGGCAGCCTGGGCGACATGCTGCGCCTGGGCGCCTCGCTGGAGCACATCCCGCCAGCCTACAAGCAGGAGATTGGCCAGTGGCTGCTGCAGCGCGCGCAAAAGCTGGCCGCCAAGGCAGCGCAGAGCGACAGCGCCCTGGCAGACACCAGCCTGCACCTGTGGGCGCTGGGCCGCCTGGGCGCGCGCCAGCCGGTTCACGGCCACAGCCACGACGTGGTGCCGGCCGAGGCGGCGGCGGCCTGGGTGAACGCCCTGCTGGCGCTGGACTGGAAGCGCATCGAGCCGGCCGCCTTTGCCGCCGTTCACCTAGCGCGCGTGACCGACGACCGCACGCGCGACCTGCCGCTGATGCTGCGCGAGCTGGTCATCGCGCGCCTGGCCGCCATCCATGCGCCGCCGGTCTGGAGCGCCATGCTGCGGCAAAAGGTGGAGCTGGACGAGGCCACGGAGCGCCGCGTGCTTGGCGAATCGCTGCCGCCGGGGCTGAAGCTGATGGCCTGAGATTTCCGTCAGTCAAATTCACTGGAACGCCGACCGGAGCCGAAGCCGCGCGCGAAGAATTCCGCGTTTTACTGCCGCTGGCGTCTACCAGCAGACGGGCGTCCAGGGTTTTTTGGGCGGCGGCCAGGAACGGGTCCCACAAGCCCGGCGAGAAGAATTTCGATGAACGCAGCACGCCTTGCCGGCATTATTTTGGATCGTGGCCGGCCTGGCTGGATTTTTAACCGGCGGATCCAGTTTCGCCAAGGACACGACTGCCGCCAGACCCGGCCCCACGGAGTTGACCGTGACGAAAAAGATCGGTGAACGTTCCCCCGTGGCTGAGTCTGGGTGCTGTGGCCCTGGGCGCCATCGTACTGGTGATGGGCTCGCGCAAGTCCTGAAGCCCATGCCATCAAGGGTTCGGCCGGGCCCTTGACTACACCGTGTCAAACCTGCCAGGCGGGCAGTTCCCAGTTGCGCCAAAGCGCCAGCACGCGCAGACCGGCGGTCACGAGGACGCAGGCCGCCAACGCCATCCAGCCCGGGGCGTCAAGCAGCCACAGGCCCGCATACACCCACCCGCCAGCGAAGGCACACACGGCGTAAGGCCGGTGGTCACGGAATGCCGTGGGGACTTTATTGCAGACCATGTCGCGCAGCACGCCGCCGAATACGCCAGTCGTCACGCCCATCAGGACCGCGACCAACATCGGCATCCGGTCAATCAGCGCCAGGTGAACACCGGTGGCCGTAAACAGACCCAGTCCCAGCGCATCCGGCCACTGGATGGCTTTTTCAGTCACTTCGAAATGGTGCTGGCGCAGGAACAGCATCGCCAGCACGCACAGCGCCATCACGCCCCAAAGCAGTTCGACATGCTGAACCCAGAAAAAAGGCCGGTGGTCCAGCAACAGGTCGCGCAGCGTGCCGCCGCCGAATGCCGTCAGAAAGGCCACCACACACACCCCGACTGCATCCAGGCGTTTGCGCGCAGCTTCCAGCAGGCCCGACACGGCAAAGGCGGCAGTGCCCATCAGTTCTACCAGCAGCCGCAGCGTTTCTCCCCAGGATTGAATATGAGACATATGCCCATTGTCGATGCTGCGCCTGCCTTGTTTTCGGCGCTCGCGCGCGCCAGCCCTTTCACGGACACAGCCACGAGATGCTACCGGCCGAGGTGGCCGCCGCCTGGGTGAACGCTCTGCTGGCGCTGGACGAAGCCACCGAACGCCGAACGCAGGGCGAATCACTGCCACCTGGGCTGAAATCGATGGTGTGACTCTTCAAGCCAACTGCCGCTGACTGACACTCCAGCCAACTATCCTATAAATAGCAAACTACAGCCTTGCAGTCTGGACAAACGGCTTTTTTGATACCGATTCACGCGGTGCCGTTCCTCGGGCAAGGGGCAAGGGTCTGCCGGCTCACAACTCGCTGGCGTCCACCAGCTGCCGCTGCCTGATCACCATGCGCAGCGTCGGATGGTCTGGCCTGCCCGAGCGAAACAGCATCACGTCGGCCGCGCCGCTGACCCAGGAGGCGGTTTGCGCCATTGCGCCTGGCGCGGCGCCGAAGGCGGCGAGCTCGGGGCCCAGCTGGGCACGCAGGGACTGCATGAGCAAGCCCTGGGTCTTGCTCACGGCCTCTTGCGCGCCCGCGCCGGAAGCCGGGTTGCGCAGCACCAGATCCATCTGCTGAAGCGTCTGCCTGGAAAAGTACAGAGTCTGCTCGAAGTGCTCGCCTTCACAGACGGCATCGGCCACGCGCAGCAGGCCGGCAGCGCCCGATGAAAGTCGCCGGGGCGATCTGACCGGCCGGGCATCGGGCAGGGCAGGCGCCAGATCTTGCCGGCTCATGCCCAGCAGCGCGGCGTTTTCCAGCACGGTTTGCGACCAGGCGGGCGAGGCTGCCAGCAGCATGCAGCCGAGCAGCAGCGACGGCCCAAGCCGCAAAGCCGGTGAGCCGGCAACAGGGAAAGACAAGGGAAAAAGCTTCAATTCAGACCTCGGGTGGGCCGGCGCTTGGCCGGTGGCCCGGAAACCGGGCAAACGCGGATTTTACAAAATTGACCGGCCTGGCGTCTGCGGACCGGGCCGCTCAGGCGGGGCGCACGCCATCGGCCAGCAGCAATTCGTTCGGCCCTTCCCAGCCGTCCGGCGTCTGGAAGGCGCTCAGCCTGGACTCCATGTCGGCCCACGCCGCCTCCTGCGCGAGCGGGCTCAGCTGGCCCAGCAGCGCGATGATGGGCGAGGCCGAAGCGCGGACAAAAGCCAGGTAGTCCCTGGCCGACGGCAGCCGGAACGGCGCGGCGATTCGCGTGACGCTCGGCTCGGCAAAGCCGGCCTGGCGGAGCAAGTCCTCCAGCAGGCCCGGTTTTCCCAGGCTCAGCAGACTGCCAGGCTGAAACGGATCGCGCGGCGCAAGCCCCGCGTGCTGCAACGCGGTCGACAGCAAGATGCCTATGCACGGGTTGCGCTGCGGCTCCGAAAACACCAGCACCGCGGCGCGCCGGCCGGGCTTGAGCGCGCGATGCATCTGCCGCAGCGCCTGCAGGGGCAGCAGGCAAAACATGAGCCCCAGGCGGCAGACGGCCGCATCAAAATCGGCCTCTCTCACCTTCAGGTCTTCGGCGTCGCACACCCGCGTGTCAACCTGCGGCAGGCCGGCGTGCCGGGCGTTGTCGCTGGCAAACTGCAAAATGGCTTCTGAAATGTCGGTGGCCAGGACATAACCTTTGGCGCCCACCCGCCGGGCAATCTCCAGCGTCTGGTCGCCGGCGCCGGCGGCGATATCGAGCACCTGCATGCCTTGCTCGATGCGCGCGGCATCCAGCATGGCCGCCGTTGCCTCAGCCAGCCAGGCATGAATGGCCGGCGTCTGGCTGTTCCAGCCAGCGGCGGAATGGCTCCATGCCTGCCGGGTGGCATTTTTGAACTCTTCGGGGCTGGTGGATGTCATGGCTACTCCGTCGGGTCGGTGATGGGCTTGAGCAGTTTGATGCCAGTCGGCCCGCCCTGCAAGCCGCTGGCTGGCCGTGACCCAATAGCTGGCGCCTTGATCCCGCCGCAACCGGGAGCGGCAGTCACGCATTCAGGGTATTCGAATGTATTTGCAATCATTGAAACCATTTGCAAGCGCGTCGATTCAAGTACTGTTTCCCTTGAGGCTGGCGGCCGCTACACGCAGCCGAGTGCTATTATTTATATAGCTAACAATGGCCGTACGATATGGGCAAACAGCCTATTCGATCCGCTTTCCTCAAGAATCGCGGCGCTGCGCCATAATCAGCGGCTTTCCTGCAGTCGATCTGAACAACACCATGCCGCCGAACCCCCTGCCGCAGCCGGCCATGACGGCGGAAAGCGAGCCCGACGCAGCGCGCGCCGGCGACTTCCTGTCGCTGCAGTACGTCAGGCCTTTTGTCAGGGACGACGGCGCGGGCAAGTCGCTGCATTTCACGCTGGGTGAGCTGCAAAGCCGCATGCTCACGGCCAGGCCCTGGCAGCTGGACGTGGACTACACCCGCACCATGATGGGCTTTTTGCTCTTTCACCCCGCGCCCGCGCGCATCGGCATGATCGGCCTGGGTGGCGGCTCGCTGGCCAAGTTCTGCCACCGCTACCTGCCGGCCAGCAAGATGCTGGTGCTGGAGATCAACCCCCATGTGATCG
>JBKJKI010000090.1:0-5490 GCA_046597475.1 Polaromonas sp. | reverse complement strand
CTCAGCGTTCATCACGAGCATCGGCGGCGCAATTCGTCCGAATGTCGGCGCGGTCGCCGTCAACAGCAACGGGCACGGTGTCTACGCCGACGCTCGAAAAACTCTCAGCCTCTGAGTCAAAAATCACAGTGAAATTGATTAAGAACCAGTAGTTTTACCTTGACTTCCTGGGTTTCACGCTGCAATGGGGGCATCGCTTCGAGCCGGGTTTTCCGCTGTATGCGCAGATCAGGCGGTCCGACTTGACGCTTCACCTCAGCGAGCAACATGGCGATGCCACGCCCGGAGCCACCATTTTTGTGCCGGTCGAGGACATCGATGCGCTGCAGCGCGAACTGGCGGCGAAGGACTACAAGTACGCGAAACCCGGCATCGAAGAATTCCCCTGGCGCCGCCAGATCCAGCTCGCAGACCCGTTTGGCAACCGCATCCGGTTCTGCGAACCGTCCGCCAGCTGATCCTGGCCGAGCGAGACGCTCAGCGCCAGGCCACCGCGCCGCACAGCCCTGCGGGCAGGTCAAGCTCCATCAAACGGCAGCTTTCAATCGCTTGCGCCAGCGCCGGATTCCACTCCTGCAGCCCAATCCCCAGGCATTTCAGGCCGGCTTCCAGGCGCGTCCATTCGCGGGCAAAGGCCTGCGGCTGTTCGGGCTCGGGCTGGCTGGCAATCCGCTGCAAGGCCTGCGGGCCGAGGTAGTCGCGGGCCACCGCTTGCCAGTCGAAGGCGGGCGCGATCCGCATGATGTCAATGCCCACCGGGCCGCCCTGACGAATGGCCGCCACCGAGAGGCCGGCTTCATGGCTGGCTGACAGGCCGATGCCGGCTATGCCCTGGCCGGGCAGCTCAACGCGAAGCGCCTGGCCGGGAGCGGACAGCAAGTTGACCGTTTCGGGCGTGCAGCCCAGCTGCAGGCCGAGCACTTCGCGCAGCGCGCCGCGAACTTGCGTCCGGGCCGCGTCGCGCAGTGTGCTATCGGGCGTCGACACGGTGATCACCAGCAGCTCCGCACTGACGCCCGAAGCAGTGTCCAGCAGGCGGCGTGAGGCGGGCCAAGGATGGACGGCGATCAGCGCTTGAGGCATCCTGAGCAGTGGCTTTACAGGCGCGCTGGCGCTGCCGGGCAGCCGCGCCAGGCGGTGGCCGGCGGAATGTGCTCGCCCTTCATCACCAGCGTCAAGGCGCCGAGCTTGGCGTTGTCTCCCACCACCGCGCTGTACAGCACGGCGCTGCGCGGCCCCATGTAGACGCGGCGGCCGATGGTGACATGGTCAATCTTCATGATCCGGTCTTCGAACAAATGGGTTTGCGGGCAGGCCAGGGCGTTGAGCTCGCTGTGGTCGCCAATCGTCACGCAGTCGAATTCGGTGATGTCGGTGGTGTCCAGGTACACACCCCGGCCGATGCGGCTGCCCAGCAGGTTGAGCGCGATCGGCAGCCAGGGCGTGCCGCGCAGGTAACGCATGAAATTGGGCACGGCAATGCCTTCATACAGATTGGTCACCGCCTCGCTCAGCCAGACAAAGGGCGTCCACATCGGTACGCTGCATTTTTTGTAGCGGCGCAGCAGCAGCCATTTGAAGGCCGCGACAAAAGCAAAGGTGCCCACGCCGTAGATCAGGCCGGCCACCGACAGGTAGCTCAGCACTTCGCCCCAGCGCCCGTCGCCGGCCAGCGGCATCACGTTGAGCACCACGGTGTAGCCCACGGCAATGACCACGGCATGCGGCGCAATGATGCGAAACGCCTCGACCAGGCCGCGCCCTAATCGGCGCAGCGGCGACGGCCTGAAGGTCAGGTGCTCGGCAAAGCCGCGCACTTCTTCGCGCGCCGGCAGGTTGATCGGCGGCGAGCCCAGCCAGGTGTCGCCGTTGCGCATCGCCTCGTTGGCCGGTACGGTCGAATGCACGCCGATCAACACGTTCTCGGGCAGCGTCGTGCCGTCGGGAATGTAGGCGCCGTTGCCCACAAAGCTGCGGCGCGAGATGACCGTCGGCTTCATCGTCATCCAGCCGCCGTCTATCTTCTCGTCGCCCAGCATCACCGCATCGGCAATGAAGGTGTCTTCGCCCAGCGTCAGCATGTCGGGCACCAGGCCCAGCGCGGTCGAGATTTCCGCGCCGCGCCCGACCTTGGCGCCCAGCAGCCGGTACCACCAGGGCGCATACACCGTCGCATAGACGCCGTGCAGCACGTGCAGGCTGGATTCCTGGGTCTGGTTGACCAGCCATTTGGCGCAGTATTTGTTGCTGTGTACCGGCCAGCTGCCCGGCTTCATGCGCGGCAGTACGCCCCAGCGGATGGCCGCCGACAGCAGCGCGGTCAGGACGATCAGCACGGCGGTGGCGGGGAAGGCCAGCACGAAGTACTTGGCCAGCTGAAAGCGCAGATCGCTGCTCTGCAGCCACGGGAAGCGGTCGACATTGTCGACCCAGTCGATGAGCACGAAACTCGGGAACACCGGCATGAAAAACAGCATGGTGATGAGCAGTGCGCCGCACAGGAAGAACAGCGCCTCGCCGGCCTGCCGCGTCCGCGAGACCGGCGGCCGCGCCCGGTTGGACGCCCGGTCGAAAGCGCCGACATCGCGCGCCGGCGAACCGCTCCAGCTGCGCCCGGCCGGCACGCTCATGCCGTCGCTCAGCGCTGACTGGCCTTCCAGATGGCCGAACGCGCCAATCGCCGTGTTGCCCTCCAGGATGGCATAGGAGCCGACGCCGGCATCGCTGCCAATGGCGATGGCGCCGAGGTGCAGCATGCCGTGTTCGACGCGCGCATTCTCGAAGTTGACCGCGTTGCCAATGCTGGCGCCGTCGCCGATCAACAGCAAGTCGGGCGCGCGCAGGGTGATCGAACCGATCATCACATCGCGCCCTATTCGCGCCCCCAGCGCGCGCAGCCACCAGGTGTAGAGCGACGATCCGCTGAGCAGATAGGTCGGCGCCGACTCGACCAGGCGGTCGGTCAGCCACCAGCGGTAATAAGTCAGGCCCCACAGCGGATAGCGGCCGGGCTTGAGACGGCCCGCGATCAGCCACTTGCCGGCTATCGCCAGCACGAATTCAAGCAGCGTCGCGATCAGGAAGGCGCCGGTCGAGATGGCAATGGCGCGCGCCACCGAGTCGCCCGGGTCGCCGGTGAAGAAGTGGTAGGTGAAAAACGGCGCCAGCCACTGGCCCATGCGCAGCGTGACCAGGCCGGGTATGGCCGCCGCCTGCGCCGCGCCGCACAGCCAGCGCCTGAGCGCGGAGGGCGGCGTCCAGCGGGTGTCGACCGGCGGCGCGGCTTCGTGTGCCTGCGCGAGCACGTCGGCGATTCGCCCGACGTTGCGGTTCTCGTAGATGTCGCGCACGGTGACATGCGCAAAGCGCGCATCGGCGCGCAGCGCAGACGCCAGCCGGGCCGCGAACAGTGAATGGCCGCCCAGGTCCGAAAAAAAGTCGGCGTCGCGGCGAATCGGCTGGCCTGGGAATAGCGTTGCCAGGGCGGCAAACAGCACTTCTTCGGCTGGCGTTTCGGGGGTGTCGGAGTCCGCGGCGCCCGGCGGCGGCAGCGCCAGCGGACGCGCCTTCAGGGTGTTGCGGTCTGTCTTGCCCGAGGTCAGGCGCGGCATCTGGTCCAGCATTTCAAAGAAGCCGGGCACCATGTACGTTGGCAGCGACGCGCCAAGTGCGCCGCGCAGCAGGGCAGGCGTGAGGGTCTGGCCAGTTTCGGCAACGATGAAGGCAATCAGCTGGTCGAGGCCGCCCTGCTGGCGCAGCACGACGGCGGCCGTGCCGACGCCGGGCTGCCTGGCCAGCACGGCTTCGATCTCGCCGAGTTCGACCCGGAAACCGCGAATCTTCACCTGGTCGTCGGTGCGGCCCAGGCAATGCACGCGGCCGTCAGGGTCGATGCGGGCCAGGTCGCCGGTGCGGTAAAGCCGGCTCTGGCCGGCATGGCTTGCCCAGGGGTTGGCGAGGAATTTTTCGGCGCTCAGGTCGGCGCGCCCCAAGTAGCCCTGCGCCACGCCCGGGCCGGTGATGCACAGCTCGCCCACTTCGCCGCGTGGCAGCAGCGAAAGTCCGGCGTCGGTGTCAGTCCCTATGACCAGCAGGCCGTAGTTGGGCAGCGGCCGGCCTATGGTCACCGGCTCGTCGGCATGCAACTCGGCCAGGCTGGCCGAGACCGTGGTTTCGGTAGGGCCGTAGGTGTTGAACACCTGGCGTCCCGGCCTTGCCCATCGGGCCACCAGGGCCTGCGGGCACATCTCGCCGCCCAGGTTGATCAGCCGCAGGCCGGGCACATCCTGGCTGAAGAGCGCCAGCAGCGTCGGCACGGCATGCAGCACGGTGACGTGGTTGTCCTCCAGCGCGCGCGGCAGCGCTTCAGGGTCGGAGGCCACCTCCCGGGGCGCAATCCACAGCGTTGCGCCGGACAGGTAGCTGATCCAGATTTCCTCGAAAGACATGTCGAAGGCGACCGAGAAGCCCTGGTAGACGCGGTCGCTGTCCTGTATGCCGAGCAGCGCGTTCTCGCTGCGCAGGAAGTGGCAGATGCTGCCCTGGCTGATGGCTATGCCCTTGGGCTTGCCGGTCGAGCCGGAGGTGTAAATGACGTAAGCCGGGTCGGACGGCAAGGCGCCCTGGCGCCGCTGCGGCGCTGCATCAGCCCATCCTGCCGGCGTCGCCAGTGCCTCGGCCGTCCATACCCGGCGGGCGCAGCCGGCAAGGCGTGGCGCGAATCCGGCGCAGCTGACGATGCCCGGCGCCTTGGCATCGTCCAGGCAGACCGCAATCCGCTCGACCGGTGTGTCCGCGTCAAAAGGCAGCCAGGCGGCACCGGTCTTGGCAATGGCCGCCTGCATGACCAGCAGCTCGATACCGCGCGGCAAGCACAGGCCGACGATCTGCCCCGGCTTCACACCGGCCTTGATCAGGTGCGAGGCCGCCTGGTCGGCCTGGGAATTCAGTTCGCCATAGCTCAGTTGCCGGTCACCGAAGATCAATGCCGCTTTTTGCGGTAGCCGCGCCGCGGTGGCCTCCAGCAAATCGGCCAGAACCTCCGGCCGAATCAGCTCAGGCCGGACCGGTCCCAGCAGGATGTCTGGGTGCGCTTCCGGAGGCTTGGTGGAATGGGGGGGGAATAGCGGGGGGAGAGCGGTGTCGAAAAGCAGGGTATCGGTCATTGATCAGGCTTGGTGCAAGCCTATTTTGACAGAGGCCCTGCTGTGGGCCGCCACTCAGCGCCCTGGCGCAGGCGGCCAAGGCAGGGGAAGACATGGGCTGGCCCCTGCCCGAGCAGCCAGTCCTGCTGTCACTGCGGCGGGGGTCAGTTCAGCGCAGACCGCACGTTGTCTTTGTAGGTATACAGCGTCACGGCCGGCTTGGTCAGCTCGCCATTGGCGGTGAACTCGATGTTGGCCGTGACACCCTTGTACTTGGTCTTGCCGATGAAGGGCAGGTAGACGGCGGGGTCTGCCGAGTTGGCGCGCTTCATGGCGTCCACCAGGA
>JBKJKI010000085.1:0-2918 GCA_046597475.1 Polaromonas sp. | reverse complement strand
GCGCGGGGATCTGTTCTATCCGCCCTACGGCAAGCGGTTTGAGCGGATCATGGGCTTGCTGAAAAGGCTGATCTAGGGCTGAGCTTGGAGAATGGCGCGCCTTGCGCAAATGATTCCGGAGGAAAATCCCCCTCATGGATATTTCCGCAATCACAGAAGCCATTCAACGCGACGCCAACTGGGTTGTCTTTGTGAATGTATTGCTGCAGCAGCTGGGTCTGCCCGTCCCGGTGATGCCGACGCTGCTGATTGCGGGCAGCCTCGCCCTGTCTTCCGGTCAGGCGCTGCAGTTGCTCGCCGTGGCGACATTGGCCTCGTTAATCGCGGACTGCGTCTGGTATCTGGCCGGGCGTGCATTCGGCTACCGGGTTCTTTCCGGTCTGTGCAGGCTGTCGATTAACCCCGGCTCTTGCGTTTCCGATACGGAGTCGCGCTTTGTCCGCTGGGGGGTGTGGTCGCTGCTGATCGCCAAGTTCGTTCCCGGCTTCTCCACGGTGGCGCCACCGATCGCTGGCTCGCTGCGCATGTCGATGCCGAGCTTCCTGGTGGCGGCCGGACTTGGCGCCGCCCTGTGGGCAGGCGTGGCCATTCTCGCCGGATTGCTGCTGCGCGACCAAGTCAACATCGCCATAGCCGCGCTGAGCGACCATGGGACCATGGTCATCGCGGTGATTGCCTTGAGCCTGGTCATCATGCTGGCCTGGAAACTATGGCGCAGGCATGGCTTTAAAAAGTTGTCGGCAATTCCCCGCATCACCCCGGTGGAACTTGCGCAAGCATTGAGCGCGGACGCACCGCTCTTGCTGCTCGACTTTCGTGGCGCCGCGCAGAGGGTCCAGACAGAGCCTCTTGCCGGCTTTACGCAAGCCAGCCTGGACGACCTGGCCCAGCGGGTCAGCCATTGGCCCAAGCACCATGACATCGTGACCCTGTGTGCCTGCCCGGAAGATGCCACGGCGGTGCATGCGGCACAGCGCCTGAAGAAGCTGGGTTTTACTTCGGTTCGCCCGCTCAAGGGAGGATACGAGTCATGGATGCTGTATTTGAAAGAGAAAGAAGTGGCTGCGCAAACCTGACCGCGCGACGACCTGTTTTATCCGCCTTACGACCGGCGCTTTGACCCGGTGATGGGCTGCTCAAGCGCCTGCTGGTTACTATTGTTTAAATAGCAAACTATGACCGTATTCATTGGGCTTGAGGCAAATTTACTGGAAAATATGCCTGGAACGCCCCGGATGGCCACTTGCTGAACGGTTTCTCTTGACGTTGATCAAGGCTTGCCGCCGCGGCAAGCCTAGACTGAACTGTCCGGCTTCAAAAGCCCCGGCCGCGCCGGGCGATTCACCTCAAGGAGAACATCATGTTCAAGCATCTTTTGCTGCCGACCGACGGTTCCGCCCTGTCCAGGGCGGCGATTCAACAAGGCGTGGCGCTGGCCAAGGTGCTTGGCGCCCGGGTGACTGGCGTGCATGTGAGCCCTGAATTCCATGCGATCACCTTCAGCACGGAAATGCTGGAAGACACCGAGGACCAGTTCCAGGAAGACAGCGAGCGCCATGCCGCCGATTTTCTGGCGCAGGTAGAGCGCGAGGCGCAAGCCTCGAGCGTGACCTGCGAGACAGTGGCGGTCGTGAGCGACCACCCCTACGAAGCCATCATCCGCACGGCCGAGGAGCGCGGCTGCGACCTGATCGCCATGGCTTCGCACGGCAGGAAGGGCGTCAAGGGCTTCCTGCTGGGCAGCGAGACCCAGAAGGTGCTGGTCCACACCGACAAGCCGGTGCTGGTGTTTCGCTAGGCGACGCGCGCCGGCCTCACGGGCCGCGCCGCTTTTCTGGCCGCTTCAGGGTGGGAAACCGGGCCAGAGCGTTGTCGTGAATTAATTAATGAATTAATATTGTATAAAAATATATATTGTTTTAAGATAAACCGTATTGATTCAGCAAGAAAGTTAATTCACATGAGCACTTCAGAACTCGACGTCGGGGAAATGCGCGAAGCGGCCGGCCGGGCAACCGCCATGTTGCGCGTGCTCGCCAACGAAGACCGGCTGCTGCTGCTGTGCCAGCTGACGCAGGGCGAGGCCTGCGTCAGCGACCTCGAAGAACTGCTCGGGATTCGTCAGCCCACGCTGTCGCAGCAGCTGGGCGTCTTGCGGGCCGAGGAGATTGTTTCGACCCGGCGCGAGGGTAAAAAAATCTTCTACCAGCTCTGCGACGAGCGCGTGGTTTCGGTACTCAAGACACTCTATGGCCTCTATTGCCCCGCGCCCTGACGCCCAAGGCGCGAGCACCCAGCCGCGCGCCGCTGCTGACCGGTCTCATCGGCTGGTGCCCGGCCTATCTGCCCTTTGGCATCCGCACCTGCAGGCTGCAGGGCAAATAATGCGCCTGCGAAGCCGCCTGCGCCACGCCGCTGCCCGTTCGCCACTGCGCACTGCCGCGCTGCTGGCAGTTGCCTTGCCGGCGCTAAGCCTGTGGCCCGTGCTGGCCAGCGCGGCGGGCCCGGCCGCAGCGGCAGCGCCCCTGGCCGTGCATGTGGTGGCCTACCGCGAGGTGGCCGACGTCATCAGCGCCGAGGGCGTGGTCGAAGCCGTCCGCCAGTCGACGCTGGCCGCGCAGATCGCCGGCCAGATTGTCGAGCTCAAGGTCAGGGTGGGCGACAGCGTGAAGGCCGGCCAGGTGCTGGCGCGCATCGACCCGCGCGCCGCCGAGCAGGTGGTGTCGGGCAGCCAGAGCCAGCTGGCCGAGGCGCAGGCCGGGCTGAGCAATGCCCAGCGCAGCTACGAGCGCAACAAGCAATTGTTCGCGCAAAAATTCATCAGCAAGGCCGCGCTCGATCAGGCCGAGCTTGACTACAAGGCGGCCCAGGCGCGGGTCGCGGCATTGCAGGCCAATGCAGGGCAGGCGTCGACCGCC
>JBKJKI010000320.1:0-17197 GCA_046597475.1 Polaromonas sp. | reverse complement strand
CTACTTCAATGACCAGCAGCGCACTTTAGTCCGCGAGTACTACGTACAAAACTACTCCAACGGCAAAAAATGCCCACCGGGTTTGGCTAAAAAGAACAATGGCTGTATGCCCCCGGGTCAGGCGCGCAACTGGGTGGTTGGCGAGCCAGTTCCACGAGGCGTAACGGTGTATGCGGTGCCTCAGCCAGTGATCGTGCAACTACCGCCTGCCCCTTACGGTTACCGCTATGCCCGCATCGGCGGCGACATCGTGCTGGTGCAACAGCAAAACAATCTGATCGTGGACATCATTCAAGGTTTGCTCGGAGGCTGATGCAACGGGTGTTTTTCGCACGAGCTTGCTGCTGGGACCTGCAATAACCACTGAGAAGTCCCACAGAGGCAGAGCCATGCCGCGCGCATGGCTGTGGCTGAGAGCCGCATCCAACACGGAGTAACCCGCACGCAACTGAGGGCCCTTTTCCGGTGTAGGCTGTACAAAGCTGTGAGACTGTTTTCTGCCAAAAACTGACCCTCGCAGAGGTTCAGGGAATGTCCGCCTGTGGCCGAGATCGTGAGTTGGCCGTCGCAAATCGAACGTCAGCTCCCGCTTAAAGCCGACGGCCACATGCGAAGGCTTTGGCCTTCCGGAATGCTAGCCTGCTTCGGCCCGACGCATGCGATCAGTGATGCCCAACCCGTCGCCGCTGCTCCTCCCACGACGCCGGCGGATCCACCGCTAAATCGAATAGCGTCAGGTGGTCCGGCAGCGTGTTCTGCAGGATGGCATCCACGATGTCCGGTGCCAGCGCGGTCAGGTTGACCATGCGGCTCACGTAGCTGTTGTCAACGCCCTCGCGTTCAGCGATCTCCTTGAGCGATTTCACCTCGCCGGCCTCCAGCATGGCCAACCAGCGATGGCCCCTGGCCAGAGCAAGTTGCAGCGCCGTGGCGGCCGTGTCCCATGGTCGCGGCTTGCCGGCCTCACCATTTGGCAGCGTGACCTGCTTGCGCCCGGCGCGTCGCTTGAACTGGATGGGCACCGACAACGTCAGCCGGCCATCGCTGGACTGGATGACTTCTGGCGCACCAGTTTTATGGATATGTACCTCGTTCATGCCAGTGCTTCTTCACGCGTTAGTTTTGCGTTATCAGGCTTCAGTTCCAATACCAGCCGTTCAATGCCGTTGGCGCGCAAGCGCACCTCGAGGTCATTGGGCGACACGATCACCTTCTCGACCAGTAATCTCACAATCCGTGTCTGCTCCGCCGGAAACAGTTGATCCCATATGGCGTCGAGCCGTGTCATGGCGACGGTGACTTTGGCTTCGTCCAAAGTCGGATCCACCGCTATCGCCTGTGGCAGCACGTTACCGAGCAAGTCTGGCGAACGCAGGATGCCACGAAGTTGGTCGAGCACCGCTGATTCCAGTTCGGCTGCTGGCAAACGCGGCAAACCTGACGCACAGGCGTGCTCTTTGATGTCGCGCATGGGCAGGTAATAGCGGTATCTCTTTCCTGTCGCTTTTTTTGTGCTGTGCCAAGGTGTCAGTGCGCGCCCGTCATTACCGAAAACGATGCCCTTGAGCAGAAACGGTGTGGTGGCGCGAGTGGCATTGCCACGCACACGGCCGTTGGTGGCCAAGATTGCATGCACGTTATCCCACAGCACCTGGTCGACCAGAGGCGGGTGCTCTGCCTGGTACCACTGTTCCTTGTGGCGCAGCTCTCCAAGGTAGGTTCGATTGCCCAGCAGTTTGTAGATCAAACCTTTGTCGATTGGCTTGCCCTCCCTGACTTTGCCGTCCTGGGTCGTCCACGCCTTCGATGTCACGCCATCCAGCCGGAGCTCCTTGACCAGCTTGGTACTGGAGCCGAGTTCGACGAACCGGGCGAAGATGTGACGGATAAGTTTGCCCTCCTTGACGTTGGGCACCAATCGCCGGTTGTCAACGTCGTACCCCAAGGGCGGAACGCCACCCATCCACATGCCCTTGCGTTTGCTGGCCGCAATCTTGTCGCGGATCCGCTCGCCAGTCACCTCACGCTCGAACTGTGCAAAGGAAAGCAGGACGTTGAGCATCAAGCGCCCCATGGACGTCGTGGTGTTGAATTGCTGTGTGACGGATACGAACGACACGCCTTGGCGCTCGAACACCTCGACCATCTTGGAAAAGTCGGCCAGGCTGCGCGTCAGACGGTCGATCTTGTAGATCACGATCACATCAATTTTTCCGGCTTCAATGTCGGCCATCAGGCGCTTGAGCGCAGGCCGTTCCATGTTGCCGCCCGAGAACGCCGGATCATCGTAGTCATCGGCGACCGGAATCCAGCCCTCGGCACGTTGACTGGCCACGTAAGCGTGACCTGCATCGCGCTGGGCATCCAGGGAGTTGTAATCCTGATCCAGTCCTTCTTCACTGGACTTGCGGGTGTAGACAGCGCAACGAACGCGCTTTTTCAGAACTTCGCTCATGTCCGGACTCCCTTCGTGGCAGTCACAGCTTTGGCGGATCGAGTCTTGAGCCCGAAGAACAGGGGCCCCGACCACCGGGTACCCGTGATTTCGCGGGCGATGGGGGACAGGCTCTGGTACAACCTGCCCTCAAATTCGTAATTTCCATCGGCGGTGGCGATCACGCGGTATTCCTTGCCCTGGTGCTCACGGGTGAGCATCGTGCCGGCGGCAGGCCGGTAGTCGGGATCGCGCATCTTGACTTTGCCGGTTTCAATCAACGACTCAATGCGCCGCTTATTGCGATCGAGCAGACTCCCGTCGACCTTCCGGAACTCGATCTCCTGCAGCTTGTAGGCAATCCGCCGTTCCAGGAACTGCCGGTTGTGGGTGGGCGTGTCGCCGTGGAAAAGCCTACGCCAGAGCGATTTGATCTCGGGCATCGCAAGCTCTGGCAACTGGGCGATTTGTGACGCCAGCGATGGCGGTGTGGCGGGAATGGTCTTAGGCGTTCTCATGCGGACTCCGTATTTCTGTTGTTGACGGGGTCTGTATGAACGCTCTGATTGCCAGAAAAACCAAGTGAAATCTCGCTCTCTGCGGCATTTTTTGCGGACGGCGGCGAGTGCGCCATGCGCAAGCGCGCCAGCCCTTTCGCGAGGAGGGATGCGACTTCGCAGCGCCGCTGCTGCGGCGACATGCGATCTGGTGGTGTGTGGTTGATTTCATGCATTGGTTAGCGGTCCTTTTTGTCCAACTTGCTCGAAGCAAAATTGTCCTGAAGGACCGCCGCCAATACCATGAGGAAGTTTCGGGCGAGCGCGGGTTAATGCGGGGTATTGCAGGAACCGGCGGCGAGGTGTGCTTACTTTCGGTCGGGAAACTGGCCGTTGTTGATGAAGCGATCGAAGGTGTCTTCTTCCGATTCCTCATCATCGTGGCGCGCTCCCTGCCACTCGGCTTCTGGCAACAGCAGCAGCGTCAGCGTGAAGTCGTACTGGCCAGCGACACGGGTCATCTCAGTGATCGACATGTTCGCCGGTTCACGGGCAAACCAGGACTGCGCACGACCCGTCCTGTTGTCCGCCATGTTCGAAGCGTTGTAGCTGTGCGCCAGAGCGCCGCGAGGCAGCTCGATGGTGTTCTTGCGGGTTGCGAAGTACGCCCCGGATTTAAAGGCGGCGTGATTCGATTTGGACCACAGCAGGTGATCGTCACGGCTGGCAACAAGGACGGCGCGCTTCTCGGCGATCTCTGTCCAGCGTAGTGCGGCGGCAGTCAGAGAAACACCGTAGCGGTCGGCGCAGTGACCCAACAGATCGAAGCTGATCGGCTGCCCGTCCACTTGCCGCCGGAAATCGTCCAGCGGCATCAGCAGGGTTGAGGCAAACAGATCGGCTTCCGTTTCAATGTCGCGCTCATTGTTATTGCCGCCGGTCTCGATATCGTCGTCGCCACACTCGAAAAGATTTTGTTGGTGCCGGTGCAGGATGTAGTGACCGAACTCATGCGCAATCGTGAATCGTTTGCGGCCTTCCGAGGGTGTGGCGCTGTTGTACAGGATTAGCCATTTCGACCGCGCCTTGTTCGCTTTCAGCAGGCCATCGAAACCGTCCAGATCTTCGCCGTATACCATGTCTACCGGCGAGTCGGCAAAGCACTGCCGGGAATACTCCAGCGCGACCTCGTCGACTTTGACCGGAAAGCGGTTCGATCCCAACACCATGTTGAGCATGGATGAGATGCGGTTGGCCTCTGCCATCGGCTGCTTGCGCTCGGTCACTCGTCGTCATCCCAGGCGTCGAGGATCTTGCGCAGCCGCTTCTTGGTGTCGTCGGGCATGCTCTTGTACTTGCGGAAGAAGGCCTCGTCGATGACCTCTTCGCCCGGGGACGTGGTCGACTCGGTGAGCAGGAACTCGGTCGTGACCTCGAGCGCCGACGCGATCTTGCCGATCTTGTCGGCTGACGGCTTCGGGTCGTCCTTGTTCTCCAGCTCCCAGATGTAGCTCTTGCTGGAGTCGGTCAGCTCGGCCAGTTGTTCAAGGCTGAGCTTCTTTTGCTTCCGCAGCGCGCGGATCTTGTCGCCCAGGGGGGATGACACTGATTTCTCCTAATTGGTCTGCTTCAAGCCGAAAATAATACCACCATACCGAACGAAAACGTATCTGCTTGACAAACCTATATCTGACCAGAAATAATCCCAATCGTTCGGTTTACCGAACAAAATCGGTCTGAAACCCCAAGAACAAGACGGGGCGGCTCGGGCTGGTGCCAATCCGATCAACATCTTGCGAAGGGTGAATGTCAATGAACGATGCTGAAAACCTGTCCAAGCTTCTCGGCTACCTGCCGCCGGCGGTCTTCCGTGACCTCATGGTGGGAGAGTTCGCTCTGGCAATGCCGGATCTGGACAAGAAGCAGGGCAAGCAAGAACAGCGCGCTGTCATGGAGCAAGTCCTGTCGGCCCTGGACGTGAACGCGCGGCGGAAGATCGAGGAAGTGGCTGAGCGCATCGTGCTGCTCTCGGACGGCGCCGGGCAAGACGTCATCGAAGGCATCAGCCAGGACATCGTCGGTGACGATGCGAAGACCGCGTTTGCCGGCATCCCGAACCAGTACGAACGCGCGCTGTGGCTGTATCTCAACGCGCCCGCGCTCTTCGAGGAGGCGTTGAATGCCCGCCAGGCGGATGTCTTTCGTCAGAGCGCGTCCTGCTATTCGGGCTATGTTGCGCCCAAGGATCTGACGGTGCTGGATGAAGCGGCAGCTCGGCAGGCCTTCCACCAGGCCGTCGCCCAGCAGCTTGGCTGTGCGGCAGACACCGTTGCCGTTCAGGTTTTCAAACGGCTTCGTCCCGACACCCTGACCGGCGAAGACGTCGATTTGTACCAGGTCAGCGTCCATCACAACCGCCCGCCCGAGATCATTGATCGCGTCCAGGCCAGCGAGCTGGTGCCGCAGGAGGTGATCCGCGCAGTTTCTTCGCACATCACCTACGAGCCGGCCAATGGCCATTTGGAGGTCTTGTCGAAAGACACCGATGGCCGAGAGGCGCTGGCGCGCATCGTGGCGGACTCGCTGCTGCAGTCGCCCATCACCGGCGACAAGATTCCGCTCAAGCAGTACGACTACCAGAGTCTGACCGCGCCCCGCAGCTTCGATCTGACCGGCGAGGACGTGGCATCGGTCAAGGTGACCGAACTCGGCTACACCACGGCCAACCACCGCTCCTTGCTGGTGAAGATCTGGGCCAAGGACGTCGACGACATCTACACCGCCGCTCGTTCCCTGATTTTGCTGTCGTTCGACTTCCGCCACCACCACATCAACTACGCGAAGCTGTCCATCCGCATCAAGAAGATCGGCAAGGAACGTGCACGCACGATCACCGTGATCCTGCGGGACGACAACAAGTGCAACATCAAGACCAAGCGCGAAAAGGATCGGGCCTTGTGCGACCGCCTGCTGGCCAAGTGGCAGTTGGTGAAGGAGATCAACGATGTCGCAGAAGAGCCTGTCGACGCGCTCGTTGCTTGAGCTGATCGATCTGTTCGAACGCTCAATCGCCGCGTGACTGAACCGCCAAAGGAGGCGTCGTGAGCAAGCCCATCGTCTCGCAGATGCCCTTCGTATAGCCTGAGTGTTGATTTCCAGCCAGAAGTGACCCAGTAACCCCCCTTTCTGGGCCGCAAGGGCGATGGCGAGCCGGGGGCCAAGACGCTGTGGCTGGGGCTGCGCGATGTGGCAGTGTTTGTGGATGGCGTGCGCTTTGGCCGCAGGCAGCTATGAGTTGTGTGTAATGGGATGACCTGAACGAGCTGCCAAATCAGACTGGAGATGTCCGATGCTTATTGATCGTTTTGGTGGAAGCGGCCAGGCACGATTCTTCGAAAGCTTCGATGTCGACCAGCCGGTAGAGTACGCGGCCACAGAGTTTCAGAAACTTGGGGCCAATCCCTTCGCAGCGCCACCGCTCGAGTGTGGCCTCACTGACGTACCAGCGGACGGCCAGTTGTTTTTGGTTGAAATGAACAACATCCATTTTGGTATCCATCCGAATGAGTTGGTAGGAGTCCATGAACGCTCTGTTCCGTCCACGAGTCAAGCGATAGGTGCGCTGATCTATTCGCCGCAGTTTTTGCGGAGATTGATGCCGCTATCCTCCGCATGCGAAAAACGTTACCGATCGGGAATATTTTGTTGCCAAACCGGGGCCCAAGAGTGAAAATTTACCGATCGGGAATTTGGCAATAAAAAAAGACGCTCTCATGATTCGTATTGCCACGCCACAAGATCTTGGACATGCCGTACGCGCGGCTCGCAAACAGATTGGTCTCACTCAAGCACAGCTGTCTTTGGCCGCAGGAGTGGGTTTGCGGTTCATCGTCGACCTGGAGGCAGGCAAGCCCACGCTCCGTCTTGAGCATGTGCTGCGAGTCGTCGACTCACTCGGTGGCGAATTTATCTTGAATGGGTTTGCATCAAGCCCGTGTGAGTCCAGTCATCCGGCCATCGAACCGGAGGAGGCCGATGCGCACGATGCCAAGGTGGCCCGGCTTCAGGCCTTGGACGAACTTGTTGCGCAGGCCCAAGAACTCATGATGGGATATGAGTAGCAGCGGTCTCTCTATCCTATGCAGTGCCGTGGCGCAGTTTCAGGAACCGCGCCATATTGGGTGTAAATGGGTGCATTATTGGGCACCGTCGCGCGCCGGAGACTTCATTTTCCGCCTTTATGTGGCGCAGATTACCATGAACTGCGCCACTTTTCGGGTTAAAACTGGCGCAGTTCTATAAACTGCGCCATAATTGCGCCACATGTATTTCGAACGGCGCCACAACGCGATGTCATCCACCACAGACTTACTCAACAGCATCCGGGCATCCGAGAACGGATTGACATTGGCCGAACTGCTGACCGCACACCCCTGCATTGCTAGGCGAACAGCACAGCGCTTGATCGCGAAGCTGATTGATAGCGGCCAAGTCGCAGCAACGGGTGAAGGTCGGGCCCGTCGCTATTTTCGTGCAGATGCCCAACCTAACAGCAGTGCACTGGCCGCCAGAATAGATAGCTTCCCGCCTTTCATTCCACTGTCTGCCGACAGCCAGGACATCCTTGCTTACATCGACCAGCCTCCGGAAGCACGCAAGCCAGTAGGCTACCAGCGTGATTTTCTTGATGCTTACCGTCCCAATGAGACCTGGTATTTGTCGGAGTCACTGCGCCGCCAATTACACAAGATGGGCAGAACCACTGACGTTGACGAACCTGCGGGCACTTACAGCCGCGCCATTCTCAACCGATTGCTGATCGACTTGTCATGGGCATCGAGCCATCTGGAGGGCAACACCTACTCCCGGCTCGACACGCGTGAGCTCATCGAGCATGGCAAGGCCGCACGGGGCAAGGCTGCCATCGAAACACAGATGATCCTGAACCATAAAACAGCGATCGAACTGCTGGTCGAAAACATCGACAGTGCAGAGTTCAACCGCTACACGCTGATGAACTTGCACGGCGCTTTGGCGGAAAACTTGCTGCCCAATCCAGCAGATGAGGGACGAATTCGCCAGCACGCCGTCGATATCGGCAAAAGCGTCTATCGCCCGCTCTCAACACCGCAGCAGATCCAAGACGCGCTGGAAGTACTTCTGAGTAAAGCTAATCAGATTGGAGATCCGTTTGAGCAATCTTTCTTCATGATGGTGCATTTGCCCTACCTGCAGCCCTTTGCCGACATCAACAAGCGTACTTCGCGATTGGCCGCGAATCTGCCCCTGTTCCGTGCGAACCTTTGTCCGCTGACTTTTCTGGACGTGCCGGAGCAGGCCTATAGCCGGGCCACCCTTGGCGTGTACGAAATGACCCGCGTGGAGCTGCTGCGTGACCTTTACATCTGGGCCTACGAGCGGTCTACGCAGGAATATCTGGCGATCAAACAAGACTTGGCGGAGCCCGACCCCCTTCGCTTGGCATGGCGTGATTTCATCAAGCAGGCCATCCGCGAAGTCATCACGTATCCGGAACTTGAACCGCTTTCCTGCCTTCAGCGAGCCGTGGCAGAGCGTGTACCTGAGGGTGAACAAGCGGGCGTACTGGCACTGACTGTCGAAGAGCTCCGGAGGCTGCACGAGGGGGTGCTGGCGCGCTACGGTTTACGACCGTCCGAGTACACGGCCTGGAAGGCGGTTCATGGGCATTGACGGACGCGGGTTCGATTCCGGATTCGGGAATTGAACTGGCAACGGATAGCAGACGAGTTTGATGTCAGTTTTCGGCGACCAGAATGGTCAAGAAATCTGTTTGATCATCCGCAGAATAGGTCTGTCAAGATCCGATTTTTGAAGTAATTCGCAGCACTTCTTAACTTGCCGACAACTCGGTATTGCGTACTTTCAATAGTCGTTTGGTGCGGGGTGCTGCCCCACCCGAAATTCCCGCATCCTTCCGAAGCCCTTTACGGAAACCCTCGGCGACTCGTGCAGGCGCGATACGACAAAAAACGACCAGCGAGGCCCATACAGACCCATTGGGAACGGGGCCAAGTAATACAAGGCTATACAAGCCTATACAAGCCTATATCAGGCTTTACAGACACATAATGGGTTCTTTCGGTGGAGTTTGAACCCGGGTCCGCAGCCACCTTATGTTTCCGCAACCTCCCGCAACCTTCTGCGCTAACCAGTAACGGGGGCTGATGTGGAGATTTAAGCCAGTAGAACTATCGCGTACCCATGACAAGCTAATGAATGTTTTTACGGACCCAACTGATACGGTTGCGTGCCCGTAGCGGCCCCACCACCAAATTAAAGGGCTCGGATAGTCTCCGGGCCCTTTTTCTTGCCTGAAATCCCCACACCACGCGGGGTTCCAGCCGCCAGTGCTGCGGGTGGCAATCCGACGAAACTCCCGAAATCGGTCACTTTTCCAAGTAACCATCCCCCGGCAAAGCCGGGGGCTTTCAAATTGTGAGCCGCTCAAAGCGGCTAAACGGGGTCGCTAACGCGACCCCAACTCTTGGTGCCACCTTTTCGGTGGCGGCTTATCTCCACAGCCCGAGCTGTTCCAGTCTCTCGTCTTCCTTTTCCTGATGTCGGATGTAGTTCCGAATCACCTGCTCATCTCGCCCTACCGTCGATACAAAGTACCCTCGCGCCCAGAAACTCTGCCCAACAAAATTCCTCTTGCGCTCCGCGTACACCCGGGCCAAATGAATCGCACTTTTGCCCTTGATGTAACCCACCACCTGCGATACCGCATATTTCGGTGGTATCGATATCATCATGTGCACATGGTCAGGCATCAAGTGCCCCTCTTCAATGCGACAGGCGCTCTTCAAAGCTCAGGGCTGTCATGCCGGCTTGTGTGAGCTGTTCCTGCAGCCCTGTGGCCATGCCGGGCAGGCGCAGGTCGCGCAGTTGTTCAATCGTCGTGTTCATCATCATGGGAATTCCTGTTGTCGTTTGGGTTGCTGTCATTGGTTCGGCTTCATTGGTAGTAGCCAGGGCCGCGCACATGGGCATGCGCCGGGCTGGTCCACTCCGGCGTGGTGCTGGGCGCCACCAGGTCGCGGCCATTGATCAGGATGTCGCGCACATGGGTGCTGTTGGTGGTGCCCAGGTCCAGCGCCACCACGCACGCCGCTTCCAGTCGGGGCTTGCTGAAGCGCTTGGCCAGGGCCGGCAGGCCCAGACAGACCCGGTAGCCGTGCTCGGGGTTCCTCCCACAGCAGCATCAGCGTCATGCCCTTGCGGCGCAACTCCTGGTGGATGCGTCCATAGTCGGGCTGCACAAAGCCGCTGACTCTTTGGGGCGTGCCCAGCAGGCGGTTGTGCAGAGCGGTGTCATCAAGGGCCTGCACTTGCGGCCAATCCAGGCCAGCCGCCGTGGCCAGGGTGAGGTACTTGGTGATGACGCCCTTGGAGATGTCCAGTGCGGCGGCGGTTTGCTCGTGGGAGATCCGGGCTTCAAGTTTGAGACGCAGAACGTCCCGTATCTTGCGCATATTGATCCTTCGGGTATCGGGCATGCCCACTCCAGCAAAGCTGTCGAGGCTACCCGCATGGGTTAGGGAAATATGCGCAACATCACACGCTGCAGAACCTGATTCCGGTCTCGTGAACAACCATTCCGGCGTCGTGAACGGTGATTCCGGTCACTACCCCAAAATCGTTCACGATCGACCGGAATACCCACCGCGGTGTTCTTGCACCATGCTTGGCGCCTGATGCCTCTGCCTGAAAGTGGGAAGTCCCTTCGTTTTCGGGCAAAGTTGTTCAAACAAACGGGGCAAGTTCTGTGGTGAAAGAGTTCTGTATAGACCAAGCTCGATCAATAGTCTCATTGGACGATGGCCCCTCGCCAAGGCCTGCCTATGCTTTGGCGATCGGTCGCACAGGGTGACCCGTACAGGAGCTAAACATGAGATTGAAAGATAAAGTGGCGCTGGTGACCGGTGCAGGGCAAGGTATGGGGCGGGCCATCGCGCGTTGCTTCGCGCAGGAGGGCGCCATCGTGGTGGCCCTGGACTTGAACCTGGAGGCAGCGCAACAGACGCTGGACGGTCTGGGCGGGCTCAGCATCGCGCACAGCCTGAACGTGGCCGACAGCGCCGCCGTCGCCGCCGTGGTTGATGAGGTGGTCGCCACTTTTGGCCGGGTCGATGTGCTGGTCAACAACGCCGGCATCGGCTCGGTCGATGCCTTTGCCGACATTCCCGATGAAACCTGGGCGCGTGTCATCAATGTCAACCTCAACGGTGCTTTTTACTGCGCCCGCCAATCCGTTCGTGCCATGCAAAAGGCCGGCACGCGCGGCGTGATCATCAACGTGGCGAGCACGGCGGCGGCCAGCGGCGACGGCCCGGCGCACTACTGCGCGTCGAAAGCCGCGCTGATGGGCCTGACGCGCAGCATGGCGAAGGAACTGGCGCCGCAGGGCATTCGCGTCAACACGTTGGTGCCGGGGCCGACCAACACGCCCATGATGCAGAGCATTCCGCAGGAATGGACCGATGCCATCATCAAGGGCGTGCCCATGGGCCGCATGGCCGAGCCCGAGGACATCGCGCGCGCTGCGCTGTTCCTGGCCAGCGACGACAGCGGTTTTGTCACCGGCCAGAATTTGGCGGTCAACGGCGGCAGCGCCTTTATTTAAACCCTTGCGGGACAGGCTCGCGCACGGCGCTGCGCTGTCCCGAAACGACTGGAGATAAACGATGACGCAAGGAAGATTACAAGGCAAGGTGGCCTTTGTGACCGGTGCCGGCACCGGCATTGGGGCCGCGACGGCGATCCGTTTCGCGCAAGAAGGCGCGACCGTGGTGATCTGTGGCCGGCGCAAGGAGCCGCTGGACGCGGTGGTGGCGATAATCAAGGCCGCCGGTGGCCGGGCCGAGGCCGTGCAGGCCGATGTCAGCGACGAGGTCGGCTTCACGGCGGCGATAGAGGCTGCCGCCGGGCGCCATGGTCGGCTTGACGTGCTGGTCAACAATGCCATGGCCTACAGCTGGGGCGCTATAGAAGCGACCAGCACCGCCGACTGGCACAGCAATTTCAGCACCTCGGTGGACGGCACTTTCTGGGGCACGCGCGCCGCGATGAAACTGATGAAAGAGCACGGTGGATCCATCATCAACCTCTCGTCGATCTGCGGACTGCTGGGAACGTCCTGGATGGCGGGCTACTCGGCCGCCAAGGCCGCGATCATCAACTTCTCGCGCGCGGCAGCCGCCGAAGGTGCTGCCAGCGGCATTCGTGTCAATATAGTGATTCCCGCCGTCGTCGAGACGCCTGCCACAGCCGGCATGCTGGCCGACGAGGCGAGCCGCCAGAACACCGAAAAGCTCATTCCCATGGGCCGCGTCGGTCAGCCGGAAGAATTGGCGAATGCCATCCTGTTTCTTGCCAGTGACGAGGCCAGCTACATCACCGGCGCGGCGCTGCCGGTGGACGGCGGCCGCTCGGCCGTGCTGGTCACCGCGCTGTGAGGGCTGCGACCATGTCCTGGCCCGCCACCATCGAGGAGCGCGTAGACCGGCTCGAATCCATAGACGCGATCCGCCAGCTCGCCGGCAAGTACTCGCTGTCGCTGGACATGCGCGACATGGATGCGCACGTCAACCTGTTTGCGCCCGACATCCGCGTCGGTCGTGACAAGGTGGGCCGCGCGCACTTCAAGGCCTGGCAGAGCGACACGCTGCGCGAGCAGTTCACCGGCACCTCGCACCATCTGGGCCAGCACATCATCGAGTTTGTCGATGCCGACCACGCCACCGGCCTCGTCTATTCCAAGAACGAGCACGAGTGCGGCGCCGAGTGGGTCATCATGCAGATGCTGTACTGGGACGACTACGAGCGCATCAATGGGCAATGGTATTTCCGCCGCCGCCTGCCGTGCTACTGGTACGCCACCGACCTGAACAAGCCGCCAATTGGCGACATGAAGATGCGCTGGCCGGGCCGCCAGCCTTACAACGGCACGTTCCACGATCTGTTCCCAAGCTGGACGGAGTTCTGGGCACAGCGCCCCGACAAGGACCAGCTGCCCGAAGTGGCTGCGCCCGCGCCGCTGGAGCAATTTTTGGTCACCATGCGGCGCGGCACCCCCGCGCCCAAGATGAGGGTACGCTGACATGAATAAACTGTTTGAACCCCTGCAGCTGGGCGACCTGCGCCTGGCCAACCGCATCGTGATGGCGCCAATGACGCGCAACCGCGCCGGTGACGATGGCGTGCCTGGCGAACTGATGACCGATTACTACGGCCAGCGCGGCGACGCCGGCCTGATCGTCGCCGAGGGCACCTGGCCCAGCGCGGTCGGCCAGTCCTACTGCCGCCAGCCCGGCATTGCCACGCCGGAACAAATCGCCGGCTGGAAGCGCGTGACCGACGCCGTGCATGCGCGCGGCGGCCTGATCGTGCTGCAAGTGATGCACGGGGGGCGCATTGGCAGCCGGTATGTCAAGCCCGAAGGCATTGAGACCGTGGCGCCCACGGCGTTGCAGGCTGCTGGCGAAGTCGTTACCGACAGCGCCGGCATGCAGCCCTACGACACGCCGCGCGCGCTCAGCACCGAGGAAGTGCGCGCCATCGTGCAAGAGCACGCTCAGGCCGCGCGCAATGCGCGCGAAGCCGGCTTTGACGGCGTCGAGCTGCACGGCACCAGCGGCTATCTGCCGATGCAGTTCCTCAGCTCGGGCACCAACCAGCGCAGCGACGAGTACGGTGGAACGGCGGCCAAGCGGGCGCGCTTTGCCTTTGAATGCCTGCGTGAGATGGGCGCTGCCATTGGCGTCGGCCGCGTCGGCTTGCGGCTGAACCCCGGCAACACCTACAACGACACCAGCGACGAGGATTCGGCCGCCACGCACGCCGAGCTGATGCGCCAGGCGGCCACGCTGGATCTGGCCTATCTGCACGTGATGCGCGCGCCTATGCCAGAGGTCGATGCCTTTGCCTTGGCGCGCGAGCATTTTGGCGAGCGGCTGATTTTGAACGATGGCCTGGGCCCGGACAATGCTGCGGCCACGCTGCACGACTACCCCGGCGCGGCGCTGTCGTTTGCGCGCCATTTCATCGGCAACCCCGACCTGGTAGCCCGGCTGCGCGCCGGCCAGCCGCTGGCGCGCTTTGACCGCAAGACGCTTTACACGCCGGGCGCCGCTGGCTACACCAGCTACGACAGCTACTGCACCGACCCCGCCACGGCCTGACGCCGCTGGCGGCGTTGAAGGTGCTGGAGGTGCTGGAGGTGCTGGGCGGCGCATGCCGCGTACAGGGCGTTTTCACGCCCTTTTCTTTTCTCTCGCCTCGCGCCCCTGCCCGCCCGGCCTCGCTATCGCGAGGCCGTTTTTTTTCGTCATCGCGAGGCCAAAGGCCGTGGCGATCCAAGCCCCGGTTCGTCATCGCGAGCGTAGCGTGGCGATCCATCGTCGATAAAGCGCAGCCCTGGATCGCCGCGCTGTACTCGCAATGACGGGAAAGTTTTCGCTTCATCCTCTCGCCAGGAGCAGGGCGATGCCACACGTCGCCAGCCGCTCCATTTCGTTAGTCTCAACGGACGATGCTTGCAGGGGGTGGGCTGACCAGAATCAACCGCAACGGCTTCATTGGTGCAAAGCCTGGAGAAACAAACAATGATGAATATCAGCGGTCTGGCCTACGTGGTGGCTGAAACCACCGACCTGGCGAAGTGGAAGGGTTATGCCGAAGGCGTGCTGGGCATGATGACGGCGCCCGCGCCCGACGGCGGCCTGTATGTGCGCATGGACGAGCGGCAGTTTCGCTTTGCCGTGCAGCCCGGCGCGCGTGACGCCTATGTGGTGTCGGGCTGGGAAGTGACCGGCCGCGCCGATTTCGACCATGCGCTGCAGGTGCTGCGCGATGCTGGCGTCGAGGTAACGCTGGGCGACGCCGCCCAGTGCCGTTTGCGCTGCGTGCAGCAGGTGGCCGGCTTCAACGACCCCTCGGGCAACCGCCACGAACTGGTCTGGGGCTTTCGCTCGGACTTTGCGCACTTTGCCTCGCCCATGGGCGTGTCGCGTTTTGTTACCGGCAACATCGGCATGGGCCACACCGTGCTGCCGGCACCCGACTTTGAAAAGACCGTTGAATTCGCCACCCAGGTGATGGGTTTTGGCCTGTCGGATATCTTCAACTTCCAGCCCGCCGGCCCTGATGGCCCGACGCTGCCGATCCACTTCTTTCACTGCAACAACGGCCGCCACCACAGTTTGGCGTTCGCCGGCTTTCCGGCCGAGAGCGGCTGCGTGCATGTGATGGTCGAGGTCGAGAACATGCCCGAAGTGGGCCGCGCGCTGGACCGCATGGCGGCGCACCAGGTGCAGCAGACCGCCACGCTGGGCCAGCACACCAACGACAAGGTGATTTCCTTTTACATGCGCAGCCCGTCGAACTTCGACATCGAGTACGGCTACGGCGGTGCCGTGGTGGACTGGCAGGAACACATCGTCCACGAATTCACCCGCGTGAGCCTTTGGGGCCACGATTTCAGCGTTGGACAGCGCAGCAGCGCTGTCAACGCAGTTGCTTGACCAGGAGAGCGAAGTAGTTATGGCCAATAAACAAATGAGCGCTGCAGAGGCGGTCGCGCAAATCAAGGACGGCATGACCGTGGGTTTTGGCGGCTGGGGCCCAAGGCGCAAGCCGATGGCGCTGGTGCGCGAGATTTTGCGCAGTCCCGTGAAAGACCTGACGGTGGTCGCCTATGGCGGCGCCGACGTGGGCATGCTGTGCGCCGCCGGCAAGGTCAAGAAGCTGATTTTTGCCTTCGTGACGCTGGACTTCATTCCGTTAGAGCCCTACTTTCGCCAGGCCCGCCAGAGCGGCAAGCTGGACGTGATGGAAATCGACGAAGGCATGATGCTGCTCGGCTTGCGGGCTGCGGCGATGCGCGTGCCTTTCATTCCCTCGCGCCTGGGTCTGGGCACCGACGTGCTGACACGCAATCCCGGCATCAAGCTGGTCGATTCGCCCTACGACGAGCGCCAGTGGGTGGCGATGCCAGCGCTGCCGCTGGACGTGACGCTGGTGCATGTGGACCGGGCCGACACGCGCGGCGTGTGCCAGGTCAACGGCCCTGACGTTTACATGGACGATTTGTTCGTGCGCGCTGCCAAGCAAAGCTTCGTGAGCTGCGACGAGCTGGTCGACAGCAGCCATTTTGAAAGCGCTGAAGCCTCGCGCCAGGTGTTCTGGGAGCGCGCCCACACCACCGGCGTGGTGCACATCCCTGCGGGCGCCCACCCCAGTTCGTGCGCGCCGTCGTATGGCTTTGATGTCAAGCACTTCAAGGAATACGCGGCCACGGCCAAGGAAGAGGGCGGCTGGCAGAAATATGCCGAGCGCTATGTGAATTGCACCGAAGCCGAGTACTTGGAGCGGGTCGGTGGTATCGATGCGGTGCGCAAGCTGCCGCTGCCAGTGTTTTGACGGGAGCTTGTCATGAGTGAATTTTCTTTGGTGGACCGAATCATCTGCGCGGCTTCAAACGCGTGGGAGGGCGATGGCGAAGTGCTGGCTACCGGCATCGGCATCGTGCCGCGTCTGGCAGCCTCGATCAGCATGCTGTCAAGCAACCCGGACCTGATGATGACCGACTCGGAGGCTTGGCTGGTCAGCGAGCCGGTGCCGATTGGCCCGCGCAATGGTTACCAGCCCAAGCGCGAAGGCTGGATGGGCTTTACCCGCATCTTTGACAATGTCTGGAGCGGCAAGCGCCACGCGATGGTCGGGCCGACGCAAGTGGACCGCTTTGGCCAGGCCAACATCTCGATGATTGGCAGCGACTACCAAAAACCCAAGTCGATGATGCTGGGCGTGCGCGGTTTTCCGGGCAACTCCATCAGCCATGCCAACTCGTTTTTCGTTCCCAACCACAGCACCAAAGTGTTTGTGGCCGGCGAGGTCGATATGGTGGCGTCGGTGGGCTACAACCCGGCGCGGCTGGCGCGCGGCTGGAGCCTGGACGACATTGATGTGCGGCTGATCTTCACCAACCTGGCGGTGTTTGACTTTGGCGGCCCCAATCGCCAGGCGCGGCTGCGCTCGCTGCATCCCGGCGTCACGGCCGCGCAGGTGCAGGAAGCTACCGGCTTTGAGCTGCATGTTCCGGCCGATGTGCCCGAGACCGCCGCGCCGACTGCGGAGCAACTGGCGCTGCTGGCACGGCTAGACCCGCATAACCTGCGCGCTTCGGTGCTGGGCTAAGGCGAGACCACCATGAGCCACACAGACC
>JBKJKI010000233.1:0-38215 GCA_046597475.1 Polaromonas sp. | reverse complement strand
AACAAGAAGTTGACGCCGTTTGGCTTCACCCATTTGGTGACCTCCGAAAATCCGTTGAAACTGGCTTGCAGTCTAGCTTGCAGCCCGTTTACGTCGCGCTAACTGCCGAAAATAGGATGAAGCGGATTCAGACTCGAATACCGGCCAGGGTCGCACGGCGAAAAGGCTTCTTCGGTACGCGCAAAAACGAGGGAGATTGCGCAGAAAGCCATGCCTCAGCGCCAGCTGCCGGGGGCCCCAATGGATCACGCCTCGGCCGCAAGGCCAAGGCTCCGGGGCGGAGCCCATGCTTCTCAGCACGCGCAGCCGCCCGCGGTGGACTACTTTTTAGCGGATGACGCGGCCGCGCCAGTGCCGCCCGAGCCGCGCATGGATTTGAAGAAATCCGTCGATGGGTCAAGAACCATGACATCGCTCTTCTTGTTGAAGCTGGCCTTGTAAGCGTCCAGACTGCGGTAAAACTGGGCGAATTGCGCGTCCTTGCCAAACGATTGCGCAAAGATCCCGGCAGCCTCGGCATCGCCCTCACCCTTGATTTTCTGTGCCTCACGGTAAGCATTGGCAATCGTGACTTCGCGTTGCCTGTCGGCATCGGCACGGATTTTCTCGCCTTCAGCGGCGCCGGTCGAACGGAGTTCATTGGCAACCCGTTTGCGCTCAGCCTCCATGCGACGATAAACCGACTCCGTGATCGCCTCGACGTAGTCGACCCGGGTAATCCGTACATCAATCACATCGATACCCCAGGGCTTTGCCCCGCGGACAACGCTAAGCACTTCCTTCTTCACGTCAGCCATCAGCTGCTCGCGCTTGAGCGACAGCAGGTCCTTGACCGTTCGCCTGTTGATTTCTTCCTGAAAAGCGTTGCGAACCACCCGGTTGAGCTGATTCGCACCGGCTTTCTCGTCAAGGCCCACGTTACGGATGTATTCCGAAGGATTGGTGACGCGCCAGCGGACGTACCAGTCAATCACCACGCGCTGCTTTTCTGCGGTCAGCATCGGTTCTGAATCAGTGCTGTCCAGCGTCAGCAAGCGCCTGTCAATATAAGAAACATTCTGGAACGGCGGTGGCAGCTTGAAATTGAGGCCGGGCTCAAGCACGACTTCCTTGATCTGGCCCAGCGCGTACACCACGCCAAACTGGCGCTGATCAACAACAAACAGCATGGAACTGAGCAGCGCCAGAACCACCAGCAACGAAGAAACGAGAAGACCAACTCTATTCACTTTAGTTTTCCTTAGCGGGTTTCACGTTCGCGAGTGCGGGAGGAATCGCGCGCACGGGCATCAAGAGGAATGCTGCTGACAGGCGGCAGCGCCGCGCCAGGGACGGCTCCACCCGGCAGCGCGGATCCGGCCGGCGCGGCAGCGCCGTCCTGGGAGGTCATCTGCATGATCTTGTCGATCGGCAGATACAACAGGTTCGATCCGTTGCGCGATTCGATCAGCACCTTGGTGACATTGGTATAGACCTGCTGCATGGCGTCCGTGTACATGCGGTCACGCGTGACCTGAGGCGCTTTCTGGTACTCCGTCAAGACGGAGCTGAAACGTTGCGCATCACCCTGCGCCTGCGCAACGATTCGCGCCTTGTAAGCATCAGCTTCTTCCTTCAGCCGCGAAGCCGAACCGATAGCGCGCGGAACCACGTCGTTGGCGTAGGCTTGCGCCTCGTTCTTGGCGCGCTCGCGCTCCTGGCCGGCCTTCAGTACGTCATCGAATGCGGCCTGAACCTGCTCGGGCGGGCGCACCCCGCTCTGCTGCAAATTAATGGCGACTATTTCGACGCCAACCTTGTAGCGGTCCAGAATGGTCTGCATGAGTACCCGAACGCGCGGACCGATCTGATCCCGCTCCTCAGCCAGAGCCATATCCATTTTCATTTTTCCGACCACTTCACGCACGGCGGTTTCGGCAGCCTGAACCACCGCGGCCGCAGGATCCTTGCTCTCAAACAGGTAGGCGCGCGCATCGCTCAAGCGGTACTGCACGGCAAACTTGATTTCAACGATGTTCTCGTCCTCGGTCAGCATGGCTGAATCGCGCAGGCCCGTGGCCTTGATGACGAGATCACGACCCACGTCAACCGACCGGATCTGGGTCACCACCACAATTTCGTGGCGCTGTATCGGATACGGCAGGCGCCAGTTAAAACCGGCGCCTACCGTCGACCGGTACTTGCCGAATTGCGTGATAACGGCCTGCTGACCCTCTTGCACAATGAAAAAACCGGTACCCAGCCAGATCAGCACCGCGACACCGGCGATCAGGCCGACACCAATACCCGCGCTTTTCATGTCGGGCTGGAATCCGCCACCGCTACCGCCCGTGTTGCCACCGCCAAAGCCGCCACGGTTGCCACCATTTTTGGCGCCGCCGAAGAGGCCGCCAAGCTTGCGGTTGAAATCACGCCACAACTCGTCCAGATCAGGTGGACCCTGATTGGGACCCTGGCCCTGCGGGCGATTGGGGGGGCGGGGAACCTGCCGGTCGTCGCGCGGGGCTTCTGGTTTTGCGTCGTCGGACGATGGTTTGTCCTCATCCCGGCCCCAGCGCGGATCATTCAGGTTGAACATGCCTTGGGCGCGTTGTTTCAGCCAACCCGGAACGGTTGTCAACGTCTGCAGCACGGGGTTCAGATTCATGGGTTCAAGCTCACTTTTTTTGTAACACCGACATTGTGCCTAATGAAATTACCGGATCAGGCAAGATCATCAACTGCCACTTCAATTTCAGAGGTTTGCCCGCCAGGCGCACGGCTCGCCAGCAATTGACGCAGGACAGGCAGCCCTTCTCCGGTCCGCGCGCTGACAAAGACACGTTCGACGCGCCTGCTCGCTCCCTCGAAAGCATCCCTGAGCTCGAACTCATCGCGTAACTGCAGGGGCAAGCTGCCTTTTTCAATAGCATCGAGCTTGTTGAACACCAGAATCTGGGGCACGTCGGCAGCGCCGATCTCGGACAACACGCGTTGGACCTGCTCGATCTGCTCAAGGTAATCGGGATTTGAGCCGTCCACCACATGCAGCAGCAAGTCAGCGTCGGCCGCCTCCTGCAAGGTGGCAGCGAATGCATCGATCAATCCATGAGGCAGGTCGCGGATAAAACCCACCGTGTCGGACAACGATGCGGAACCACCCGCCTCGCCCAGGTAGAGCTGGCGCGTCGTGGTGTCCAGCGTGGCAAAAAGCTGGTTGGCCACATAGGCCTCGGCTTTCACCAGCGCGTTGAACAGGGTGGATTTGCCGGCATTGGTATAACCCACCAGCGAAATCATGAAGGAATTACGGCGCTCGCGCCGCTTTCGCTGGGTCTGGCGCTGTTTCTTGACTTTCGCGAGCCGCTCTTTGGTTCGCTTGATGGCGTCGCCGATCATGCGTTTGTCAAGCTCAATCTGCTTTTCACCTGGACCGCCACGTACCCCTGCCCCGCCGGTTTGCCGCTCCAGATGGGACCAACGCCTGACCAGACGGGTTGAGACGTATTGCAGGCGGGCCAGTTCCACCTGCAGCTTGCCCTCGTGGCTGCGCGCACGCTGGGCAAAAATTTCCAGAATCAGCAGAGTCCGGTCGTTGACCGGCATGTCGAGATGCCGCTCAAGATTACGCTGCTGCGCCGGGCTAAGCGACTGGTCAAACAGAATTTCAGTGGCGCCTGTATCGAGCGCCAGCATCTTGATTTCGTCGGCCTTCCCCGACCCTATGAACAATGCAGCGTCAGGCGCCCGGCGCTTGCAGGTGACGCGCCCAACAGGCTGCAGGCCCGCAGTTTGAGCGAGCAAACCGAGCTCCTGAAGATCAGCATCAAAATTGGGAAGACCCAGATCAACCCCTACAAGAAGGGCGAGCGCTTGTGTTTTCACCGGTACGACGCAGGTACTCAGCTGGTGGGTGCTTCTTCGGACTCGCCGGTCGAAAAGCTCACAGCGCGACCGGGAACGATGGTGGAAATGGCATGCTTGTAAACCATCTGGGTGACGGTATTGCGCAAGAGGACCACATACTGATCGAAAGACTCGATCTGGCCCTGCAATTTGATCCCGTTGACGAGATAGATGGAAACAGGGACATGCTCGCGACGTAAAGTGTTGAGAAATGGGTCCTGCAAAAGCTGACCTTTATTATTGCTCACGATATGTTCCGTGTTCAAAAGTTGATAGGACTTGACCTTACCACACCCGCGTCAGCGGGCATGTAGTCTTACGCCTATTCCTTATCCGTGAAGGGATTATGAGAGCTTTTCAGCTGGATGCGCATCGGCGTGCCCACCAGGTCGAACTCCTTGCGGAAACGCCCTTCAAGGTAACGCTTGTAAGCCTCCGTGACGTGCTCAAGCGAGTTGCCGTGGATGATGATGATGGGCGGATTCATGCCCCCCTGGTGCGCATAACGCAGCTTGGGGCGGAACATGCCCGTGCGCTGCGGCTGCTGAAACTGCACGGCTTCCATCAGCAGGCGCGTCAGCACCGGCGTGGACATCTTCCGGTTGGCGGACGCGTGCGCCTGAATAATCGACTTCCAGACCGGACCCAGCCCCTGGCGCTTGATGGCTGAGATGTGATGTATTGCGGCAAACTTCAGAAAACCCAACCGGGTTTCCAATGAGCGCTCAAGCAGTTCACGCTGATAGGAATCAACAGCATCCCACTTATTGATGGCCAGTACCACCGCGCGACCGCTTTCAAGAATGTAGCCAGCAATATGCGCGTCCTGGTCCGTTACGCCCTGGGTCGCGTCCAGCAACAGGAGCACAACGTTTGCGCCCTCAATCGCCTGCAGGGTTTTGACCACCGAGAATTTTTCTATCGCTTCAAAGACCTTGCCCTTGCGACGCAAACCCGCAGTATCGATCAGCTCGAATTTTTGCCCCGCACGCTCGAACGGCACGGAAATCGCGTCACGGGTCGTGCCGGGCAGGTCAAACGCCACCAGGCGCTCCTCGCCGAGCCAGGTGTTGATCAGTGTGGATTTACCCACATTGGGGCGGCCCGCCACCGCCAGCCGGATAACGGAAGGATCTTGCGTCTCGCCCTCTTCATCGGGATCGGGCAGCTTCAGCGGCGCCAGCGCCATGTCCACCAGCATGCGCATGCCCTGCCCGTGGGATGCCGACACCGCCAGCATTTCGCCCAGGCCGAGTTCAAAAAACTCGGCCACCTGGGAGCCCTCGGGCAAGCCCTCGGACTTGTTGGCCGTCAGTACGACCGGTTTGCCCAGCTTGCGCAAGTATTTCGCAATGTCATGGTCCTGTGCGCTGATGCCCGCCCGGGCATCGACCACAAAGATAACCACGTCGGCTTCGGCGACGGCCTGCCGGGTTTGCTTGGCCATTTCCTTGTAGATACCGCCGGTGGCGTCAGGTTCGAAGCCGCCGGTATCAATCAAGATGTATTCGTGCGGACCCAGCTTGCCATTGCCGTAATGTCGATCACGCGTCAGTCCGGCAAAGTCTGCCACGATCGCATCCCGCGTCTTGGTCAGGCGGTTAAAAAGAGTCGACTTGCCGACATTGGGGCGGCCGACCAGGGCAATGACAGGTTTCATGAATCAGGTTTCTGGCTGTGCGCTTATTCAGGCTGAAAGCCGTAAATGCCGCCGTTATGGGTGACCGCGACGAGGGTGCTGCCCGCCAGTACGGGGGCCGCCGCGATGGCGGAGCCATCAGTCGGCAAGCGATTGAGCAGGGAGCCGTCCTCGCGCGACAAAAGATGAATGAATCCGGTGGCGTCGCCAATGGCAAGCGAGCGTCCCGCGACCAGCGGCGCCGTCAGCCCGCGATAGCGCAGGCGGTCCGTTGACCAGGCTCGCTCGCCATCGGCGCGGCGCCAGGCCAGCACCGTGCCATCGGCCTCCGTGCCAAACAGCAGCCGGCCGTCACCGGCTATGCCCTGCATGCCGTTGGCAGGCTTGGTCCACTGCAAGCTGCCGCTGGCGGCATTGACACAGCCTACGCTGGCCTGAAAAGCACGCACGCAGACGCTGTCTGCGACGCGGCTGACGCGCCCCACGAGGTCAACCAGCCGTTCAACATCGTTGATGCCGCGCGGCGACGCAACAGGCACTTCCCAGCGAACGCTGCCATTCGATGGATTCAGCCCCGCCAGGCGACCTGAAAGACCCACCACCAGCGTATCGCCGACCGCGAGTATCACGCCTGACTGGCGCAGCACCAGCGGCTCATTGGGCCGCTGCTGGGTCCAGAGCTTGCGCCCAGTCTGCCCGTCAAAGGCGTTGACCGAGCGATCAGCAGCCAGCACAAAAACACGCCCGCCAGCCACAAAGGGGGCGGTGAACGCCTGCGATGCCAGCCTGGAGCGCCAGAGTTCACGTCCGTCCTGCATGGCCACAACTTCATTCGCCCGCGTCACCACGGCAAGCACCTTGCCGTCGCTGCCAACCCCTGCGGCGATGGACGTATTGAGTGCCACGCGCCAGATGTCGCGTCCGGTCCGGGCATCGAGCAGGGCCACGCTACCATCGTCGCCAGCCACGCCCACGCTGCTACCGGAGACGCTGGTCTCCAGCGGGAAATTCACCGGCCCAATGCGGCTGGTCCAGCTCTGGCGGGCAGAGACGAGAGCCACCACGGGCTGAAGCTCTGCGGGCTGGGGTTTTTTCACCCCGCCAAAGCAGCCGCCCAACAACGCTGTAAAAACGATAGCTACAGGAAGCCGTAAACCTTGGGCTACAGGCCGAAATGACTGTTTAATCATTGATTTACCCCGGCAAGCACCGCTTTGACTTGCCCCGCGCCGGGATCAACACCCAGGGCATTGAGCTTGACCTCGACCAGGCGGCGGTATTCGTCGCGTTCGTCAAGCCCCTTGTAGGCTTTTTCATACTCAGTCCTGGCCTCGGCTTTCTTGTCCTGGGCCATCAGGATATCGCCACGCCGGTCGGCGGCCAGGGCTGAAAAATCTTTCGGAAACTCCCCCGCAAGTTGCTGCAAGGCCTCAGCGTAAGCCTTCCTCTCAAGCAGCAGGCCGGCAAGTCGCAGCCTGGCGACGGCCTGGTAGCCCGCATCAGACGATTTGCCGGCAACCCAGGCGAGGGCCGCACTTGAAGCGTCAGTTTTCCCCTTGTCGTAGTAAGCCTTGGCCGCCAGAAGACCGGCTTGCTGAGCATAGGTCGTTCGGCCAAAACGATCCTTCATGTCGGCCAGCGATTGGTCAATCCTGGCGATGTCGCCCGACTGTACGGCGCGTTCAATCTCGTCATACATCGCCGATGCCTGGACGGCCTGGCTTCGCTGCCAGTATTGGTAACCATTCCATGCAGCGAAGGCGCCCAAAATGACAACCAGGGCCCAGGTGATCAGGTCGCCGTACTGCTTCCAGAAGTGCTTGAGTTCGTCAAGCTGTTCCTGTTCTTCCAAATCGAGGTGTTTTGCCATAAATATCTGCCGGTTCTACCCCAACACGGGATGCATGGGGTGGATTGAAGTGGGGTGATTGTAGAGGCCGAAAAACAAGCGCCTAAAGCGGTGTCTGTCCCAGCAGGGTGTGCGCCCAGCCGGACACGTCGCCCAGGGGCCGCAGGGCCTGTTCCTGGGATGCATCGCCCTTGCTGCCGCGCAAAGCCTTGACGGCAACGCAGCCCTCTGCCAGCTCGGTGGCGCCGAAAATCAGCGCGACCCGCGCACCGCTGGCATCGGCCCGCTTGAATTGCGACTTCATGCTGCCCATGCCGTCGGCGCTGGCACTGCCGTGCATCTGCACCCTCACGCCCGCCGAACGCAAGGCCTGAAGGGTCTGCAAGACGACGGGCAGGGCCGAGGCTTCCGGAATCACCGCGTACACGTCCGGCACGGGTAGCTCAATGGAAGCGCCCTGCTCCTTGATGAGTTCAAGGACGCGCTCAACGCCCAGCGCCCAGCCTACCGCTGGAGCCGCCTTCCCGCCCATTTGTTCAATCAGGTAGTCGTAGCGGCCCCCGGCGCAGATCGTTCCCTGCGCGCCCAGGCGGTCGGTCACAAACTCGAAGACCGTGAGGTTGTAGTAGTCCAGTCCACGCACCAGCCGGTGGTTGAGCGTCCATGGAATGCCGTTGGCGTCAAGAATCGCCTTCAGTCCGTCAAAATGCGCCAGCGACCTGGGGCCCAGGAAATCGATCAGCCGCGGCGCGCTGTCGACCACAGCCTTCATGGCGGGATTCTTGGTATCGAGAATGCGCAGCGGATTGCTGTGCAATCGCCTCCTTGCCTCTTCGTCCAGAGCGTCCGCATGCTGCTCGAAGTGGGCGATCAGCTGGGCGCGGTGCTGGGCACGCTCGTCCGGCTGGCCAAGACTGTTGATTTCCAGACGCCAATCGGTCAGGCCCAACTCTTTCCAGAGCGCTGCGGCCAGCAAGATCAGTTCCGCGTCAACCTCCGGTCCGGCAAAGCCAAGGGCTTCCGCCCCAATCTGGTGAAACTGGCGGTAGCGCCCGCGCTGCGGACGTTCACGCCGGAACATCGGGCCCATGTAGTAAAGGCGCTTGCCGCCGTCATACAGCAGGTTGTGCTCGGTGACTGCGCGCACGACACTGGCGGTATTTTCCGGGCGCATGGTCAGGTGGTCATGGTCGCCGTGTTTGTCCGAACGGTCCTCGAAGGAATACATTTCCTTTTCGACGATATCGGTGACCTCTCCAATGCCGCGCACGAACAGCTGGGTATGTTCGAGGATTGGCGTGCGGATATTGCGGTAGGCATAACGCCCCATGAGCCCGCGCACCTTGTCTTCAAGCCATTCCCAGCGCGCCGAGTCGGGCGGCAGGATGTCATTCATGCCTTTGACGGCAAGCAGTTTTTCGGTTTTGGCCAACACGGATTTCTCCGCCTGGCCGGTGGTCATTTTTTCAGGCATGGATCTCAGGCTTGGGCGACGGCGTGCGTGCCAAAGCGTTTTTCAATGTAGTTCTCAACGATGACCTGGAACTCCCGGGCGATGTTGTCGCCGCGCAGGGTGAGTCTCTTCTCGCCATCGATGAACACGGGTGCGGCTGGGGCTTCGCCCGAGCCGGGAAGGCTGATGCCGATATCGGCATGCTTGCTCTCGCCGGGGCCATTCACGATGCAGCCCATCACCGCGACCCTGAGCCCTTCGACCCCCGGGTACTGCTCGCGCCAGACCGGCATCTGCGCGCGCAGGAAGTCGTCAATCTGCTTGGCAAGCTCCTGGAAAGTGGTGCTGGTGGTGCGCCCGCAACCCGGACAGGCGGTCACGCTGGGCACAAAAGTGCGCAAACCCAGGGCCTGGAGAATTTCGGAGGCAATCACGACTTCCTGAGTCCGGGCTTCACCCGGCTGCGGTGTCAGGGAAACCCGGATGGTGTCGCCAATGCCTTCCTGCAACAGGATGGACAGCGCCGTTGCCGACGCCACGGTCCCCTTGGTGCCCATGCCGGCCTCGGTCAGCCCAAGGTGAAGCGCATGGTCCGTGCGCCTGGCCAGCTCTCGGTAAACCGACACCAGATCCTGAACGCCGCTGACCTTGCAGGACAAAATGATCTGCTCGCGGCGCATGCCCATTTCCTCGGCCCGGCGTGCAGAGTCAAGCGCGGAGGTGATCAGCGCCTCGTACATCACCTGTTTGGCATCCCAGGGGGACTTGCGCGTGCTGTTTTCATCCATCAGGCTGGCGAGCAGCTCCTGATCCAGGCTGCCCCAGTTCACGCCGATACGCACGGCCTTGTTCCAGCGCATGGCGGCTTCTATCATCTGGCCGAACTGGGTGTCGCGCTTGTTGCCCTTGCCCACATTGCCCGGATTGATCCGGTACTTGGACAGCGCTTCAGCACAGGCCGGATAGTCGCTCAGCAGGCGGTGGCCGTTGTAATGGAAGTCACCAATCAGGGGTACATCGACACCCATGCGGTCAAGTTGCTCACGGACATGCGGCACCGCGGCAGCCGCTTCTGGCGTATTGACGGTGATGCGCACCATTTCCGAGCCTGCCAGCGCAAGCTCCTTGACCTGAATAGCAGTGCCGATGGCGTCGACGGTATCGGTGTTCGTCATGGACTGGACACGCACCGGCGCGTCTGCGCCAACTGTCACCACCCGCGAACCCCACACCACCCGGGACTGGATCGAACGGCGGTTTTTTGGAAAAGCTGACTCAATGGGGATGCAGGGCTGCACTATTTCACCTCGAATCGCGCGACGTTATTTTTCGATACCGCATTGAGGTCAAACGCCTGTCCGCGGACCTGAACCTGCGTCACGTCGGCGCGCCCCACCACAGCGGAAAGCGGCAGGACTCCAGACACGTCGGCGGCCTCGCCCGCGCCCAGCGTACGGTTCAGCACCACCACCCCTTTCCCATCGGTCACCTTGACCCATGATTCACCAGTCGCTCGAAATGCGGCAAGCGGCGAAACGCCGGATGAAGCGGCAGCGCCTGTGACCGGGGCGGCTGCACTCAATGCGGCAGCATCTTGGGTCGGGATGACGATTTCGCGAGTTCCTGTGGCCACTCGCTCGGCCGACGCGGCAGGAAGTGCGGCCATAGCAGCAGTGTCTTCAAGGCCGGCCTTGGGAGACAGTGCGACTGAAGACTGCCGTGCCGGCCCGCTGACAACCGCCCGGGAACTGTCGGCCCCCTCAAGGACGGCTTCCTTGCGTATGGATGGCAGGAAAATCAACACCAGAGCGCCCAGCAGCAAAACAACACCGGCAAGTACCGCTGGCCGGGAAACCTGCGCCCACACGGAAGGTGCCGGACCGATATTGCGGGGACGAAACGGCTCGTTGATTCCCCTATCCTGTGAAACAAACCTGGCGGCGCCTATCGGCGGCAATCGATCAAGCACCGGTGCCGGATCAAGCTTGAGCATCCGGCACACGCTGGATGCCAGGGCACGAGTGAACACTGCGTCAGGCAGCAAATCATACTGGTCGTGCTCAAGAGCCTCCAGCTTGCTGACCGACACCTTGAGCGATGCGGCCAGTGTTGCCAGATGCAGACCCGCTGCTTCCCTGACCTCACGAAGATAGGTGCCAGGGGTGATTTCGTAGGCGCCCGCGTTATCGGATGCCTGGCCCGTCTCCTGGTTGATCCCGGAAGACAGCGATTGTTGCTCACTCATTGAACAAGCCTTTTTCATAGGCAGCAGCCTGGGTCGATTGCGCAAACCGGTTTCTAAGCTGTTGAGCCAGTTGCAGTACGGCTTCCTGATTGTTCAGTTTGCGCTCGGTCCGGATGCCAAGCCAGAGGGTCTCAGCATTGGCCAAATCGCTGTTGTTGATACGGCGAATGTAAAACTGGGCTCGCGTCAGGTCGCCGCGGACATAGAGCAGATTGGCCAGGTTATAGCCCGTGACCGGGTTACCCGCATCCAGCTCATAAGAGTGCATCAGGCTCTGCTCTGCCTGCGCCGGCAGCCCCGCGTTGACCTGGCAGACACCCTGGGCCATCAGTGTTTTTGCCTTGCCCGTATAGGTGGGATTGGCGGCGGCTTGCGCAAACAGGCGAAACGATTCGGGATAACGCGACTGCTGGCAAAGAAGCCAGGCGTAGTTGTGGGCGACATTGGCGTCGCGCGCGTTCAGCGCCAGCGCACGGCGAAAGCTGTCCTCGGCCAGCGGCACGTCATTGAGGCGCATGTAGACCAGGCCTCGCAGATTAAAGGCTTCTACATAGCTGGGGTCGGTGGCCAGTGCCTGCTTGATCTCGTCCAGCGCGACCTTGGTTTGCCCCTGCTCAAAATAGCCGGTAGCCAACTCAATCCGCAGACGCGCGCGGCGCCGTGCGTCAGGCTCATCTGAATCGGTGATGAAGTCGTTGTGATTACCAGAAGAAGCACCAGGCATGCCCTGAGGGCTGGCGCAGCCTGCCAGCAAAACGGCGCTCCACAGCGACATCCAGAAAACATTGGCAACAGCCCTCATACCTCGCTCCGGTTAACGACAACCACCTTGATTCCGTGCAGCATACCTTGTCGTTGCGCTGCCATGCGCTGATCCACGCCCGTGCGGTCCTGAACATCGCCTGCCAGTTGCCCACAGGCGGCATCAATGTCATCGCCACGGGTCTTGCGCACCGTCGTCACCATGCCAGCATCCATGAGGATTTTGGCAAACGTCATCACTTGCGGCATGCCGGACCGCGTCAAACCGGACGCCGGAAAGGGATTAAAGGGAATCAGGTTGAATTTGCACGATAAACCGTTGAGCGCGTGCGCCTGCATCAGGGACACGAGTTCCCGCGCATGCTCTGGCTGGTCGTTCACGCCGTCAAGCATGCAGTATTCAAACGTGATGAAGTCACGCGGCGCTGCCGCCTGGTAACGGGTGCAGGCCTGCAACAGTTCGGCAATGGGGTATTTCTTGTTGAGCGGAACCAGGTTGTCACGCAGTACATCGTGCGGGGCATGCAGCGAAACCGCCAGTGCCACCGGGCAATCCCTGGCCAGCCGGTCAATCATGGGTACGACGCCCGAGGTTGATACCGTGACCCGGCGACGCGAGAGGCCGTAGCCGTGGTCGTCAAGCATGACTTTCAAGGCTGGCAGCAACTGCGAGTAATTCTGCAAAGGTTCGCCCATTCCCATCATGACGACGTTGGATATGACACGTTCATCCCGGCCCAGATGCCGGCGCAGAAAATGCTCGGCAAACCACAGCTGGGAAATGATCTCGCCCGTCGTGAGGTTACGGCTGAAACCCTGATGCCCGGTCGAGCAAAAGCGGCAGCCCACGGCGCAGCCTGCCTGGGAGGAAATGCAGAGCGTGCCCCGGTCGGCCTCGGGAATAAATACGGTCTCGATCACATTCCCAGCGCCCACATCGAAAAGCCACTTGATCGTGCCGTCAGTGGAATCGTGGCGGGACACGACCTTGGGACCCTGAATGCAGGCCGATCCGACGAGCTTTTCGCGCAGGGATTTCGCCAGATCCGTCATCTGTTCAAAATCAGTGGCGCCTTTCTGGTGGATCCAGCGGAAAAGCTGGGTCGCGCGAAAGCGCTTTTCACCAAGCTGCTCGCAGAAGGCCGTCAGGCCCTCTAGGTCATGGTCAAGCAGGTTGGTCGTCATCGCGGCGCGCGATAGCCCGAGGCGTCCCACGCAAGCGACGACCCGGGCAAGGGGTGGCAAAGCATGGGAGCGACCATGATCAACGTGCGTAGACGTTCATTCCGGCAAAGAAGAAGGCGATTTCTTCCCGGGCGGTTTCCGGCGCGTCAGAACCGTGAACGGCATTGGCATCAATGCTGTCAGCAAAATCGGCACGGATGGTGCCGGCTTCGGCTTTCTTCGGGTCGGTGGCGCCCATCAGGTCACGGTTCTTCAACACAGCGCCTTCGCCTTCCAGCGCCTGGATCATCACCGGGCCGGAGATCATGAAGGAAACCAGGTCCTTGAAGAAAGGACGCTCTTTATGCACCGCGTAGAAAGCCTCGGCCTCGCCTTGCGACAGATGAGCCATCTTCGCGGCGACAACCTTCAGGCCCGCAGCTTCAAAACGTGCGTAGATCTGACCGATCACGTTTTTTGCAACGGCGTCAGGCTTGATAATGGAAAGAGTGCGTTCGATGGCCATGAAGGTTCCTTGAATCTTGAATTTATGGGGATTTTCGAAATTATTCAAATATTGAATAAAGCCCATGATTTTAACCTGCCCATTGCGCCCTTCGAAGCCAATACCGGAATTGGCCCATTGAGCGCCGGGTCAGCGCCGGACTAAAGGTTGCCGCCGCGATTGCCACCGCCACGGTTGCCGCCGCTGCGCCCGCCTCCGCCGGTACCACCGCCACCGCGACGGGGCGCGCCGCCATTCCCCCCGCCGCCGAAGCCGCCACCGGAATTACCGCCCCCGCGCCGCTGGCCCTGGTCCTGCCGCTGCCTTGTGAAGGTTTCTGCGCCGATATAGCCAAACGATGTCTTCATCGGATCGGGTTGAGCGCTGCCAGAAGACCTGTCGCCCCGTGGAGCGCGGTCATCGCGCCTTTTCTGACCTTGCTGTCCCCCTGCACCGGGCTGAGTAAATCGAGCGCCAGGCCCGGAGTTGCCACCCCGGTTCGGACCATTCGACCCCCTTCCACCACCCCGCCTGCTGCCGCGCGGCGCAGCATCAGTCCGGTTCAATGGCGGCTGGGAGTCATCAAGTTCCTGTCCAGAATCTGCCGGACCCGCATCAGGCCCACGCGGTCGCGCTGCGGCGCCACGCTGCCTGTCATTTCTGCGTGGGCCCCGGCGCTGCTCCTGGCCGCCCTCCCCAACGGCCGACTCGGAACTCCCCGCGTCGCCGCGAGGATCGGGCCGAGACTCGGACCGCGCGACCGCACTGGTCAGCGCCCAGATGTCGCTTTCATCAAGCTCCACGAAAGCACCGCGCTTGAGCCCCCGCGGCAACACCATCGCCCCATAGCGGATGCGAATCAAACGGCTCACCGCGTGACCCACCGCCTCAAACATCCTCCGGACTTCGCGGTTACGTCCTTCTGAAATGGTGACGCGATACCAGCAATTGGCGCCTTCGCCACCACCGGCCTCAATCGAACCAAACTGCGCCACACCGTCATCCAGGGTCACGCCGTCGAGCAGGCGTTTCTTTTCTTCATTGTTCAGAGCGCCAAGTACCCGAACCGCATATTCCCGTTCCAGTCCGAAGCGCGGATGCATCAACCTGTTGGCCAACTCACCGGAACTCGTGAGGAGCAGCAAGCCTTCCGTATTCAGGTCAAGTCGACCGACCGACTGCCACTTTCCCTGAAACAGCTTGGGAAGTCGTCGAAAGACGGTGGGCCTGTTTTGCGGATCATCGTGGGTCACGACCTCCCCGGCAGGCTTGTGGTAGGCAATGACACGCGGGGGCGGAGGGTCGATGCGCACCCGAATGGGCTTGCCGTTGACTTTGACGGTATCACCGAACTGGATGCGCTGGCCGATGTGCGCAGGCTCGCCGTTGACTGAAATGCGCCCCTCCAGAATCAGTTGCTCCATTTCGAGGCGGGAACCGAGCCCGGCCTGTGCCAGCACCTTGTGCAGCTTGGGCGACTCGGGTTGAGGGGCCAGCACGCGCTTGGGCAACACCAGCGCCACATCTTCCTCATCCGCGTCAAACTGACCCGTGATGACATCCTCAAACCGGATAGCGTTGGAGGATTTCGGCGCCCGCCGCTTCACCTCGGGCTGCGCCAGCGAGGCGCCGTCACCAGTTGCTATTAAATCAGAAGCAGGCAACGACGGTAACTCCGGGGCTACAGGCCTATTCGCTTCATTTTCCGGAGTCAGCGGCGTTTCAGAATCTGGATGGTCTTGTGGGTTCATGCTTTTACACTGTTGCGGTGGGGTGGCTGGCGTCCGGCTCACGGAGGTCTTGCCCCTGACCTGAGTCGACAAGGGGTGCCGGGCTTTCCTGGGCCTCGGCCATTTGCGGTTCGGGCAGCGGGATGGCCAATTCTTCACGAACCGCCTCCGCACCACTCAGTTGCCCGTCATGCGGCGTGGGAATTGCTTCCTCCATGCCGAATTCAATTTGCTCAAGCATCGCTTCCTGGACAGGCCTGTCGGCCATCTCCGGAAGCAGCGCCAGGGACTCAATGCCAAGATCGTCAAGAAACTGCCGGGTCGTTGCATAAAGGGCCGGCCGACCGACGGTTTCCCGGTGGCCAATTACCTCTACCCAGCCGCGATCTTCCAGTTGCTTGAGCAGCAGGCTGTTGATGGTCACACCCCGGATGTCTTCCATGTCTCCCCGCGTCACCGGCTGACGGTAGGCGATGATGGCCAGCGTCTCCAGCGTGGCCCGGCTGTACCGAGGGGGCTTCTCGGGCTGCAGCCGATCCAGATACTCCCGCATCTGCGGCCGACTTTGAAATCGCCAGCCACTCGCCACATGAACGAGTTCCACGCCGCGGCCCGCCCAGTCGTCCTGCAACTCTTCAAGGACCAGCTTGAGGCTGTCAGCAGTCAGGCCCCCGTTAAACAGCACGCCTAGTTCACGCAAAGGCAGCGGCTGCTGCGCGCAAATAAGGGCTGTTTCGAGGACGCGCTTGGCATCCGTCGTGTTCATGATTGGTCGTTCCGAAAAAAGGCGGGGGAAGCGCTTTGGTTAGCGCATTTGCATCCACGTGCACTCTCCTGATCAGGGGTGCCATGCTGCCGGTAGCAGAAAACTACTGGCTTCGATTGTATATCAGGCCAAAATTCTCAATGCCCGCCTGTAAATCAGATGGTGGCAGCGACTTGAATTCCATCGCCGCACCCGTCACTGGATGGACAAAGGCGAGCCGGCACGCATGCAGCGCCTGACGCTTTAGCCCGCCCGCCATTGCACCACCATAAAGCTCATCGGAAACCAGGGGGTGACCCAGAAACGCCATGTGCACCCGTATTTGATGCGTGCGCCCGGTATGCAGCTTGCATTTCACCAGTGACTGGCTGACTCCACTTTGGAGCAGCGCCACGGCGGTCGACGCGGTTTTGCCCGGGTTCTTTTCAAGATCAACAACCGCCATGCGCAAGCGGTTGCGTGGATCGCGACCAATGGGCGCATCAACCTGGCGCGTCTTGGCACCCAGCCAGGCACCGTGAACCAATGCAATGTATTCCCTGCTGACAGTCCGCGCGGCAATCATGGCCACCAACTGGTCCATCGTCTGTCGCTGTCGGGCCACCACCATCAAACCACTGGTGTCCTTGTCAAGGCGGTGCACGATCCCGGCCCGCGGCAAGAAAGACGCCTGGGGGGCGCGCGCCAGCAATCCATTGAGCAAAGTGCCGCTCCAGTTGCCGGGCGCGGGGTGTACCACCAGGCCTGCAGGCTTGTTGACCACCATCAGATGGGCATCCTCGAAAACAATGTCTAGCGCCATTGTTTCGGGCTTGAAGGCCTGGCTTTGCGGCGTCGGCCGCAGCTCGACCGTCAACTCGTCTCCCGCCTTGACTTTCGAGGATGTCTTGAGTGCCTTGACTCCCTTGATGTGAACGCAGCCCGCTTCGATCAGTTGCTGGAGGTAGCTGCGGGAAAACTCTGGCACCAGATCCGCCAGAGTCTTGTCGAGCCGGCCGCCATGGCTCTCCACGGGAACGCTGACCCGGCGCAGCTCCATTTCGGCACCGCTGTCCGCCTCGTCCTGCGCATCGTCAACCAGCGAGGCATGGACATCCGCGCCCGATATAATCAATTTGCTTAGTTCTGAATCAGTCATCAAGAAGGTCGATTGCAATGTTTTGCACCAAATTATCGGTTGTTCCCACTGCATCGCCGCTTGTGGCCACCCTTTGCGCATTGTCGTTTGTGGTCGCCGGCTGCTCAACCACCACCCCGCCCGACAAGACTGCGACGTGGAGCCCCAACAAGATCTACGCGGAAGCCAAGGATGAGGCAAGTTCGGGCGCTTATGACAAGGCCATTCCCCTTTATGAGAAGCTGGAAGGCCGCGCCGCCGGAACTCCTCTGGCGCAGCAGGCCCAGCTCGACAAGGCCTATGCGCAGTATAAAGGCGGCGAGCAGGCTCAGGCAGTCGCCACGCTGAACCGGTTCATGAAGCTCCACCCCGCCAGTCCGGCCATGGATTACGCGCTTTACCTCAAGGGTCTGGTGAACTTCAACGATAACCTCGGTATTTTCGGATTCATCTCGCGTCAGGACTTGTCAGAGCGCGACCAGAATGCCGCCAAGGAATCGTTTGAGTCCTTCAAGGAACTGGTCGCTCGCTTCCCTGATTCGCGCTACGCGCCAGACGCGCGCCTGCGCATGAGCTACATCGTTAACTCCCTGGCGCAGTCAGAAGTTCATGTCGCGCGTTACTACTACAGCCGGGGTGCCTATGTTGCCGCCATCAATCGTGCCCAGAGCGCGATTGCCGACTACCGCGACGTACCGGCTCTCGAGGAAGCCACCTATATTCTTTACAAGTCCTACGACGCGCTGGGAATGACCGAACTGCGTGACGACACGCGCCGCATCATTGACAAATCGTATCCCAAAAGCCAGTACCTGGGCAAGGGATTCAAGTCGGCTGACAATCCGTGGTACAAATTTTGGTGAAACCAGCCAGCCTGTCCATCAGCTCCTGCTCGGTCGTCAGCCGCCGCATCGGTGGCAAAGCCCTGAGCAGACGCCGCCCATAGCCCATGGAAACGAGGCGACTGTCACACACCACCAACACACCCTGATCAGTTTCCCGGCGTATCAAGCGTCCTGCACCCTGCTTGAGTGCCAGTGCTGCCTCCGGCAGGAAATAGTCCTTGAATGCGCTTCGCCCCTGTGACTCCAGCAGTCTGGACCGGGCTTCGGCCATAGGATCGTTCGGGGGCGGAAAGGGAAGCTTGTCGATGATGACCAGCTGAAGCGCGTCGCCCGGCACATCAATTCCCTCCCAAAATGAGGCCGATGCCACCAAAACGCAGCCTTTTCGCCCATCAGAATCGCCCACTCTGAAGCGCTCGATCAATGCACGCTTGGGCATCGCCCCTTGAACCAGCACTTGCAAATCGCCTGACTCCTCAAACGTGTGGATAAGTGCTTCGCCAATCGCGCGCAGGGCCCGCAAAGTAGTCGTCAGTACCATCGTGCGGCCGCCCAACTGACGAGACCAGACCGCAGCGCAATCTGCAACCCTGCCTGTGTGCGTCGGATCCCCGGGCTTGGGAAAATCTGGAGGCACATAAAGTGCTGCCTGGCGGGCGAAGTCAAAAGGACTGCTGACCCTCAGCACCTCCGCCTCGCTCAGTCCGCATGGCTGGGTAAACCAGCTCAGCTTCTCATCATCACCGAGTGTTGCCGAGGTAAATATCCAGCTCTTCGCGCCTTCGTCCGGCCGCCCCAGCATCCTTGTCTTCACCGCCTGCGAAATATCCAGGGGAGACTCGACCAGACGCAATTGCGTACCGATATCCACCCAACGCACACAGCCCGCCTCACAGGCGTTGACAAAAGCCTGTGCCCGTTCGGCCAACATGCTGGCACGCTCATGAAGCCGGACGAAGTCGGGCGCAATTTCGCTCACGGTATCGAGCGCAGCACAGGCCTGCAGGCAGGACGCGTGCACAGCCTCCAGGGCAGGCGTCCAGCCCGGGTCCACACCTTCGGGCGCTGCGCCGGTCCAGCGCAATTTGGTACCAGGGTAATGCTTGCCGGCACACATGCGCAACTCGCGTGCCGCCTGTTCGGTAGAAGCCGCTATTTCCTGCCAGTCCACAAGACCCCGCGCCAGTTGTAGCCCGGCTGCGAGCACGTCACCGGAAAAGTCAATCAATTGGCTGGTGGAGAGGTTCTTGCCAAGAAACTGCACCCCTATTTCATTCAACTGGTGTGCTTCATCGAAGATGGAAATACGCACCGAAGGCAGCAACTCGGCCACGCCCGATTCGCGAACCGCTAGATCAGCAAAAAAGAGGTGATGGTTGATCACCACGACATCGGCTGCCATGGCTTCCCTGCGGGCAAGGTTGACATGACACGCGCGAAAACTCGGGCATTGCGCTCCCAGGCAGTTCTCCCGGGTCGATGTCACGAGGGGAATGATCGGCGACCGCTCGTCCAGGCCGGCAAGCTCGGCGAGGTCGCCGGTTCGGGTTGACTGGGACCACCGTTCGATCCGCGCAAGCGCCGACGGGGAAACCCCCTCAGGCAATGGAGACTCGTAGCGTGCCATTTTCATTCGGTGAAGGCATAGGTAACTGGCGCGACCCTTAAGAAGCGCGGTTCGTACCGGCAGGCCAAGCGCTGCAACAAGCCCGGGCAGGTCGCGACCGAACAACTGATCCTGCAATGCTTTGGTCGCGGTCGAAAGCAACACGCGCTCACCGCTCAGCAGAGCGGGAACAAGATAGGAGAACGTTTTGCCGACGCCGGTACTGGCCTCCACCACCAGGGCATGACCGTCCTCGATGGCACGCGCCACTGCCACGGCCATCTCGGTCTGCCCACTGCGTGGCACAAAATGAGCCGTCGTCCGGGCCAGGACTCCCTCGGGGGCAAAGGCTTGTGCGACTTGAACCGCCAGGTTCATCAAGCAGGCTCTGGTGTGATCAGGGACGTCTCAAGATTCGAGATGCGGTCTCTAAGCTGGAGACGGCGTTTTTTCAGACGCCGGACGTGCAATTCGTCTACGCCTGGGCCGACTGAGGCGGCGTCGACAAGGGCATTGAGGTCGGCGTGCTCGATTTTGAGTTCTATCAGCAGGCGTTCCGGGGAGTGATGATTAAAGTCCAAGGTTTTCTTCCGTACACGCAGCTTCATCTGATAATACGTCGATTGCCGCCATAAATCGAGCCCAAACAACTCGCCACACCACAACATGTCCAAAGGCTATCGAATCACCGCCTCCACCGGTATCCACAAGGGAGACCGGGACTACCAGCAGGATCAGGTCAATCTGCTGAGCCACTCCCGCATCACGGGCTGCATGCTGGGTATCGTAGCCGATGGGATGGGAGGCCGCAGTGGCGGGCGCAAGGCTTCGGACCAGGTCATGTTGACGGCCAAACAGTTGTTCGAACGTTACGCTCCGGAAACGGACGATGCGCCCTCCATGCTCCGGCAGATCATTGAAGAAGCCCACATTGTCATCAAGCTCACTGCAATTTCTGCCGAACAGGAGCCCCACAGCACGCTTGCGGCGTTTTTGATCAATCCGGGGGGCGAATGCCACTGGGTTCACACCGGGGACTCCCGGATTTACCACTTTCACGGCAGCAAGCTGATTCACAAAACGGTAGATCACTCGTATGTGCAAACGCTGGTTGACAAGGGGGCGATCAGTGAGGAGGAAGCCAATTCGCATCCGCAGTCCAACATTCTCATGGGTTGCCTGGGCGCGGAACAGGCACCCCCCATCGCGCAGCATTTCATCCCGAAATTGCGCCCTGATGACGTATTGATGGCGTGCAGCGACGGCATCTGGCATCACTTCAGCAACAGCGAAATGGGCTCGGCGCTATCCATGCTTTCTCCTCGTGAGGCCACTGAATTCCTGATTCAGAAAGCCAGGTCCCGCTCACGGGGAATTGGCGACAACCTGTCGCTGGTCATCGTCAAGCTTGAGTCCCTGGATTAAGCGTTTCAGTTGGGCAAGGGCAAGGACCTGGCTGGCGGCTGGGGCCGGGCCAGCTGGTCCTTTTCATGCTGTGCACGGCGCTCCTGCGCCTGCTTCTGCCGCTCATTAAATTTCCTGGCTTCCTCGGCAGCTGCCGACTGCTTCTCCGCCCTGGCCTGGGCCTTCTTCTGACTATCCAGCAGACGTTGAGCAGTGGCGTCTCGGGCCGCCTTTTCCGAGGATTGTGCAGCTGCACGCCCTTGCTGTTTGTCCTTTTCCCGGTCCAGACGTGACTGATACTCTCCAGCCGCCCTGGCCCGTTCATCGGCTGCCTGCTGCAGATTTTCAGGCGACGACTTTTCTTCGAGACGCCGCATCTCCTGCTCGCCGCGGATTCTTCGCTCCTCATCGTTGAGAGCAACCTCCTGGCGCCTCAACTCAGCCATCACCTCGCGTCGTCTGGCATTGACTTTCCCCAGGCAGCTGTTCACGGCGAATTTTTTATAGCAGGCAGCGTCTTCCGCGAGGAAACCCGCCTCCAGCCTGACGCGCTCGGCATCTATTTTGGCGCGCTCCGCGTCAACATTCTGGGGCCTGGCTTCCAGGATCGAGGGTTGCGCCGCCGCAAGCCCACTCAAGACAAGCAGGCCAAACATCACGATAAAACGCTTCATGTCAGTGAGGTGTCCACGGTTCTATGCTCCAGGGCCAAAAACTCCATTGACTGCATTTCGTTCAATCGCGAGACCGTGCGAGGAAATTCGTGCACCAGCGGCCCTTCTGTATACAACGCTTCGGGAACTACCGCAGCCGACATGATCAGCTTGACATGGCGGTCATATAAAACATCTACCAGCCAGGTAAAACGCCGGGCTTCGGACGCCATGCGAACCGGCATGTGCGGGACATCACTCAAGAGCACCGTATGGAATTGTGTCGCGATTTCAAGATAGTCATTTTGCGAGCGCGGCCCGCCGCACAAGGCCTTGAAATCAAACCAGACTACGCCACCGGCCTTGCGTCTGGCCTGAATTTGCCTTGACTCGATTCTCAACACCGGGTTCTCATCCTGCGACGCCGCCAGACGGTCAAATGTTTGTGCCATCTCGGCATCCGCCTGCGGGCCGAGCGGCGTGTGATACAGCCTTGCCTGTTCCAGCGTGCGCCTTCGATAGTCGGTCCCGTTGTCAACGTTGATGACTTCCAGGTGCGACTTCAGGAGTTCGATAGCCGGAAGAATACGGTCGCGGTGCAGGCCGTCCGGATACAGTGCATCGGGATGAAAATTGGACGTTGTCACGAATCCAACGCCATTCTCAAACAGCGCTGCCAGCAAGCGGTGAAGAATCATGGCGTCCGTGATGTCGGCCACGTGAAACTCATCAAAGCAGATCAGACGGTAGCGCCTGGCAATGCGTTTGCCCAACTCATCGAGCGGGTTTGCCGTGCCCTGCAAATCCTGCAGTTCCCGGTGCACCTCCCGCATGAACTCGTGAAAGTGCAGGCGCACTTTTCGCTTAAGCGGAACCGCTCCGAAAAAGCAATCCATGAGAAAGCTTTTGCCCCGCCCCACCCCGCCGTGCATGTACACGCCACGGGGAATGTCCGGCCGGTTGATCAGCTTCTTGAAGGCATTCGAGCGTTGCACCTTGAACGCGGCCCACTCGCTCGCGCAGCGCTCCAGAGCATCGATCGCGCGCAGTTGCGCAGGATCGCTGGTGTAGCCGCGCGCACTCAATTCCGCCTCGTAGGCAGAGCGCACCAGACCTGTCACGCAGCCGCCGGACCGCCCCGAGGCGGCTGAACCCACTCGGGAGGCAGCGAAGACGCGTCAGTGCAGAGCGTGGGGGCAAACATTGTTCAGAAGTTCAGCGTACGCTTGTCCACTGCCAGCGCCGCCTCTTTGGTGGCTTCGCTGAGCGAAGGGTGCGCGTGGCAAATACGGGCAATGTCCTCGCTGCTGGAGCGAAATTCCATGGCCATCACACATTCGGCAATCAACTCGCTGGCAAACGGGCCGACAATGTGCACGCCCAGAATTTCGTCGGTCGTGGCATCAGCCAGCATTTTGACCATGCCCGTTGTATCGCCCAGCGCGCGGGCGCGTCCATTGGCCATGAAAGGGAAACTGCCGGCCCTGTAAGCACGACCAGCGGCCTTCAGTTGCTCTTCGGTCTGGCCCACCCATGCAATCTCGGGGCTGGTGTAAATCACCCATGGAATCGTGTTGAAATTGACGTGGCCGTGCTGCCCCGCAATACGCTCGGCGACCGCCACGCCCTCTTCTTCCGCCTTGTGCGCCAGCATGGGCCCGCGAACCACGTCACCAACCGCCCACACATTGGGCAGATTGGTCTTGCATTCACCGTCAACCACAATCGCACCGCGCTCGTCCAGGCTCAGGCCCACAGCTTCGGGATTCAGTCCAATGGTATTGGCAATGCGCCCGATGGAAACAATCAGCTTGTCCACCGCCAGCGTCTGCGCTTCATTTTTCGCGTTGACGTAGGCAATGGACACGCCCTTCTTGCCACTCTTGATCTCACCAACCTTGACACCCAGCTCAATCTTCAAGCCCTGTTTGGTAAACGCCTTGTGCGCCTCCCTGGCGACCTGCTGGTCAACCGCCCCCAGGAATGTGGGAAGGCCTTCCAGAATGGTCACTTCAGCGCCTAGTCGGCGCCAGACCGAACCCATCTCAAGGCCAATCACGCCAGAACCAATGACACCAAGCTTGCGGGGCACGGCAGCAATGCTCAATGCGCCATCGTTTGAAAGGATGTTCTCTTCGTCGAAGGGAGCGCCCGGCAACGGGCGCGCATTGGATCCGGTCGCCACAATGATGTGCTGGCCAGAAAGTGTTTCCTCCGTCGCACCGGCCACCTTGATGTCATAGCGGCCTTCCTTGGCGCCGACGAACGAGCCACGGCCATGAAAAAAAGTAACCTTGTTCTTCTTGAACAGATAAACGATGCCGTCGTTGTTTTGCTTAACGACAGTGTCTTTGCGGCCCAGCATCTTGCCGACATCAAGGCTCAAGCCTTTCACCTCTATACCGTGATCGGCAAAGTGATGGCTGGCGTGGTCGTAATGTTCCGACGATTGCAGCAAGGCCTTGGAAGGTATGCAGCCAATATTGGTACAGGTTCCCCCAAGGGCGGGGCCGCCTTTGGCGTTTTTCCACTCGTCGATACAGGCAACGTTAAAACCGAGTTGCGACGCACGAATGGCCGCGATGTAGCCGCCCGGCCCACCGCCGATGACGATCACGTCAAATTGTTTGGACATGTTCTTTTCCGGTGAATGGGGGCCAGGGCCGGCGGATATTGCCGCAAACCCAGCCCCTGAGGTTTTAGATATCGAAGAGCAGGCGTGACGGATCTTCCAGCGCCTCTTTCATGGCGACCAGGCCGAGTACGGCTTCACGGCCATCGATGATGCGGTGGTCGTAGCTCATCGCCAGGTAGTTCATCGGACGAATCACGATCTGGCCGTTTTCGACCACGGCGCGGTCCTTGGTGGCATGCACACCCAGGATGGCGGACTGGGGCGGGTTGATGATGGGTGTCGAAAGCATGGAGCCAAAAGTGCCGCCATTAGAGATCGAAAAAGTACCGCCGGTCATCTCTTCGATGCCCAGCTTGCCGTCCTTGGCCTTCTGACCGTATTCCGCAATCTTTTTCTCGATGTCGGCAAAGCTCATCTGGTCCGCATTGCGCAGGATGGGCACCACCAGGCCGCGGGGCGAGCCGACAGCAATACCAATGTCGAAGTAGCCGTGATAGACGATGTCATTGCCATCCACCGAAGCATTGATGACCGGATACTTCTTGAGCGCGTGGACCGCCGCTTTCACGAAAAAGCTCATGAATCCGATCTTGACTCCGTGCTCCTTGCTGAAGGCATCCTGGAACTTCTTGCGCATCTCCATGACCGGTGCCATGTTGACTTCGTTGAAGGTCGTCAGGATCGCATTGGTTGATTGCGATTGCAAAAGACGCTCGGCCACGCGCGCGCGCAGGCGGCTCATGGGCACACGCTGCTCCGGGCGCTCGCCCAGATCGACCGTTTTCATGGGTGCCGCCACTTTGGGCAGCGAAGTGGTCGGCGCGCCCGTAGGAATTGAACCGCCCGCTGCCGGTTTGGCAGCACCAGTGGCCGTGGCACCGAGAACATCGCCCTTGGTGACGCGGCCATCCTTGCCGGTTCCGGGAACAGAGCCCGATGCCAGCTTGTTGTCTGCCATCAACTTGGCCGCGGCCGGCATGGCCACACCCGCCATGGCGCCGCCAGTGGCTGCCGCCGATGCAAACACCCCCGCCGACGCTGTGGCGGCTGCGGGCGCAGCGAAAGCGGCAGCGGTGGCACCAGCCTTGCCTTCGGTATCAATGCGTGCAATCACCTGATCCGACACCACCGTGCCGCCATCGGCCACCAGCAGTTCGGTCAGCACGCCGGCCGAGGGCGCGGGAACTTCGAGAACGACCTTGTCGGTTTCGATTTCAATCAGGATTTCATCGACGGCAATTGCGTCGCCGATCTTCTTTTTCCACTGCAGCATGGTGGCCTCGGCCACGGATTCGGACAGCTGGGGAACTTTAACTTCTACGATAGCCATTTGATTCTTTCGTGTATGTTCTTGTGTTTTTACAGATTGGGGGCGACCTTATTTGGTCAGCACAAAACCCTTGAGCTTGGCAAACGCGCCATCCACCAGCGTCTTTTGCTGTTCCTGATGCAGGTGCGAGTAACCCACGGCAGGTGAGGCCGACGCTGCGCGTCCCGAATAACCCAGCTTCTGTCCATCCAGCATGTTCTCGTGGATGTAGTGCTGCACGAAGAACCAGGCGCCCTGGTTTTGCGGTTCGTCCTGGCACCACACGATGTCCGTGGCATTTGGATACTTCTTCAGTTCGGCAGCGAAAGCCTTGTGCGGGAAGGGATAGAGCTGCTCCACACGCAGGATCACAGTGTCGTCAATGCCTTTCTCCTCTCGCTTCTTGGCCAGGTCGTAATAGACCTTGCCCGAGCAGGCAATCACACGCTTGACCTTGTCGGATTTCTTGTTGATCTCTTCCTTGTTCTCGGGACTGACAGTCTGCAAACTGCCCTTGGTGAATTCCGATAGCGGCGAGGTTGCGTCCTTGTTGCGCAGCAAAGACTTGGGCGTCATGATGACCAGCGGCTTGCGCAGATTGCGCACCATCTGGCGGCGCAGCACATGGAAAATCTGGCTGGCGGTGGTGGGCTGCACCACCTGCATATTGGTGTCGGCCGACAGCTGCATGAAGCGCTCCAGGCGTGCCGAGCTGTGCTCCGGCCCCTGGCCTTCGTAACCGTGCGGCAGCATCAGCGTGATGCCATTGACGCGGCCCCACTTGACCTCGCCGGACGCGATGAACTGGTCGATCACCACCTGCGCGCCGTTGGCAAAATCACCGAACTGGGCCTCCCAGATCACCAGCGTGTTGGGATCGTTGGACGCGTAGCCATATTCGAAGGCCAGCACCGCTTCTTCGGACAGGATGGAGTCAATAACGACAAACGGCGCCTGGTTTTCCGCCACATTTTGCAGCGGCACATAAGTGCCGGTATCCCACTTCTCGCGGCTCTGGTCATGAATGACGGAGTGGCGGTGGGTAAAGGTTCCACGGCCGCAGTCCTCGCCCGACAGGCGCACCGGGTAGCCGCTGGCCACCAGCGAGGCAAAAGCCATGTGCTCGCCCATGCCCCAGTCCACGGGGGTATCACCCCGCCCCATCGCGGCGCGGTCGTCATAGACTTTCTTGACCAGGTTGTGCGGCGTCACACTGGCCGGAATGGTGGTGATTTTTTCGGCGAGACGTTTCCACTCGGCCATGGGGATGGCGGTGTCGCCTGCGTCAGTCCACTTCTTGCCGAGGTAAGGACTCCAGTCGACAGCGTACTTGCTTTTGAAATTGGTCAGTACCGGATCAAACGTGCTCTTGCCTGCGTCGAGCGCCGCGCGAGTGGCCTTGACCATGTCATCGCCCAGCGTCTCGCCCATGCCCTGCGCGCTGAGCTTGTCGGCGTAAAGGCGACGCGTGCCCGGGTGCTGGGCAATCTTCTTGTACATCAGCGGCTGGGTCAGCGCAGGCGTATCCTGCTCGTTGTGGCCGAGCTTGCGAAAACAGATGATGTCGACGACGACATCCTTCTGGAATTCCATGCGGAACTCAAGCGCCAGCTGGGTTGCCAGCACCACCGCTTCAGGGTCATCGCCGTTGACGTGCAACACCGGCGCTTCGATCATCTTGACGACGTCGGTGCAGTACAGCGTGGAGCGGCTGTCCCGTGGATCGCTGGTGGTGAAGCCGATCTGGTTGTTGATTACGATGTGCACCGTGCCGCCGGTGTGGTAGCCGCGGGTTTCGGCCAGTGCCAGCGTTTCCATGACCACGCCCTGGCCGGCAAATGCGGCATCACCGTGAACCAGCACCGGCAAGACCTGCAGGCCCCTGGGGTCGGCGCGCCGGTCCATGCGGGCACGAACCGAGCCCTCAACCACCGGGTTGACGATCTCGAGGTGCGAAGGGTTGAAGGCCAGCGACAGGTGGACCGGGCCGCCGGGCGTGGTCACGTCGGAGCTGAAGCCCTGGTGGTATTTGACGTCGCCGCTGGGCAGGTCTTCAGGCGCGGTGTGCTCAAACTCGGCAAACAGGCTGGCAGGCACTTTGCCCAGCGAGTTGACCAGCACGTTCAGGCGACCGCGGTGCGCCATGCCGATCACGATTTCCTGCACGCCCTTGATGCCGCCCTGCTGGATCAACTCGTCCATGCTGGCGATGAAGCTTTCGCCGCCTTCCAGCGAAAAGCGCTTCTGGCCCACGTATTTGGTGTGCAGAAAGCGCTCCAGGCCTTCGGCCGCCGTGAGACGGTCGAGAAGGTGCAACTTCTTTTCCTTGCTCAAATTGGGCTTGCTGCGAATGCTCTCGAGCTTTTGCTGCCACCAGCGCTTCTGGTTCTGGTCGGTGGCATACATATACTCGGCGCCTATCGTGCCGCAGTAGGTTTCACGCAGCGCGTTCATCAGCTCGCGCAGGCTCATGGTGTCTTTGCCGAAGAAGGTGTTGCTCGTGTTGAACACCGTTTCCTGGTCAGCATCGGTGAAGCCGTAGAAAGACGGGTCCAGCTCGGGAATGTTGTCACGCTCGGCGCGCTTGAGAGGGTCCAGATCGGCCCAGCGCGCACCGACATTGCGGTAGGCGGCGATCAGCTGCTGGACGGCCGTACGCTTGCGGCCCATCTCGGAATCAGCACCGCTGGCCATCACGACCCGGGTCTGGCCCTGCTTGGCGCGCTCGGCAAAAGCGTTGACAACGGGAAGATGTGGAACGTCTTTGGCGTTGCTGCCATCGACTGCGGGGACATGCTGCAGGGCGTCGAAATACTCGCGCCAGCCGTCGGTCACGCTGCCCGGGTTGGCGAGGTAGTTTTCGTACATCTCTTCGACATAGGGCGCATTGCCGCCGAAGAGATAGGTGTTGCCCTGATAGGCAGAATAGACTGATGCAGGTGACTGCGAGTTGGAACTCATATCCGCTGACCTCCGTTTCCCTTTGGGAAACATTAGCTGGTTAAAGCTGGTTAAATTAACCTTCCGCAACACGGCTGAACCGATTAGCGGATGCGACTGTGGCAGGAAGGGCCTTCAGAAACTTCGCCGATTGTGCCATCTAAGCCCCATGAGGGGAAGGGTCCGGGTGCTCACATTGTCTGATGCGCAACGCTTCAGGTTTCTGTCCAGACTATCAATCGCTCCTGATTAGATAGCAAACAACGACCGTGAATATTGGACAAGTGCGGAATTTCACGACTATTGACGCGATTTGCCCGTGCGCCGCGACGGCGCGCTGCACTTTTCTTCACGCCGCACCCAGCCGGTCGCTGATTTGCTGCAGGGCCGCCGGATCGTCCATCGTGGTCAGGTCGCCGGCGTCCCGGCCTTCGCAGACAGCCTGGATGGCGCGGCGCAGCAGCTTGCCGCTGCGCGTCTTGGGCAGGGCCGTCACAAAGCGGACCCGCGCCGGGCGGGCGACGGCGCCCAGATCGCTGTCGACGCGCTTCATGATCTCGGCTTCGATCGCGAGCGCCTCGGCGCTGTCTGGCAGCACGCTGGCGTCCTTGAGCACGGCAAATGCCATCGCGACCTGCCCTTTCAACGCATCGGCCACGCCAACCACCGCGACCTCGGCCACCTGCGCATGGCCCGAGATGCTTTCCTCGATCTCGCGCGTGCCGAGCCGGTGGCCGGCCACGTTGATCACGTCGTCGGTGCGGCCCAGGATGAAGTAGTAGCCATCCGCATCGCGAATGCCCCAGTCGAAGGTGCTGTAGACCAGCTTGCCCGGAATGCTCTTCCAGTAGGTACTGACAAAGCGCTCGTCGTCCTGCCAGATGGTCTGCATGAAGCCCGGGGGCGTCGGGCCTTCCAGCACGACCACACCTTTTTCGCCCGGCACCGTGAGTTCTTCGCCGGTAGCTTCATGCACCAGCTTGACGTTGTAGCCGTACATTGGAATGCCCGGGCTGCCAAACTTGCTGGGCTTTTTCTCGACTCCATTGGCGATCGCCAGGATGGGCCAGCCGCTTTCGGTTTGCCAGTAGTTGTCGATGATGGGCACATTCAGGCCTTCGCTGATCCAGCGCGCCGTCGGCTCGTCCAGCGGCTCGCCGGCCAGGAAGAGCGCGCGCAGGCTCGACAGGTCGTATTTCTTCAGGAGCGACGGGTCCTGCTTCTTGAGAACGCGCACCGCCGTCGGGGCGCTGAACATGACCGTGACCTTGTACTTTTCAACCAGCTGCCACCAGATGCCGCCGTTGGGCTTTTTGTCCATGCCCTGCGTCGGCAGGCCTTCGTACATGATGGTGGCCATGCCGGCAATCAGCGGGCCATAGACGATGTAGCTGTGGCCCACGACCCAGCCGATGTCGCTGGTCGAAAAGAAGGTCTCGCCGGCGCGGCCATCAAAGATGTGCTTCATGCTGGCCGCCAGCGCCACGATGTGGCCGCCGGTGTCGCGCTGCACGCCCTTGGGTTTGCCGGTGGTGCCGCTGGTGTAGATGGTGTAGCTGATGGCAGTGGCGTCCAGCCATTCACAGGCTACCCGCGCATCGAAATGCTTTTCGCGTAGCTCGCCCCAGAGGTGGTCGCGCCCGGTCACCAGTTCCATGGGCGCCAGGCCACGGTCAGCCAGCAACACCGCCTCGGGCTTGTGGCTGGACAGGCGAATCGCCTCGTCGAGCAGCGGCTTGTAGGGCAGCGCCTTGCCGCCGCGCGAGCCTCCATCGGCACTCACGATGACCTTGGGCGCGGCGTCTTCAATGCGCGAAGCCAGCGAGCCGCTGGCAAAACCGCCAAACACCACGCAGTGAATCGCGCCTATGCGCGCGCAGGCCAGCATGGCAAAAGCGGCCTCGGCAATCATCGGCATGTAGATCAGCACGCGGTCGCCCTTTTGCACGCCCAGCGCCTGCAGGCTGGCGGCCATGCGCTGCACTTCAGCATGCAGATCCCGGAAGGTGTAGGTTTTTTCGGTCCCGGTTTCGCTCGAAACAGCAATCAGCGCCGCCTGGTCCGCCCGGTCCCTGAGATGGCGGTCTACGGCGTTGTGGCACAGGTTGGTCTGGCCGCATTCAAACCATTGCACAAAGGGCGGATTGTCGTAGTTGCAGACACGCTCAAAAGGCTGGTGCCAGTCAATCAGGCTGGCCTGGCTGGCCCAGAAAACATCGGGCTGGTCTATCGACTGGCGGTAAAAATCGGCGTAGTTGCTGGGGGCCTGGCTCATGGTTTGTCTCCGTGCTTTGGTTTGATGCGTGTGCGTTGCGAGTTCATATCCTGACGATGACGCGGCCGCGAATCCTGCCGGCCATCAGTTCCGCGGCTTTTTCTGCCGCGCGGCTCAGCGGCACTTCCTGCACCATGGATTCGAGCCTGGCCGGATCGAGGTCCCTGGCCAGCCGGTCCCAGGCCTGCTGGCGCCGGGCCAGGGGTGCCATCACGCTGTCAATCCCGGCCAGCGTGATGCCGCGCAGGATGAAAGGCATGACGGTCGCCGGAAAATCCGTCCCCTGCGCCAGCCCGCAGGCGGCAACCACCCCGCCGTAGCGGGTTTGCGCACAGGCATTGGCCAGCGTGTGCGAGCCCAGGGCGTCAATGACCGCCGCCCAGCGCTCTTTTTGCAGGGGCTTACCCGGTGCGGACAATTCGGCCCGGTCCATCACGCGCGCAGCGCCAAGCTGTTTCAGATAATCTTCCTCGCTGGCCTTTCCGGTGGCCGCCACCACGGTGTAGCCGAGCTTGCCCAGCAGGGCGACGGCCACGCTGCCCACGCCGCCGGTGGCGCCCGTCACGAGGACTTCGGATGCCGCATCGGGCCGGATGCCGTGCTGCTCCAGCGCCAGCACGCACAGCATGGCCGTGTAGCCAGCCGTGCCAATCGCCATGGCCTGGCGCGTGGTGAAGGCTTGCGGCAATTTCACCAGCCACTCGCCCTGCAGGCGCGCCCGTTCAGCCATCAGGCCCCAGCGCGTTTCGCCCAGACCCCAGCCGTTGTGGACAAACCTGTCGCCGGGTTTCCAGGCGGCGTGGCTGGACTCCAGCACGGTGCCCGCGCCATCGATGCCCGCCACCATAGGCCAGCTGCGCACGACCGGACCCGTGTTGGTAATGGCCAGGCCATCCTTGTAGTTCAGCGTCGAATAGTCCACCTTCACCAGCACATCGCCAGCTGGCAATTGCGCCTCGTCGGTATCAACAATGGCAGCCGAAAAGCCGGCGTCGGATCGGCTAAGTTGAAGGGCCTTGAACAAAGCGCGTCTCCTGGTGGGTCATGGTGGACTGGTACTCAAGGGCAGCCAAACTGAATTCATAATTATTCATGACAGACTTGCGTGGGGCTGACTTGCAGCGCCTGCTCTTCAATCTCTACCGACGGGCAGCAGGCTGGCTCGCCCTGCCCCTACTTGATCAGCGCCTGGACTTCCCTGAACAGCTCATGCTCGGCCGTGCGCAGCCACTCGAACGCCACCATCTCGGTCGTCACCAGCTCGGCGCCGGCACCGGCCAGGCGGTCAAAGGCGGCGTCGCGGTTGCGCTCGGTGCGCGAACTGCAGGCGTCGGTGACGACCCACACGTCGAACTCTTCTTCCAGCAATTCCAGCGCGGTCTGCAGCAGGCAGACATGGGCTTCGCAGCCGGCGATCACGATCATGCTGCGGCCCTCTTCTTCCGGCTCTGGCGGCTTTTGCATATGCCTGGGCAGGCTGCGCGCATTGCCGCCCTGGGTCGGCTTGCTTCGCACTGGCGGGCGCAGCCACTCGACCAGGCCGTCAGAAGCGGCGCTGAAATGCATCTTGGCCAAGGTCTTGCCGCCCGCCGAGTCAATCGCGGCCTGCAACTCGGGCAGGTTCTGGCCCAGCTTGTCGGGGTTTTGCGCCGTGCCCCAGACCGGAACTTCCAGCAGGCGGGCCATGAACGCCAGGCGCACGGCGTTGGCAACGACGAGGTCGTTTTCAAAAATGACGGGCATCAGCCGGGCCTGGTAGTCCACCAGCACGAGTTGGGAGTCATCGGCGTCAAGCAGCATGGTTTGTTCCTTGGAAAAAAATTGATCAACAAATGAAGCGCGGTGAAATCGGGCCGCATGCCGCTACATCTTGCGCACCCTTTAACGGCTTGTGGCATGGATTGTCGCGCCACGCGTGCGCTGTTTGAAATATCGCGGCAGGCATTTTTTGCTCCACATTCAGTAGCAAACTATGACCGAAGCTATTGGGCTACATGCCTTTTTGGCCAATTTTCATGCTTTACCGGGCGCCCAACACCCCCCTGCACGTGCATGGGCAATACAGTTGCCCATAAAAAAGGCGACGCACACCGGCAAGTACCCGGTGGCGTCGCCGTCGGCTTGGGGCCGGGCTTCAGGACCGCGCCAGCACCGTCAGGCCCTCAGTGGTGCGTCACGGCCTTTTCTCCCGTGCTGTGGCTGCTTCCCCAGGCGAGCGGATCGAACATAAAAAGACTGCTGGGCAGCGGCGAGGGCACGGGGCCGGCCTTGTCGCCGTCGAGCAAATGGCCAACGCTGCCCATCATGTCGACCTGGGTCTGCATCATTTGCGCGCCCAGCTGTTGCCAGTATCTGCCGGCGCTTTGCAGGCCAAAGCGCAGCAGTTCGGACTGGATCGCCACCAGGTCGACAGGCTGGCAGGGCTCAAGCAGTTTTCGGGCGACGCCGCCATGGTAGGCCGATGCTTCGCGCGCGGCGTCCCGCTGGATGCCGCGCATGGCTTCGCTGCCGCGGCACAGGGCGCTGATGCTTTCGCTGGCCAAAGCCAACTGGCGGCGGCTCAGGTCCGTCAGAAAATTCCACGGGGCTTGAGGTTCTTGATGGCCGCTGGCCTCATGGCTGGCGGCGGCAGGAGTGTTTTGAGTGCTCATTGCAGATTCCTTTCAAAAAAAAGATACCACCAGCGCCTTGGTGGCGCTTTTTTCTGCATTTTGGGAGTCCCCGCCGCTCGCGTATAGGCGATGTTCTGTAAGAAACTTAACAAAGATGGGCCTGAGTCCTGCCGTCGCAGCAGTCGGCGATGACTATTGTTTCAATAGCAAACTATGACCGTAGCACCTGGGCTTAAGGCATATTTCATGCATATTCTCGCTTTTGGGACAAGAAACAGGCATCCCAGGCCGCTTGAATCGGCCCATCTAGCCAAACTTGCGCAGCGCATCCAGCGCCAGGCCGGCGCCTATGCTGCCGAAGCGGTCGCCTTCCACGCGCCGCGCCTGCGGCAGCACGGAGGCGATGCGTTCGCGCAGCAGCGGCACGCTGCTGGAGCCGCCGGTGAAGAAGACGCTGTCAACCTCGGCCGCTTTCACTGAGGCGTCGCTCAGCAGCTTGCGCACCGTGTCCTCCACCCGGGTGACCAGGTGGGCGATGGCGCCGTCGAAGTCGGGCCGGTGCAATTCCAGCGTTTCCCCCGGGGCGATGCGGCCCAGGTCCATGGTCGTGGCAGGCAGCTCAGACAGCGCAATCTTGGCTGTCTCCACCTGCATGGCCAGCCAGTGCCCGGCGCGCTCGCGCACCAGGTTCTGCAGCCGCACCAGCTTGTCTTTTTCAAGCGCATCGCGGCGTAAATCGCTGATCTGGGTCCAGGCGCTGCGCGTGTAGGCCTGGTTGATGGTGTGCCAGGTCGCCAGGTTGAAATACTGCGCTGACGGCACCTCCAGCCCGCTTTGCAGCCGGCTGCCCATGCCCAGGGTGGGCATCACGCTGGCCAGGCTCAGGTATTTGTCGAAGTCGGTGCCGCCAATGTGCACGCCGCCGCTGGCCAGGATGTCGTCGCGGCGCTCGGCGCGCTGCATGCGGCCGGGCGCCAGGCGCACCAGCGCGAAATCGGACGTGCCGCCGCCAATGTCGACCACCAACACCAGCTCCTCGCGGGTGATCTGCGACTCGTAGTCGAAGGCCGCGGCGATCGGCTCGTACTGAAAGGCTATTTCGCGCAGGCCCACTGAATGGGCGATTTCGGCCAGCGTGGTTTCGGCCTGCTGGTCGGCCTTGGGGTCGTCGTCGACAAAAAACACCGGTCGGCCCAGCACGGCGCGCGTGAAAGGCTGGCCGGCGGCCTGCTCGGCGCGGCGCTTGAGCTCGCCGATGAACTGCGCCAGCAGCGAGCGAAACGGCAGGGCACGCCCCGCCACCTCGGTATGGTCGTCGATCATGCGGGTGCCCAGCAGGCTTTTGAGCGAGCGCATCAAACGCCCGTCGTAGCCGGCCAGGTAGTCGGCCAGCGCCGCCCGGCCATAGCTGACATGTTCGTCCTCGGCATGGAAAAACACCACCGAGGGCAGCGTCAGCTTGCCTTCCTCCAGCGCCAGCAGCGCGCCCTGGCCGGGGCGGCTCCAGCCGGCCGTCGAGTTGGAGGTTCCGAAGTCAATGCCGCAGGCCTGTGCAAGCGCGCTCATCGCCCGGCAGGCCGGCTGAAGTTGCTCTCGGCCCAGGCCACGGCGCTGGCGCGGTTGAGCTTGAAGGAAGGCGGCACGTTGACCGTGGCCAGCAGCACATCAGACTCGTCATGGGCGCTGAGCAGCGCCTGCGGATGGTCCTCGTCGGGCATGATGTCCAGCGACACCGTGATCCTGGCCGAGCGCGCGCTGACGGTGATGCGCTGGTGCAACGTGGCATGCAGCTGCTGCTCGTGGCGGCGCACAAACTCCGAGGCGGTCTTGACCAGGGTGTTGAAGGCCGCGGTGTCCAGCGGCTTGGGGTTCTTCTTGTCACGCCCCATGGTCCAGGGGCCGACCAGGGCGGGTTCGGGCTCGCCGTCCTTGATCATGGCGACGGCCCAGCCGTCATCGTCTTCATTCTTGATGACGCGCGCGGTCCAGCCCTCGCCCTGCCACAGCCGTGGCTCCTGGGTTTTGGGCGTATCTTCAGGGGGGAATTCGGCGCTGGCGCCGGGCTGCGGGGTACGGGAATCGTTCAATGCTCAATCACTCAGGTCAAAGATCACGCCAAAAAGGGCTGCGGAACCCGGCACGCCATAAAAAGCGCGCTTCAGGCGGGGGCAGAGATTTTACTGTCCGCCCTGCCGGGAGCGCGTGGAACTGATTCCATTTCTCAATCAGGCGTGAACGCGAAGGCGAAGCGCAGGCATTACTGGCGTACGACAAGCGAAGCCGACAAAGTGCACGTTTGATTTAGAAGTGGAATGAATCCCCGGCTTGGCGGCAGGGAATATGCAGTTGCCTCCGGATGCATGAGGCCGCCGGCGCATAGTGTTGTCTGGACCAGGGCGAAACCCGCAGTGTTCCAGGAGGTCTTGATGGCATTAGCGCGCAAGTTGCTGGCGGAGCGGCTGATGACGGCCGCGCGCCGCCACAGGCAGGGCCTGCATCTGTGCTGGCTGCTTGTGCTGGCCTTGCTGCTGGCGCTGGCAATGCCAGCCGCCGGCGCAGCCCCCGTACTGTTGCTGAAGGTGCAGGACGCCATTGGCCCGGCCAGCGCGGACTACCTGGTACGCGGCCTGCGCCAGGCCAGAGAGGCTGGCGCGCCGCTCGTCGTGATCGAGCTGGACACCCCAGGCGGGCTGGACACCTCGATGCGGCAGATCATCCAGGCCATCCTGGCCTCCCCGGTGCCGGTCGCGGTCTATGTGCAGCCGGAAGGCGCCCGCGCGGCCAGCGCCGGCACCTATATTCTTTACGCCGCCCACATTGCCGCCATGGCGCCGGCCACGACGCTGGGCGCGGCCACGCCGGTCGCCATCGGCCTGCCGGGAATGCAGCGCGAACCGCCGCCACCATCGCCACCGGTCGCCGATGGCAAACCGGGCGCCAGGCCCGCTACCGGCCCGCCCGACGCCATGGCCGCCAAACAGCTCAACGATGCCGCCGCCTTCATCCGCGGCCTGGCGCAGTTGCGTGGCCGGAATGCCGAGTGGGCCGAGCGTGCGGTGCGCGACGCCGCCACGCTGACGGCCAGCGAGGCGCTGCGTGACCAGGTGATTGACGTGGTGGCTAAAGACCTGCCCGACCTGCTGGGCCAGATCGACGGGCGCACGGTGCGCATGCAGGGCGCTGATGTGAAGCTGGCAACGCGCGGCCTGGCCGTGGAAACCCGCCTGCCCGACTGGCGCCAGCGCCTGATCGCCGTGGTGGCCAATCCGGGCGTGGCGCTGTTCTTGCTGATGATCGGCTTTTATGGCCTGGTCTTCGAGTTTTCGTCGCCGGGCGTTGGCGTGGCGGGCGTGGCCGGGGCGATCTGCTTTCTTCTGGCCCTGTTTGCGCTGCAATTGCTGCCGGTGAACTATGCCGGGCTGGCGCTGATCCTGCTTGGCCTGGGGCTGCTCGCTGCCGAGCTGGTCGCACCCAGCTTTGGCGCCCTGGGCGCGGGCGGGGTGGTGGCCTTTGTCGCCGGCGGCCTGCTGCTGTTCGACGATGAGGCGCCGGGTTACGGCGTGCCGCTGCCACTGATCCTGGCGCTGGCGCTCAGCTCGGCCGTGGTGATTTTCCTGACCGGCGGAATGGCGCTGAAGGCGCGCAGGCGGCCGGTGCTCGGCGGCCGCGAGGGGCTGACTGGCGCGAGAGGCGAGGTGATGGAAGTCAGCGAGGGCGAGATCTGGGCGCAGGTGCAAGGCGAGCGCTGGCGCGTGAGCAGTCGGCAGCCGCTGGCGAGCGGCCAGCGCATACGCGTGCTTGGCCTGCGCGGGCTGACGCTGGAAGTGCGGGCCGAGTCCGGTGCCGATACCGATACCGAAGCAGGAAAATCAAAACCACAAGGAGCAAGCTCATGATGACCGTTTTCAACCCCGGAATCTTCGGCGCGCTGATTCCGCTGCTGGTCCTGCTCATCGTGCTGGTGGCCAACTCCATACGCATATTGCGTGAATACGAGCGCGCCGTGGTGTTCCAGCTCGGTCGCTTCTGGAAGGTCAAGGGGCCGGGTTTAGTGTTGCTGATTCCGGCCATGCAGAAGATGGTGCGCGTCGACCTGCGCGTGGTAACCATGAATGTCGACCCGCAGGACGTGATCTCGCGCGACAACGTCTCGGTGAAGGTCAGCGCGGTGATTTTCTTTCGCATCATCGACCCGCAAAAAGCCATCATCCAGGTGGAGAACTTCCTGATGGCGACCAGCCAGCTGGCGCAGACCACCCTGCGCGTGGTGCTGGGCAAACATGAGCTCGATGAAATGCTGGCCGAACGCGAGCGCCTCAACGTTGACATCCAGCGCATTCTGGACGCGCAGACCGACGGCTGGGGCATCAAGGTCACCAACGTGGAAATCAAGGACATCGACCTGAACGAATCGATGGTGCGCGCCATCGCCCGCCAAGCCGAGGCCGAACGCGAGCGCCGCGCCAAGGTGATCCACGCCGAGGGCGAAAAACAGGCCGCCGCCGCGCTGCTGGAGGCCGCGCAAATGCTGGCCAAACAGCCCGAAGCGATGCAGCTGCGCTACCTGCAGACCATGACCCAGGTGGCCGGCGACCGCGCCTCGACCATCGTGTTTCCGCTGCCCATGGACTTGCTGGGCTCGCTGCTTTCAAAAGGAAAGCCGGCGGCCAGGGAGGATTGAAGCGGCGCGCGGGTAACTCTGCTTTTAATGTCAATCAAAAGGTTAAATCCACCGGCTTTAGCCGGTCAGCTTTAGCTGCGAAAATTTGCTGTACGAAGGGGGTGCGGCATGGAATACAGGTACGGCAGCCATACGGTGTT
>JBKJKI010000184.1:0-17228 GCA_046597475.1 Polaromonas sp. | reverse complement strand
GATGGTGCCGCTCTCGCAGGCGCTGCTCCTGGCCACGTTTCCCAGAGAGCGTGCGGGCTTTGCGCTTGCGCTCTGGTCGATGACGGCACTCGTTGCCCCGATCACCGGACCGCTCATCGGCGGCTGGATTTCGGAGGAGTCGTCCTGGCCGTGGATTTTCTATATCAACATCCCGGTCGGGCTCCTGGCCGCCGCCGTCACCTGGCAGATCTATCGCGCACGCGAGACGCCGACCGAGAAAGTCCCTGTCGACATTACCGGGCTGGTGCTGCTGGTCGTGTGGGTCGGCGCGCTGCAGATCATGCTCGACAAGGGCAAGGAACTCGACTGGTTTCACTCCGGCGAAGTGATCGCGCTGGGCATCGTCGCGCTGGTCGGTTTCATCGCTTTTGTCATCTGGGAGCTGACGGAAGAGCACCCGGTGGTGGATTTGACCCTGTTCAAAAAGCGCAATTTCTGGGCCGGCGTGGTCGCCATATCGGTGGGCTATGGCCTGTTCTTCGGCAACGTGGTGCTGCTGCCGCTGTGGCTTCAGCAGTACATGGGCTACACCGCCACGCAGGCCGGCATGGTGCTGGCGCCGGTGGGCGTGATGGCGCTGCTGCTGTCGCCCGTGGTGGGCAAGACCTTGCATAAGGTCGATCCGCGCCACTATGCGGCTTTCTCGTTTGTGGTCTTCATGATGGTGCTGTGGATGCGCTCGCAATTCAACACCCAGGCCGATTTCGGCACCATCCTGATACCCACCATCATTCAGGGCGTGGCGATGGCCTTTTTCTTCATTCCCCTGATGACCATCACGCTGTCGGGCCTGTCGCACGACAAGATTCCAGCGGCCTCCGGGCTGTCCAATTTCGTGCGCATCACCGCTGGCTCTTTTGGCACCTCGATTGCCACCACCGTCTGGCAGGACCGCGCCGCCCTGCACCACGCACAGATCAGCGAGTATGTCAGCCAGGGCAGCCAGGCCACCAGCAGCGCGCTGTCCGGCCTGGCCGGCGCCGGGCTGACGCCGGAACAGGCGCTGGGCACCGTGAACCGGCTGGTGGACCAGCAGGCCTACATGCTGGCGGCCAACGATGTGTTTTATGTGTCGGCGCTGATGTTCCTGCTGCTGATTCCGCTGATCTACCTGACCCGGCGCGCACCCATCGGGGCGGCCAGCGCTGATGCGGCGGCGGCTGCGCACTGACGTGGCGGCTAGAGCTTGGGAATTCGCAAGGTCTTGCTGATCATCAGGCTGCCCGACAGCACGAACAGCAGCGATATCGGGTGCAGCAGCCAGGGCCCGAGCGCGAAGCCGCCGCCGTAAAGGCCGTCGCCCAGGCGCCCCTGCCAGGCGGCAAAGGCCAGCACCGCCGTCAGCAGCACGCTGGTTGGAATCGGCGTGCCCTCAAAGTGCGACACCTTGCCGCTGCCCGCGTCCAGCGTCTCGGCCGTGACGTTGTAGCGCGCCAGCCGGCTCACGCCGCAGCAGACAAAGTAAATCAGCGCCGCCGCATCCCAGCCGCCCTGCAGGCCGGCGGCAAAGCCCAGCGCGGCCGGTGCCACGCCAAACGAGACAATGTCGGCCAGCGAATCGAGCTCGCGCCCCAGCGCCGAATGCTGGTGCCGCGCCCGTGCAATCTTGCCGTCGAGCACATCAAAAATAAAAGCCGCCGGGGCCAGCGCCGCCGCGGCGAAAAAGTGAAACAGCAGCTGGCTTTGCATGTAGAGCATGGCAAACAGCACCGCGCCCACGCCGCAGGCCGCGTTGCCCAGCGTAAAGAAATCAGCGAGATGGAAATCGCGCAACATGGAGAAGTGCCGGGGCAAGATGCGTTGCATGGGGTCCTTTGGAGGTGGTTGAAGTGGCAGTTTTCGCCAGCGCGAGCCCTTGGTCAATCCTGGGCCTTGCTGGCCCAGTGGCGGGTCGGATTCTGGCACCGGCAGTTGTCGGCCGGTTCCGATAATCATCGGCGCCGTTTTTGGGTCATTTCCGGGTTAAATCGGCCTGTAGCCCATGTGATACGGGTGCTTGTAGCTATTAAAAAAATAGTAAAACAGGGCGCCCAGCATTTGGCGGACTATTTTTCTTGTTGGCCGGCTATAGTGAAGTCGCCGAATGCGTCCCCCTTATGTCAAACGATGCCGGAGCCCCCTATGTCGCAGTTCCAACAGCTGGTGCGCAACCACTACTTCACGGGTCGGCTGTTGTCGGCCGATGACTTGCAGCGCGAACAAGACTACACGCTGGCTCGTCTTCGCCGCCGAAATCGCTTCCTCACCGGCTGGGGGGTCGTCTCCGGCCTTGGGGTTTGCGTCGAGCAAGGCGAAACGGCTGTTGTCCAGCCAGGCTTCGCCATTGACTGCGCAGGAAATGAATTGATCGTGGACGCTCCAGCGCGACTTTCCCTTGCGGGGCTAAGCGGCCGCCAGCATGTTGTCATCAGCTATGGGGAGATCAATGAAGCCCCGGTGGTTTCCTCGACTGGATCGCAGGAGTTTTCACGCGTCCGGGAGTCAAGCACCATCGGGCTCTCGCACCTCAATCCTGCGGCCGGCCACCGCGCCATGGGATGCGGAACCCCGGGATGCGGCCATGCCCATGCGCTAGGCATTGCGGTTCTCACCCGAAAGGACCTGCGCTGGAGGCTGGCCTCATCGCAGCGCCCGATCAAGTCCGCCAAACGCTGATGGCCAAGGTTTTACAGGGACTGCCCCTGGATGCAAGAAACTGATAGAAGGTCTGGCGTCACGAATCCGGCTGCGTTATCGTGAATATCCTCAAAACCAGCTTATCCGCAACTCTTAGCGAAAGGCCAAACAGATCATGTCCACCCACACCATCCGGCTTCACCGTGTGCTGCGCGCACCCCCTGAACGCGTCTATCGGGCCTTCATTGATGCTGACGCCATGTCCAAATGGCTGCCGCCAAACGGCTTCACTGGCAAGGTTCACCATCTGGATGCCAGGGTGGGTGGCAGCTACAGGATGTCGTTCACGAACTTCAGCACTGGGCAGAGCCACTCTTTTGGCGGGGAGTATCTTGAACTGGTGCCCGGCGAGCGCGTTCGCCACACGGACCAGTTCGACGACCCGAACCTGCCCGGGCAAATGGAGACGACCATTTCCCTGACGCCGGTGTTTTGTGGATGCGCCCTGAATATCGTGCAGGAAGGCGTACCGGAAGTCATTCCCGCCGAGGCTTGCTATCTCGGCTGGCAGGAATCGCTCGCGCTGCTTGCGCAGCTTGTCGAGGCCGAGGTGCCTGCATAAAAGCAGTACGTCAGGCAGCCCCGCAGCGCGCTCTGCCCTGTAGCAAGCAATTATTGGGCGGCCCGGGCTGCCGCCGCAATGTCCAGCGAACGCAGTCGCAGCGCCGGATCAAACACATCGCAGACCAGCATGAACTCGTCGGCGTCAGTTGCCTCGGCCAGCGCGCTCAAGCCCTGGCGCACCGTGTCAGGCCCGCCAATCACGCCGGCGGCCAGAAAGTCGTCAATGGCGGCACGCTCCTGCGGATGCAGCCGGGCCGCAAAGTTTTCTACCGGTGGCTGCAGGCCACTCCGTTCACCCGTCAGAATGCCCAGCACGCGCTGGTAGGTGCTGCTCGCCAGGTATTCGGCTTCCTCGTCGGTCGGTGCGGCAATCAGCGGCACACCCACAATGGCATAGGGCCTGGCCAGCGCGGCCGAGGGGCGGAAGTTCTGCCGGTACAGCGCCAATGCCTGCAACAACAGGCGAGGCGCAAAGTGCGAGGCAAATGCGTAGGGCAAACCGCGTTCAGCCGCCAGCTGGGCCGAAAACAGGCTGGAACCCAGCAGCCAGATCGGCACATTGGTGCCTGCGCCGGGCATCGCCACCAGGCGCTGGCCCGGTTGCGCGGGCGCCAGCAGACGATGCAATTCGGCCACATCGTGCGGAAAATCATCAGCCGTCTCGGTGCGCTCGCGCCGCAGCGCGCGCATGGTGGCCTGGTCCGTGCCGGGTGCGCGGCCCAGGCCCAGGTCGATGCGGCCGGGGTAAAGCTCGGCCAGCGTGCCAAAGGCCTCGGCCACCACCAGCGGCGCATGGTTGGGCAGCATCACGCCGCCCGAACCGACCCGCATGGTAGTTGTGCCGCCTGCGATATAGCCCACCAGCACGGCCGTGGCGGAGCAGGCAATGCCCGGCATGTTGTGATGTTCGGCCAGCCAGTAGCGGGCAAAGCCCAGGCGCTCGGCATGCTGCGCAGTGCGCAGTGAAATCGCCAGCGCCTCGGCCACCGTACCGCCTTCGCGGACGGCAACCAGGTCGAGCATGGAGAGAGCGATGGTGTGAAGTGCTTTCATGCTGCCCATTGTCCGGTGTGGCGAGCATCTTTGTACTGGAGCGGGATTTTGCCTCGCTGCCGCCTGTCAATACCGCATTTACCGGGCGATTGCGGCCAGCGCCGGCGCGCTTTGCTGCAGCAGGATGTCAACAAAGTGGCGGGTCAGCAGGGAGGGAGCGGTGTGCGTGGGCATGGCCATGCGGACCGGTATCGCAATGGATGGCGTCAGGGGCTTGATCAGCAGCTGGCCCGAAAATGTGCCAGCCACATAGGGGTTCACCATGCCCACGCCATTGCCGGCGGCGACCAGCGCGCAGACGGTGATGGAGGAGGCGGTCTGCACCGCGAACCCGACCGGGATGCCGTGCGCCGTCAGCTGCGCCTTGATCTTGACGGTGAGCTCGTCGGTTTCGCTGATGGACAGCAGACGCTCGCCCTGGAGCATGCTGAAGTCAATCACAGGGGCGTCCTTCAGCCGGTGGCTCAGCGGCAGTACGCACACCGCCTCGGTGGTGTTGATGAGCACGGGCCGGAAATCGCTCTCGCTCAGCTCACCGGTGGTCAGGGCTAGATCGATCAGCCCCTGGTGCAGGAAGTCGCCCAGCTGCTGGCTGCTCAGGGTGTGGATGTTGATGTGGGTCTCGGGGAATTTCTGCAGGAACTGGTTGACGATGGCGGGCAGCAGGCCGATGCCCAGCGTGGGCGTGCAGCCCAGGCGCAGCACCTGCGTGCCCGAGCGGCGCATGATGGCTACCACCGACTCGATCTTCTCCAGCCCGTCGAAGTGCTGCTGGATGGTCTTGTAGAGCAGCTTGCCCTCGCTGGTCGGCCGCAGCCGCCCGTGGTGCAGGTCGAACAGCTTGAGTTCGGTGGCGCTCTGCAGCTCGGCGATGCGGCGGCTGATTGAAGGCTGCGTGGTGTTCAGCATCAGCGCCGCGCTGGTGGTGGTGCCAAGCTGCATCACGGCCTTGAAAGCCTCGATCTGCTGGAAGTTCAGGTTTCTGGCCATGGAAGCCCCTTTGTCGACCGACGAATAGCCGGCTTTTGCCGTTTAATTGCGGCTGCTGGTAAACCCTGAATATATCAATATTGCATAGTCGACGTCTAAAAAAGAATTTGATCGTATGGATTTGCGGCTTTATCGTCCGGAGCTTGAATCTTCTTCACCTCCAGCAGCACATGTCCATCACACACGAAAACATCATGCAGAGCCTCTTTCCCTGCCGGCGCGTCGGCAGCGGCGCGGCGCATCACTTCTTCGGCTATTACAACAAGACGGTCTGGGACCGCAGCGGGCGCTACCTGCTGGCCAACCGGGTGCCCATGATGGACGCCAATTTGACGCCCGGGCTGACGGCCGAGGTCGGCTACTTTGACCTGGAAAACGGCGAGCAGTACCACAGCCTGGACACGACCACGGCCTGGAACTGGCAGATGGGCTGCCAGTTACAGTGGCTGGACGGCGAGGCGCAGCGCCAGGTGATCTACAACAGCCGGACCACGGACCGGAGCGGTTTTTACCCCGGGTTTTGCTCGACCGTCTACAACATCGATACCGGCACAAAAAGGGTCCTGCCGTTGCCCGTCTATGTGGTGGCGCCCAACAGCCGCTACGCGCTGTGCGTGGACTACTGCCGCCTGTATATCACGCACGAAACCATAGGCTACGCCGAAGACCAGCCGCCGCTGGACATGCCGAATGCACCCGGGAAGGACGGCATTCACCAGATGGACATCGCCACCGGCGAATCGCGCCTGATCGTCAGCTACGCCGGCCTGCGCAATTTCCATCCGGTGAAATCGATGGAGAAGGCGATCCACTGGATCAGCCACCTGGAAATCAATCCGTCCTCCTCGCGCTTCCTGTTCCTGCACCGCTGGACCGAGCGGGTCAAGGACGAGACCTGCTTTTTGCACCGCCTGATCACGGTGAACCCGGATGGCTCGGACATGCGCCTGCTGGAGGACTCTGATCACCCATTGCCGCAACTGGATGGAAACTTCGATCCCGACGCGGTCGGCACCTACGACTACGAGAAATCGGAGTACCAGATCTCGCACCCGCTGTGGCGCGATGATGGCCACATCATCGTCTGGGGCCCCCATGCCGGCAGCATCCACTACCACCTCTACGCCGACTGCGAAAATAGCCGGGCCGAAGTGATTGGCAAGGGGACGCTGACGGAGAACGGCCACATGACCTATTCGCCGGTCAACCAGCGCTGGCTGCTGAGCGACACCTACCCCGATTCACAGACCAACAAGCGCATCCTGTTCTTGTACGACGTTGAAAAGCAGGTTCGCCACGACCTGGGCAGCTTCTACACCGATCCCGACCTGAAAAAGGAAAACCGCTGCGACCTGCATCCGCGCTGGAGCCGCGACGGCCGGGAGGTCTGCATCGATTCGGTGCATGAGTCGGTGCGCCAGATGTATGTCATTGACGTTTCTGCGTTGACCAGTTGCTAAAGGCAAGTTGAAAAATGATCCATTGTCATAAAGGAGACCGTGAAATGAAAAAAGTGAACAGCCTTGTTTCTTCCCATTCAGTGCTGGGCCGCGCCGTGGCTGCGGCGGCTGTGCTGGCCTGCGCCAGCGTGGCGGTGGCGGCAGAGCCGGAGTTGTCCGGCACCCTCAAGAAAATCAAGGACGATGGCGTGCTGGTCGTGGGCTACCGCGAATCCTCGATTCCTTTCTCCTACTACGACTCCAGCCAGGTGCCCGTCGGCTATTCGATGGACTTCACCAACCTGGCCATCGAGCAGATCAAGAAGCAGCTCAAGCTGCCCAACCTGCAGGTGCGCAAGCTGCCCATCACCTCGCAGAATCGGATTTCGCTGCTGCAAAACGGAACCTTCGACTTTGAGTGCACGACGACGACAAACAACGAGTCGCGCGCGCAGCAGGTCGACTTCACCAACAGCATTTTCCAGGTCGGCACCCGCTTGCTGGTGAAAAAAGGCTCGGGCATCAATGACTTCACCGACCTTGCCAGCAAGACCGTGGTGGTGGGCGCCGGAACGACTTCCGAGAAGATCCTGCACAACCTGAGCGTCGACAAGAAGCTCGACATGCGCATCATCAGCGCCAAGGACCACAGCGAATCCTTCCTGATGCTGTCTACCGGCCGGGCCAAGGCCATGATGATGGACGACGCACTGCTGGCCGGCGAGCGCGCCAAGACCAAGGACCCCGCCGAGTATGAGATTGTCGGCACGCCGCAATCCCATGAGTCCTACGGCTGCATGGTGCGCAAGAACGACGCCGGCCTGAAAACCCTGCTGAACGAAACCATCGCCAAGGCGCAGACCTCGGGCGAGGCGACCAAAATTTATAGCAAGTGGTTCATGAACCCGATCCCTCCGCGCGGCCTGAACCTGGGCTTTCCGATGTCGGACGCCATGAAAAAGCTGTACGCCAGCCCGAACGACAAGCCCTGACCCTGCTGCCCGGTGGGCACACCGGGACGGTCGCTGCCTGGGCGCGCCCGTCCCGGCCTTCATGAATGAAAAGAGACGTTGATGGACTACAAGTGGAACTGGGGCATCCTGCTGCAGCCGGTGGCAACCGGTGAGCCGACCAGCTATCTGGGCTGGCTGGGCTACGGATTTCTGAACACGGCGCTGCTGACCTGCGTGGCCTGGGTGCTGGCCATGGCGGTGGGGTCGCTGTTCGGCATCCTGCGCACGCTGCCGAACAAATGGTGCAGGGCGCTGGGAACAGCCTATGTGTCGGTCTTTCGGAACATTCCCCTGATCGTGCAATTTTTTATCTGGTATTTCGTGGTGCCAGAGCTGCTGCCGACCGCTCTGGGTGACTGGATCAAGGGGCTGGAGCCCTACACGCAATTCTTCGTGGTATCGACCTTCAGCCTGGGCATCTACACCGGTTCGCGCATTTGCGAGCAGGTCCGTGCCGGCATCCAGTCGCTGCCGCGCGGCCAGCGCAATGCCGGGCTGGCCATGGGCTTCACGCTGGCGCAGACCTACCGCTTCATCCTGCTGCCCGTGACCTACCGGACGATCATGGGGCCGCTGACCTCGGAGTTCCTGATCATTTCGAAGAATTCGGCGGTGGCCTCCACCATCGGCCTGCTGGAGCTGTCGGGCCAGGCGCGCCAGCTGGTCGACTACACCGCCCAGCCTTATGAGTCCTTCATTTGCGTGACGCTGGCATATGTCGCGCTCAATTTTTTGATAATTCGTTTAATGGGCTGGATTCGCAATCGCACGAGCCTGCCCGGATTGTTGGGGTCCTGATATGTTCGAGTTCGACTGGAACACCATCCTGCAATCAAGGGGCTTGCTCTTTGAAGGCTTGTGGGTGACGCTGAAAATTACCCTGGTGTCCGTCCTGTGCGGGCTGGCCTGGGGAACGGTGCTGGCCATGTTCAGCATCAGCAAGAGCCGGGTCCTGGCGCAATTTGCCAAAATCTACGTTTCCGTCTTTCGCTCCATCCCGCTGGTGATGCTGCTGCTATGGTTCTTCCTGATCGTGCCGCAGTTCCTGAAGGCGCTGTTCGACCTGTCGCCCAGCGTGGACATCCGCCTGGTGTCGGCCATGGTGGCGTTCTCGCTGCTGGAGGCCGCGTTCTTCTGCGAGATCATGCGCGCCGGCATCCAGAGCCTGCCGGTGGGGCAGTTCCATGCCGCCCGCGCGCTGGGCATGAGTCCTTACCAGTCCATGCGCTTCATCATCCTGCCGCAGGCCTTCAAGGCCATGCTGCCGATTCTTCTCACGCAGTGCATCGTCATTTTCCAGGACACCTCCCTGGTCTATGTGATCGCGCTGGGCGACTTCTTCCGGCGGGCCACCAGCATCGGCGAGCGCGACGGAACCATCGTGCAGATGCTGCTGTTTGCGGGCCTGGCGTACTGGATCATCTGCTCGCTTCTCACCCTCATCGTCAAATTGCTGCAGTCAAGGACCTCACATGCTTGAGCTTAAAAACGTTTCTAAATGGTATGGAAAATTCCGTGCGCTGACCGACTGCAGCGTGCGCGTAGAGCAGGGCGAGGTGGTGGTTTTCTGCGGCCCCTCGGGCTCCGGGAAATCGACACTGATCAAGCTGGTCAACGGTCTGGAGGAGTTCCAGGCTGGCGACGTGCTGTTCAAGGGCCAGTCGCTGCGCGCCTCGGGAACCAGTCTGAGCAACCTGCGCACCAGGATCGGCATGGTGTTCCAGCACTTCGAGCTGTTTCCCCACCTGTCGGTGCTCGAAAACCTGACGATTGCGCAAATCCGCGTGTTGGGCCGATCCACGGCGGAAGCCGAGAAGAAGGCGGTCATGCTGCTCGACCGGGTCGGCATGAGCGCCCACATGGCCAAATACCCTAGCCAGCTTTCCGGCGGCCAGCAGCAGCGCGTGGCGATTGCCCGTGCCCTGTCGATGGACCCGGAAGTGATGCTGTTCGACGAGCCAACCTCCGCGCTGGACCCCGAGATGATCAACGAGGTACTGGCCGTCATGGTGGAGCTCGCCCAGGAGGGCATGACCATGCTGTGCGTGACGCATGAGATGGGGTTTGCCAGAAAAGTGGCGCACAAGATTGTTTTCATGGACCAGGGCTGCATCGTCGAAGAGACGGCGAAAGACCAGTTTTTCACGACGCCGCAGACCGATCGGGCGCAGGACTTCCTGAACAAGATCATTCATTAGAAAAATGCTGCCGGCTTGTTACAGGCGCAGCGCCCGTCCATATCCCGTCATCTCCAGATACCCGCTCCCCACACGCTTGCCCTTGCTGTCAATCAGCTCGCTCAGGCCTTCCCAGTAAATCGAACCGGTCGACGGGCGGCTGTCGAGTTCCTGGTTGTCGATGACCGCCTTGACGGTGTAAAAGTCGGCCGGCGTGCGGACCATCCATTCCACCGGGTAAGTGGTCTGCGTGAGCGGGCTTTTCCAGAGGCGCACGGGTCTGAAAATCACTTCACCGCGGTTGAATGGGTAAAGCTCGCCTTTGGCCGAGCGGAAAGAGCCGCCATCCCAGACGGCGTTGCCGTCCTTGTCGCGCAGCCTGAATGCCGTCAGTGCGCTGCCGTCGTCCAGATTCATGCCTATCCAGTCCCAGCCGACAGCGCTGGGGTGCAGCAGCTCGTCGCTCCATTCATGGTCCAGCCAGGCTTTGCCGGTGACTTCAAACGTTTGCGCCTTGAGCTGCAGGCTGCCGCGGGTGGCGAGCTGGGGTTGGCTGTAGTAATAGCTCGCCTGTTTTTCGTCGGGGCCCTTGCGCGACAGGCCTTTGTTGCCCTGCAGCAGCACGCTTTGCGTCTCCTCGAATTGCAGCCTTAACGCAAAGTCGGTGGCGGGCAGCTCGGCGGTGTATTTGCTGCCATCAGCTTTCAGTGACCAGTCTCGCAGCTTGATGGCCATGTCCTGCTCGCTGGCCGTCGCAATGGCAAAACCCTGGCGGGCAATGCGCTGGTCATGCCAGAGTTTTTTCCCCCGCACATCGGTGACGGCGGCATGCGCAAAGATCAGTTGCCTTGCCGCAAATTCTGAGCTCATGCCCTGGGTTTCATCGACCCGCGAGCGGAAGAAGGTGAGCTGAAAACCGAATGTCCGTTGGTCAGGGCCACCAGCTGTGGCCTGACCGGTGATGTACCACCATTCGGTGCGAAAGTCGGGATGCGAGCCGCGGTCGCGCGGAAATGCCAGTGCCCTGGCGGGAAGTGCGTTTGCCCTGGACGGCCAGACTGCCGTGGCCGCCAGACCGGCTGCACCGTTCAGGGCGCCGAACAGCAGGCTGCGCCGCGATTTTCCGTCAGGCAGCGCGGGTGTCGGCATGTCAGCGTGCGGGGGCAGCTTGCATGAGCCGCGTCAAATACTGGCTGGATGCCGTGCAATCACCGATCTTGCTTTGAACCCACTGCGCATCGTAGTAAGTGGGCAGGTAACGCTCGCCGGAGTCGCACAGCAGCGAAAGGATGGAGCCCTGTTCGCCGCGTGCCAGCATTTCGTGCCCCAGCTTCAGGCAGCCGACAAAATTGGTGCCGGTGGACGGTCCGACCTTGCGCCCCAGCAACTGCGACAGCGCCTGCATGGCGGCCAGCGAGTCGGCGTCGGTCACCTCGATCATGCGGTCGATGACGCTGCGAATGAAGCTCGCCTCGACGCGCGGCCGTCCGATGCCCTCAATGCACGATCCGGCGCTGGTGAGGCTGGCATCTCCGGTGCGATGGTATTCACCAAAGACGGAGCCAACCGGGTCGGCCACGCACAACTGGCTGTCGTGCCGCTGATAACGTACATAACGCCCTATGGTGGCGCTGGTGCCGCCAGTGCCCGCGCCGACGACAATCCAGCGCGGCACGGGATGCCGCTCATGGGACATCTGGCTGAACATGCTTTCGGCAATGTTGTTGTTGCCTCGCCAGTCGGTGGCGCGCTCGGCATAGGTGAACTGGTCCATGTAGTGGCCGCCCGTTTCGGCGGCAAGCCGCCGGGCTTCTTCATACACCTGCGCCGCACTATCGACCCAATGGCAGTGGCCGCCGTAGAACTCGATCTGCGCAACTTTTTCAGGAGAGGTGTTGCGCGGCATGACCGCCATGAAGGGCAGGCCCAGAAGCCTGGCGAAGTAGGCCTCGCTCACGGCGGTCGAGCCGCTGGAGGCCTCAACGACGGTGCTGTGCTCATGAATCAGCCCATTGCACAGCGCGTAGAGAAAGAGCGAGCGTGCCAGTCGGTGCTTCAGGCTGCCGGTGGGGTGCGTGGACTCATCCTTCAGGTAAAAATCGATGCCGTGCCGGGCAAACCCGGGCAGGGGCAGGGCGATCAGATGGGTATCGGCGCTGCGCTGGAAGTCGGCCTCGATACGGGCAATCGCCGCATGAAGCCAGGAAGGGGTGAGGACGGGGGGTAGGACCATGCAGCCGATTCTCGCAGCACAAGGGGCGCGCTGGACATCCGGGCGACTTGCGAGGGCGCTTACCGGCAGCGCGCCTTACAGGACGCGAGCGGCGCTACCGGGTGCTGTCTGGCCCCGAGGTGCGAAAGACAATCTCGCCAGTGGGGATGTAGATGACCCGAACTTCCTGCCTGGTGGGGTCGGCCACACTTTTTACCGCTACTGCCACCGCCAGCGAACAGTCGGCATACAGGTGGCTGAAGTTGGGCGAGGGTATCAGGCTACCCATCAACGAGTCTCTGCTTTCAATCCGATATTGAGCTGACACCATGATGAAGAACTCCTTGCGTCGTTGTCCCCATGATAAGTAAGGGACATGACACAGCGGTGAAAAATTCCTCCGAAAAAAAGAGATATTTAACGCCGAAATGTGACCGATGTAATTAAATGCAAACGCACTTGATTGGGCACGAGGGCCTGCATTTAATCTCTGCCCAAGGCAATCCGCCGGGCTTGGCTATTGGCTGATTTTTCTCGCCTCTTCCACCTGATATTCAAAATAGCGCTGAAAGCTGAAGGCAATGCTGGACATCAGGGCGATGGTGCCAAACAGCAAGGCAAGCACAATCGCACCCATGGTGAGCCAGTTGGTGCGGCCAGCCACGGCATCTGGCGTGGCCGGATTGTGAAGAGTGTTCCATTTCTCTGGCGTCATCAGGCCGTAGTAAATGGCTGTCAGTGCCGTTCCTGCCAGAGTGAAGCCCAGCAGTGGAATCAGCAGCCAGGCAATCTGGTCGTCCTGGCCGTGCAGACTGACGCGCTGCACCCCATACCAGCCCAGGGCGGCGACTGCGGGATGCGCCCAGGCCCAAAGGTCTGACCAGCCAAACAGGTAAAAGCGGTGCAGGCCGAGCTGGCCGCCGAGGAAGGCCAGCCAGCTGGCAATGGTCTTGTTTTTTTGGGTGGCAGCGTTCATGCCGCGATTATCGGTCCGACGCGTCTTGCGGCGGTTGGGTAGCGCCAGGCCCAAGCGTTTTTTGCATGATGACGATATCGCGCCATGCGCCAAACTTCCAGCCGCAGCCATCGATGGTGCCGACGGTCTGGAAACCGGCGGACCGGTGCACGCCGACAGACCCGGCATTGGCCGAATCCCCGATGATGGCCATGACTTTACGGATGCCAATGGCCTCGCAGCGCGCCAGAAATTCGGCGAGCAGGGCGCGACCCAGGCCTTTGCGATGCAAATCGGGTGCCAGATAAATTGAATCTTCCACCGAGTACCGGTAGGCGGGACGGGGCTTGAACCAGTTGCCATAGGCGAACCCGACGATGGTCCCATCCTGCTCGGCAACCAGATAGGGCAGTCCTTTGGTCAGTACATCGGCACGGCGCGCCGCCATGTCGGCGATGCTGGGCGCTTCGGTTTCGAAGCTGCCCGTGCCGTGACACACATGGTGGGCGTAAATTGTTGCAATGGCGGCAAGGTCTTCGTCACGGCTGGGGCGTATGAGGAGCATTGGAATGAATGGCCTGGTCCATGTGAAATAGTGGCGCGGGTATGACGAAACACGGATTTTCGCTCAAAGCGCCAGGCAACTGCCCGCAGGTTATAATCGCAGGCTTTGCAGCATTTCGCTGGCCGGGTGGCCATGTCGTGTGTCTCAAGCGCTGCAGGAATATTTGGGGTGTTTTTACCCCTCCACCCAAGGATAAATTATGGTCGTCATCCGGCTTTCACGCGGCGGTTCCAAGCATCGCCCGTTTTTCAATATTGTTGTCGCTGACAAACGCGTTCGTCGCGATGGTCGTTTCATCGAGCGCATCGGTTTTTACAACCCGATTGCCAAGGGCGGCGAAGAAGGCCTGCGCATTGTGCAAGACCGCCTGACTTACTGGGTCGGTGTGGGTGCCCAGACATCCCCTACGGTTGAACGCCTGATCAAGCAGGGCGCCAAGGCTGCTCCTGCAGTCGCCTGAGTCACGGAAATCCTCGTAAGATTCAATGTTGCCTGGCCTTCCCTTGCCCCTGGGCTTGACGCCGTCAAGCCTGCCTGACGATGCGCTTGAGGTCGGGCGTATTCTGGATGCGTGGGGTGTCAAGGGCTGGGTGAAAATCTTGCCGCACAGCACGGATCCAGAGGCGCTTTTTTCCGCGAAATCCTGGTTTTTGCAGGTGCCTGATGCCAAGTTTCGACCAGGCTTCAACCTGTTCTCCGGAACGGTGTCGCTCGTCGTGGAAGATGCCAAAATCCATTCAGGTTCCGTCGTCGCGAAGTTCGCGGGCCTCGACGACCGCAACGCGGCTGAAGCCTTGCGCGGCGTGCGGATATTCCTGTCTCGCAATAGTTTTCCGGCCGCTTCCGCGGATGAATACTACTGGGTCGACCTGATCGGCCTCAATGTGGTCAATCGCGAAGGCCTTGCTTTGGGGTGCGTGCGTGACCTGATGGCCACCGGGCCTCATTCGGTGTTGTGTGTTGAATATCAGCATATTTCAGACGATGGCACGAGCACGACTGAGGAGCGGATGATTCCCTTTGTGTCGGCCTATGTCGATGCAGTGGATATTCCCGGAAAGCGGATCACCGTTGACTGGCAGCCCGACTACTAAAGTCTGAGGCCTTGCAGATGCAAGGTCCTGAATGCTTTCAATTTCAGCTTCCGAGCGTGCAAAATACCGCCATGCGCTTTGACATCATCACCCTGTTCCCTGAGCTTTTTGCGCCATTTTTAAGCAGTGGCGTGACCCGCCGTGCCTACGAATCGGGGCTGGTTGAGGTCAAACTCTGGAGCCCCCGCGATTTTACCGAGGGCAACTACCGGCGCGTGGACGACCGGCCGTTCGGCGGCGGCCCCGGAATGGTGATGATGGCCGAGCCTCTTACCCTGTGCCTTGAGAGTGTGCGCGCTGACCGTGTCGCCTGCGGCAGTCCGGAGGTCGCCACGGTGCTTTTTTCTCCCATCGGTCAGCGCCTTGACCATTCCAGCGTGGAGCGGTGGTCAGCCAGCAATGGCGCCGTACTGATTTGCGGTCGCTATGAAGGGCTGGACCAGCGCTTCATTGAATCCCATGTCAATCACCAGATCAGTCTGGGCGATTTCGTATTGTCAGGCGGCGAGATTGCCGCCATGGCCTTGCTGGACGCGGTGGCAAGATTGCAGCCTGGGGTGTTGAACGACGAGGGAAGCCACCAGCTGGACAGCTTTAATCCGGCGCTGGATGGTTTGCTGGATTGCCCTCACTACACCCGGCCGGAAACCTGGCGCGGCCAGTCGGTGCCGCCCATTCTGATGTCCGGAAATCATGCTCATATCGAGCAGTGGCGACGCGAGCAGCGGCTGGCATTGACGCAGCACCAGCGGCCCGAGCTGGTGCAAAAAGCACGCGCGGGCGGTCATTTGAGCGAGGTGGATGAGAGTTTTCTGGCCGATTTGATCGAAAATCCGGAGCAGGACGCCTGAATTGCTATAATCAAAAGCTTTTCGATCCTCTGGCGGCCACTGCAACCATCCGATTCATCTCCGGATGATCCATGGATTTGCGGTCTTTAGCGTAGCGCGTGAATGAACGAAAAAAGTTAGATGGAAAAATCATGAATCTGATCCAGACCCTTGAGCAGGAAGAAATTGCCCGCTTGAACAAGACCATTCCTGTTTATTCTCCTGGTGACACCGTCATCGTGAGCGTGAACGTGGTTGAAGGCACGCGCAAGCGTTTGCAGGCTTTCGAAGGCGTCGTGATTGCCAAGCGCAATCGCGGTCTCAATTCGAGCTTCATCGTTCGCAAGATCTCCAATGGAGAAGGCGTTGAGCGTACCTTCCAGGTCTACAGCCCACTGATCGCCAAGATCGAAGTGAAACGCCGCGGTGATGTGCGCCGCGCCAAGCTGTACTACCTGCGCAGCCGCAGCGGCAAGTCTGCACGTATCAAGGAAAAGCTGGGCGTCAAGGCTGCGTAAAACCAGTCTGCCCCTGAAAAGCCGCTCATATGGGCGGCTTTTTTATTGGTGCGCCCGGCAGGGCGCACTTACTTGGAGGTGAAAGTCCTCTACTCACCCCGGCAAGGGGAAGAGTTAGCCGAACGGCAAGGGTGTCGCGGGCGACTGCGAATCTGGAGGAAGCCGAAGGCAAAGCGCTGGCCTGATGAACAAGAAGCGGATACGAGGCGACGTTGTGGGGTGAGCAGTCCAATATCTGTAAAGCCCAATACTTGCACGGAACACAACGGCGTATATCCGACAGGCATAAGCGTGAAGGTGGGTGCGCAATACCCGGGGAGATCTGCATGCGTGCCTTGTGCCACCGACATCGAAAGGTGCCGGGATGCGCATGCAGAAGTCAGCAGAGGGCATGGTAGGTCGGGGACAGGCGGTAAGCCAGAAAGAGCCCTGACCGAAGGCCTGAACATTGAACAACGTGAGTAGGACATACGACCTCGATGCCAATCGACGAAGCAACAACGCAAGCAACTGCGCCCATAACGGAGGGAGACGAACGGATTTCGTCAAGTGCCGCCGGGGGTGCTGAGATGGACGCGGCGGCGTGTGGGCGAACGAAAGCGGAGGGACTGCGGCAGATGGACGCCGTGGTCGAACGGAGCAACCTATGGCTGGCGTATGAGCGGGTCATGCGAAACAAGGGCGCAGCAGGAGTCGATGGACTCGCTGTGACCGAGTTCAAGGCATGGCTGCAACAGCACTGGCCAAGCGTTAAAGCAGCACTGCTGGCAGGAAAATACATTCCGGCGGCGATTCGCAAAGTGGAAATACCCAAGCCCAATGGCGGGGTACGCACACTGGGCATCCCGACGGTACTGGACCGCCTGATCCGGCAGGCGCTGCTGCAAGTCTTGCAACCGCAGTTCGAGCCCGAATTCTCTGAGCATAGCTACGGGTTTCGACCCGGACGCAATGCGTGGCAAGCGGTGCAAAGAGCACAGAGCTACATCGGGGAAGGCCGCCGTTGGGTGGTTGACCTCGACTTGGAGAAATTCTTCGACCGGGTCAACCACGACATCCTGATGTCGCGGGTAGCCAGACGAGTCCAAGATGAGCGGGTACTCAAACTGATCCGGCGTTAC
>JBKJKI010000079.1:0-23662 GCA_046597475.1 Polaromonas sp. | reverse complement strand
TCTCCCAGATCAATGCTCTCAAATTCGCTGGCTGCCCAGTTCATCAATTTCCGATGCTATTAAATCAGTAGCTTAACTCGTGGAGGGGTGGGGGCTGACTTGTGTATAACGAAATGCTCTTAGTGAGCGGAACCCATCGGCAAGCTCAATGTAGGCGGCAGGACCTGCTGGCGCAATTTGTAATTGCGAAAGTAAGACTTCACCAAGATAGAAGTGCGGTGCAACGCCAGAAATGAGGAAGTGAAGCTTCCCGATTCAACAGAAGTGGCCCCGCACTGTGGCGCGGTCTTAGCCACAGCCTTACGCCCCGTTCAGAAATCGCAAATTGCGCTCAAACCCATCTGTACCGATGATTCAGGGTGTGAACCAAGATATCAAATCCCATCTCGACCACCTGCGCAACTGGATTGGTCGCACCGAGCAACGCATCGATCTGGCGACCGGCGCCCCGCTGGCCGCGCTGTCGGCCACGCTGGACCGCGATGATCCGCCGCTCGGTGCCGGCACCGAGGCGCCGCTGCTGGGCCATTGGTTGTACTTTCTGCCGATTGCCCGCCAAAGCGAGATCGGGCCGGACGGCCACCCCAAGCGCGGTGGTTTCCTGCCACCGGTGCCGCTGCCGCGGCGCATGTGGGCTGGCAGCCGTTTGACCTTTCACCGCCCGCTGCGTGTGGGCGACGAGATGACCCGGGTGTCGTCCATCAAAGACGTCAGCGTGAAACACGGCCGCAATGGCGCACTGGTGTTTGTGACGGTGCGCCATGAGATCGCGGCCGCAGACGGCGTGGCGATCACCGAAGAACATGACATCGTCTACCGCGACAACCCGCAGCCCGGCGCAGCGGCGCCCGCGCCGCAGGCAGCACCCACCAACCAGAGCTTCTCGCGCGACATCGTGCCCGATCCGGTGCTCCTATTTCGTTACTCGGCGCTCACGTTCAACGGTCACCGCATTCACTACGACCGCAGCTATGTGACCGAAGTCGAAGGCTATCCGGGTCTGATCGTGCACGGGCCGCTGATTGCCACGCTGCTGCTCGACCTGCTGCGGCGCGAGATGCCCGAGGCGATGGTCACCACGTTCACGTTCCGCGCGGTCAAGCCGCTGTTCGACATTGCACCGTTCTCCGTGAACGGTCGGGTCGAGGGCGATGGCAAAACCGTCCGGCTGTGGGCCCGAGACGCCGAAGGCTGGCTCGCCATGGAGGCCACCGTTACGGTGGCCTGAGCAGGACACACATCCCAGTCAACACGATAAACCAGGAGCCCCCATGTTGAACCAAGCCGATGAGCACCAGGAAATACGCGACGCCGTGCGGCACCTGTGCAGCGAATACCCCGACGAATATTTTCGAAAGATCGACGAACAGCGGGGGTATCCCGAAGCCTTTGTCGATGCGCTGATGGGTGCCGGCTGGTTGTCGGCCATGATCCCCGAGGAATACGGTGGTACCGGCCTGGGTCTGACTGCGGCCTCGGTGATCATGGAAGAGATCAACCGCAGCGGCGGCAACTCCGGTGCGGTGCACGGCCAGATGTACAACATGGGCACCTTGCTGCGCCACGGCAGCAAAGCCCAAAAAGACAAGTACCTGCCGGACATCGCGGCCGGCAAGCTGCGCATCCAGTCGATGGCCGTGACCGAGCCGACCACCGGCACCGACACCACCAAGATCAAGACGATGGCGGTGAAGAAGGACGGCCGCTATGTCGTCAACGGCCAGAAGGTCTGGATAAGCCGGGTGCAGCATTCGGATCTGATGATCCTGCTGGCGCGCACCACGCCGCTGGCCGAAGTGAAGAAGAAGTCCGAAGGCATGTCCACCTTCATCGTCGATCTGAAACGGGCGATCGGCCACGGCCTGGAGGTGCGGCCGATTCCCAACCTGGTCAACCACGAGACCAACGAGCTGTTCTTCGACAACCTGGAAATCCCCGAAGAGAACCTGATCGGCGAGGAAGGCCGTGGCTTTAAGTACATCCTCGACGGCCTGAACGCCGAGCGCACCCTGATCGCGGCTGAATGCATCGGCGATGGCTACTGGTTCATCGACCGGGCGACCAAGTACGCCAACGAGCGCATTGTGTTCGACCGCCCGATTGGCAAGAACCAGGGTGTGCAGTTTCCGATCGCCGATGCCTACATCGAGATCGAGGCGGCCAACCTGATGCGCTTCAAGGCCTGCGAGCTGTTCGATGCGAACCAGCCTTGCGGCGCACAGGCCAACATGGCCAAGTACCTCGCCGCCAAGGCCTCGTGGGAGGCGGCCAACGTCTGCATGCAAACGCACGGCGGTTTCGGCTTTGCCAACGAATACGACATCGAACGCAAATTCCGCGAAACGCGCCTGTACCAGGTGGCGCCGATCTCGACCAACCTGATTTATTCGTATGTGGCCGAGCATCTTCTGGGCTTGCCCCGTTCGTTTTGAGGAAACACCGATGAGACCCCTTGATGGAATCACCGTTGTCACGCTCGAACACGCGATCGCGGCGCCGTTCTGCACACGCCAGCTGGCCGATCTCGGCGCGCGTGTGATCAAAGTCGAGCGGCCCGGCAGCGGCGATTTCGCCCGTGCCTACGACGAGCGGGTGCGGGGACTGGCCTCGCATTTCGTCTGGACCAACCGCGGCAAGGAAAGCGTGACGCTGGACGTCAAGAACGCGCATGCGCAAGCTGTGCTGGCCGGCCTGCTTGAGAAGGCCGACGTGCTGGTGCAAAACCTCGCGCCCGGCGCGGCGGCGCGCCTGGGCCTGTCCTATGATGCCTTGAAGGACAAGCACCCGGGACTGATCGTCTGCGACATCTCGGGCTACGGTGACGACCCGAAAAACCCGGGACCGTACCGCGACAAAAAGGCCTACGACCTGCTGATCCAAAGCGAATCGGGCTTTCTCTCGATTACCGGTTCGGAGGGTGAGCCGGCCAAGGCCGGCTGCTCTATCGCCGACATCGCAGCCGGCATGTATGGCTACACCAACATCCTCGTGGCGCTGATTCAGCGCGGCAAGACCGGCCGTGGCTGCCGGATCGATGTATCGATGCTCGAGAGCATGGTCGAGTGGATGGGTTATCCGCTGTACTACGCGTTCGACGGCGCGACCCCGCCGCCGCGTGCCGGTGCCGCGCACGCCACCATCTACCCCTATGGCCCGTTTCCGGCCGGCGACGGCAAGACCGTGATGCTGGGCCTGCAGAACGAACGCGAGTGGCTGGTGTTCTGCCGGCAGGTACTGCGCCAGCCCGAGCTAGCCGCGGACGAGCGCTTTGCCTCCAATTCGCGCCGGGTTGCGGCCCGGCAGGCGCTGCGCACGATCATCGTCGAGGCCTTTGCGGACATGACAGGCGAACAGGTCGCAGCCCGGCTCGACGAAGCCCAGATCGCCAACGCACAAATGAACGACATGCAGGACGTGTGGCAACACGCGCAACTGAAGGCGCGCGGGCGCTGGGCCGAGGTCGGCACCCCGGCGGGGCCCATCCCCGCGCTGCTGCCGCCCGGCATGGGCGACGCGCTCACGCCGTGCATGGGCGATGTGCCGGCGCTGGGCCAGCACACCGACGCGGTTCTGGTCGAACTCGGGTTTGCCACAGAGAAGATCGCCGAGCTGCACCGCTGCGGTGCGGTCTGATTGTTGGCCCGGCAACCAGCGCGAAGGCTGGCTGCCCACACAGGAAGGAAAGATACCATGAAAGTTCTCGTCGCAACCAAGCGCGTGGTCGATTACAGCGTCAAGGTCCGCATCCGGTCCGATGGCTCCGGGGTGGACATCGGCAATGTCAAGATGAGCATGAACCCGTTCGACGAGATCGCGGTGGAAGAAGCGGTGCGCTTGAAGGAGAAGGGCGCAGCCACCGAGGTCATCGCGGTCTCCTGCGGCGACGCCAGATGCCAGGAAACGCTGCGCACCGCGATGGCGATAGGCGCCGATCGCGCCATCCTGGTGGAGACCAGCGAAGAATTGCAGCCGCTGGCAGTGGCCAAACTGCTCAAGGCGCTAATCGAACGAGAGCAACCACAGCTCGTGATCCTAGGCAAACAGGCGATCGACGACGATTGCAACCAGACCGGCCAGATGCTGGCCGCGCTGTGTGACCTGCCGCAGGCCACTTTCGCGTCGAAGGTCGAGATCGAAGGCGCGCAGGCCAAGGTCACGCGCGAGATCGACGGTGGCCTGGAGACCCTCTCGGTCAGCCTGCCGGCTGTGATCACCACCGACCTGCGGCTGAACGAGCCGCGCTACGTGACCCTGCCCAACATCATGAAGGCCAAGAAGAAGCCACTGGAGACGCTCAAGCCAAAAGACCTCGGCGTCGATGTCACGCCGCGCCTGAAGACACTCCGGGTTTCCGAGCCGCCCAAACGGAGCGCCGGTATCAAGGTGCCCGACGTGGCCACGTTGGTTGCCAAACTGAAGTACGACGCCAAGGTCATTGGACCCTGAGCGCATGCCCATCCACAGGAACACAACATGACCGCACTCGTCGTCGCCGAACACGACAACCACTCGCTCAAAGCAGCCATCTTCAATACCGTCACCGCAGCCAGCCAATGCGGCGGTGAGGTGCATGTGCTAGTCGCGGGCAGCAATGCCGGCGCCGTGGCTGCCGCCGCGGCCAAGATCGAGGGTGTCTCCAAGGTCGTCCATGCGGATGGTGAATCGCTCGCGCACGGCTTGGCAGAAAACATCGCCGCGCAGGTGCTCGCCATCGCCAAAGATTACAGCCACATCCTGTTTCCGGCGACCGCGGCCGGGCGCAACGTCGCGCCGCGCGTGGCGGCCAAGCTGGATGTCGCGCAGATCAGCGACATCACCCAGGTCTGCAGCCCCGACACCTTCGAGCGCCCCATCTACGCGGGTAACGCGATCACGACCCAGCAAAGCGTCGATCCGGTCAAGGTGATCACCGCACGGGCGACCGGCTTCGATGCGGCGGCCGCGGAAGGCGGCAATGCTTCGGTCGAGCAGATCGGCGCGGTGACCGGCAGCGGCAAATCCCATTTTGTCGGCCAAGAAATCACCAAGAGCGACCGGCCCGAACTGACTGCCACCAAGATCATCGTGAGCGGTGGGCGAGCGCTGGGCAGCGCCGAGAAGTTCGGTGAGGTGCTCGCTCCACTGGCCAACAAACTCGGCGCAGCTCTGGGCGCTAGCCGCGCCGCGGTCGATGCCAGTTATGCGCCCAACGACTGGCAGGTCGGCCAGACCGGCAAGATCGTCGCGCCGGAGCTCTACATCGCCTGTGGCATCAGCGGGGCGATCCAGCATCTGGCCGGCATGAAGGACAGTAAGGTGATCGTCGCGATCAACAAGGACCCCGAGGCGCCCATTTTTTCGGTCGCTGATTACGGGCTTGAGGCCGACCTGTTCAGCGCGGTACCGGAGCTGTTGAGCCAGCTCGGCTAAACCGGCGCGCCCCGCGGCACAGCGAGCAGGCCAGAGACGTGGATTCGGGTCGAGAGGACATCGCCCGGCGCTGGGCCGGCGATGGCGCGATGCGAGCGCAGACCGATTCCATGCAGCCATCCGCGCCATAGACGCCCCCATTTTTAGCAAACCCCAGACCCTTCGCAGCCACACCAAGGAACATGCCATGACACAACCCACACCCGGCCAGGCACTTGCAACCTTCGCCGCCACCCTGCGCTTCGGAGACATCCCGGCGCCGGTGCTGCGCCGCGCCGAAGACCTGATGCTCGACTGGTTCGCATCCACTCTCGCCGGCAAGAGCGCTCGACCGGTCGAAACCATTGCGCGTTTCATGCAGCGCATGGGACCTACCGACGGGCCGAGCGAGATCCTGATCCACCGCACCCGGACCAGCCCGCTCACCGCTGCCGTCATCAACGCGGCAGCCTCGCATTTTGCGGAGCAGGACGACGTGCACAACGGCTCGGTTTTCCACCCGGCCGCGGTGGTGTTCCCACCGGCGCTGGCGGTGGCGCAGGCGCTGGGCAGCAGTGGCGCCGAGCTGCTGACCGCCGTGGTGGCCGGCTACGAGGTCGGCATTCGGGTCGGCGAGTTTCTGGGACGCTCGCACTACCGCATCTTTCACACCACCGGCACCGCGGGCACGCTGGCAGCTGCCGCGGCGGTCGGCCACCTGTTGCGCCTCACGCCCGAACAGATGAACCACGCGTTCGGTTCGGCCGGCACCCAGTCGGCAGGGCTGTGGGAATTCTTGCGCGACGCCGCCGATTCCAAGCAGCTGCACACCGCGCATGCGGCGGGCGCCGGCCTCACCGCGGCCTACCTGGCCGCCGATGGTTTCACCGGTGCCCAGAGCATTTTTGACGGCAAGCAGGGCATGGCGGCAGGCATGTCGAGCGACTCCGACCCGTCGCGTCTGGCCGATGGCCTGGGCACGCGCTGGACGCTGGCCGAGACCTCGTTCAAGTTCCACGCCTCGTGCCGCCACACCCACCCGGCCGCCGACGCTTTGCAGCAGGTGCTGCGCGAGCAGGGACTGACCGCGCAGGACGTGCGGCAGGTGACCACCTTCGTGCATCAGGGCGCGATCGACGTGCTCGGCCCGGTGACCGATCCGCAGACCGTGCACCAGGGCAAGTTCTCGATGGGCACCGTGTTGGGGCTGGTCGCGGTGCACGGCCACGCCGGTCTGAGCGAGTTCGATGCGCACTACCGCGATGCGCCCGTTGTGACGTTTCGCGACAAGGTCGCGATGCAGCTCGACGCCGAGGTGGACAGCGCCTACCCTGCGCGCTGGATCGGCAAGGTCACGGTCGAGACGCTGGACGGCCAGCGCTTTGACGGCCGGGTCGACGAGCCCAAAGGGGACCCCGGCAACACGCTGTCGCGGCCCGAGCTCGAAGACAAGGCGCTGCGGCTGGCGGCCTACCGGGACGGCGCCAGCGCAAGCGAAATGCGCGCGGTGATCGACGCCATCTGGTCGCTGGCCGAGGCGCCGCGTGTGCCTGTGTTCCTGCCATGATGCCTCGCTCGTATTTGTTTGTCCCGGCGGACCGCCCTGATCGCTTCGCCAAGGCGCTTGCGTCGGGCGCCGACGCCGTCATCGTTGATCTTGAAGACGCGGTCGCCCTCGCGGCGAAGGACGCTGCGCGCGAAGCGCTCGGCACCTGGCTGGCGAGCGCCGATCCCGAGAGCAGGATCGTCGTGCGCATTAACGCGGTGGACACACCCTGGTTTGCGGTCGATCTCGCGCTGTGCCAGTCGCCGGTGGTCGCTGCGGTGATGGTGCCCAAGGCCGAGCGGGCCGCCGACCTGGACTGTGGCGGCAAGGTGGTGCTGCCGCTGGTCGAGACGGCCGCCGGCATCGACGCGGTGCGCGAGCTGGCGCGGGCGCCGCGGGTCCAACGCCTGGTGTTCGGCTCGATCGACCTGCAACTGGATCTCGGCATTTCGGGCGATGGGGAAGAGCTGCTGCTGTTCCGTTCTCAGCTCGTGCTGGCATCGCGTCTGGCGGGGCTGGCGCCGCCGGTGGATGGTGTGAGCACCGCGATCGGGGACGCCGAGCAACTGCAAGCCGACACACGTCGTGCGCGGCGTCTGGGCTTTGGCGCCAAGCTGTGTATCCATCCGAAGCAGGTCGACGTGGTCAACGCCGGTTTTTCCCCGAGTGAAGAAGAGATCGCCTGGGCAGAGCGCGTGCGGGACGCAGCCGCCCAGGCCGGCGGCGCTGCGGTGGCGGTGGACGGCAAGATGATCGATCGGCCAGTCATCCTGCGCGCCGAAGCCCTGTTGCGGCAGGCCACCAGCCGTAGCGGCAAATGACGGCAAATAACGTCAGTTGACCGCTCCTCGCCGCTGGCCACGCCGCACGCACGAGCGCCGGTGCTAAGCCGTCGATGCGGGCTCGGGATGGCGCACCGTTTTGAACACTGCGTCGAGCGCAGCCTTCGGTAACTTGCCGCGCAGGCCGATCGCCACCACGGCGGCCCCGCCGGCGGGCGCGGCCAGTGCCTTGCGCAAGGAACCGTGGCGACCGGCGAACTGGATTTCGGCCCAGCCGTGGTTGTCGGTGCGCAGCAGTCCCTTCAGACGCAACACGCCGGCTGGCATCGCGCGCAGCAGCGAACGCAGCGTGTCGGCAGGCAAAACGGACTGTGGTTGCCAGCTGGCGGTCTCGAACTGCCCACCGTGATCGGGCCCACCGTGGTGGTGGTCCGCATGGCCATGGGCGTGTTCGTCGCCGTGGTGGTGGTGATCGTGATCGTGTTCGCAACAGGCGCCTGCCGATGGCCTGGGCGCACTGGCCGCGCTGTTGTGGGCGACCAGCTGACCGAACAAGGCCGGGACCAGTCCCCCGGGCAACCGGGCTTCGCGGGTCTCGAAGCGTGGTGTTTCCCGGGCCTGTTCTTCGAGCCAGGCGTGCACCGACGCGAGCTGTTGTGCGTCGACCAGATCGCTCTTGTTCAGCAGCAGCCAGTCGGCCGCCTGCACCTGTCGCTGTAGCGAATCGCGCAGCAGCGGATCGGCGACCTGCGCCAGGATCGCGCTGCTGTCGATCAGCACCACCACACCGCCCAGACTCAAGCCCGGGTCGGCCATGCCAACCTGGGCAATGCGCCAGGGATCGGAGACACCACTGGCTTCGATCAGCAAGGCGTCGAACGGCGGCTGGTGGTCGAGGACCCGGATCAAGGCGGCACTCAGGTCGTCGCCAATCGAGCAGCAGACACAACCGTTGCTCAGCGCAATGGTGTCGGCTCCGCGCGAGGCGACCAGCTCGGCATCGATATTCAAGGCACCGAAGTCGTTGACCAGCACGGCCAGCCGGCACCCGTCTGCCTGTTCCAGCAGGTGGTTGAGCAGCGTGGTCTTGCCGGCGCCGAGAAAACCGCCGATCACGGTCAGCGGCAGGCGTGAAGTGGCCATGGCGTGCGTCGCTCAGGCGGCCGTGGGCAGCGGCAGGGGCCGACCGCCGATCACCGTGCCGGTGATGCGCACCTCTTTCAGCGCCTGGGGCGCGACCGCGGTCGGGTCGTCGGCCATCACACAGAAGTCGGCAAACTTGCCGATCTCGATCGACCCGATCTCACCGTCCATGTGCAGCGAATAGGCGGCACCCAGCGTGATTGCGTGCAAGGCCTGGGCCACGCTGATGCGCTCCGCTTCGCCGAGCACCTGGCCCGACGAGGTCAGCCGGTTGACCGCACACCAGGCGGTGAACAGCGGCCCCAGCGGCGTGATCGGCGCATCCGAGTGGATCGCCAGGGGCACGTTGTGGGCCAGCGCGGTGGCGCAGGCGTCCATCCGGCTGGCGCGGTCCGGTCCCATGGTTTGTTCGCGGTGGGCGTCGCCCCAGTAGAAGAGGTGGTTGGCAAACAGGTTGACACCAATCCCCAGCATCGCCATGCGGCGGAACTGGGACGCGTCGGCCATCTGGCAGTGCTGCAAGGTGTGGCGGTGGTCGGCGCGTGGGTGCTTGGCCAGCGCCCCTTCGAGCGCGTCGATCGCGAGATCGGTGGCTTCGTCGCCGTTGGTGTGGATGTGCAGCTGCAGGCCTGCGGCATGGAAGAACTGGATCGTCTCGGTCAAGGCCTCGGGCGAACCGATCCAGATGCCGTTGGGGTTGCCGTTGTAATAGCCGGGCCAGCGCACCCGCGCGGTGAAGCCCTGGATCGAGCCGTCGGTCACCACCTTGATTGCACCAAAACGCAGCTTGTCGGTGTTTCGCTGCATGCGCTCGCGCACGCGCTCGGCACCGGCCTGCAGGTTCATCGAACCGTCCATGCTGATGTAGGCTGGCACTAGGCGCACCGGATAGTCGGGCTCGGCACACAGCCGCTCAAGCGCTTCGACGTTCGTGTCGTTGAGGTCGTTGACGAGGTCGGTGGCAGTGGTGACACCCGCGAGCTGGGCGATCTGGCCGAACATGCGCAGGCCGCTTTCGCTGGCACCGGCAATGCGGAAGATGTTGCCGGTCAGCCGCGTGATCGGGAACATCGCGGCGAACTCCTGCATCTCGCCGGTGGGCTGGCCGCGGCGCGCCCCATCACCGAACTTGGCCACACCTTCTATCTCGCAATCGGCGTCGATACCCACGGCGGCCAGCGCGGCCGAGTTGACGTTCATCAGGTGCTGGCTGGCGTGCAGGATTACCACCGGACGGGTGGTCGAAATGCGGTTCAGATGATCGATGGTCATACGTTCACTGCCAAAGAAGATCGGATCGAAGCCCCAGGCAAGCAGCGGCTTTTTGGGGTCCTCCATCGAGGCTTCTATCGCCTTGAGCCGGTCGATCACCTCGTCGAAGCCACGGCAGCCGGACCAGACCTTGCCGTCGGGTGCGGTGCGCGCATGGAAGCCGACGAACGGAAATTGCCACAGGCCACCAGCCATCAGGTGGGAATGGCCTTCGACCAGACCGGGCATCAGGACCTGATCGGCAAAGCGCGTGTCGAGCTCGAACGCGCCCCATTCGCGCATGCGCTCGAGCGAGCCAACGGCGAGGATGCGGCCGTCGCGAACGGCCACGTGCGTGGCCTCGGGCTGCATCGGGTTCATCGTGATGATCTTGCGGGCCTGATAGACGGTGGTGTGGGTCATGGTAGTGCGATTTCAGATGAAGTCATGTGTTTGAGGGTCACAGTACGAGTAACCGAGGTCACCTTGAGCGACCTTGCCAAGATAGACGCCCAGTTGCACGACCAGTGGCTTGTCCAGGCCGTACTGCGTTCGCAGTTCGGCCTTGAGCTCTTCGGACATGCCGCCGCTGGCACCGGAGATAGTCTCCACCGGATCGCCCGGTGCAGCATGCACCAGAACGAAGTTCAAGACCACCACTGCCACCACCAGGGCCAAGCCTTGAAGGAGGCGTGAAAAAATGTTGCGTAGATTGATCATGGCTTCTTTGCGTCGATGCAGCTTGGGCAGCCGCTCACTTGAGAAACACCTCATCGTACGGCGACATCGGGCCCCAGATGGTCGCAGGGACATTGCCCACCTTTTTGTTGGCGACGGTGTGATACGGGATCACATTGATGAAGGTCACTGGCAGTTCGTCGGTAACGATCTTCTGGAAGGTCGCGTAATAGGCTTTGCGCTTGACCGGATCGAGGATGCCGCCGGCCGTGTTCAGCAACTCATCGACCTGGGCGTTCTTGTACGACTGGGTATTGGTCCAGACGATCGGACGGATATTGCTCGACAGGTAGGTGCGGTGCACGCCGATCACCGGGTCCCCCCAGTTGAAAACAATGTCCATCGTCATGTCAAAGTCGTGGCTGGAGATGCGCTTGGCCCACGCTGGGAAATCCGCCGAGGTGCGAACTTCGATCGCGATACCGATCTTCTTCAACTGGCTGCGCAGATATTCAGCAACGGTCTTCTGCTGGTCGTCGGTGCCAGGCAGGTAGTCGACGGTTAGCTTGAAGCGTTCACCATCCGCATTGAGCTTGTAGCCCGCTTCGTCGAGCAGCTGGGCAGCCTTCTTCAGATCGAGCGGATATTTCGTCAGCTCGGTGACGGCAAAAGGGCTGCTCGCCACGATCGGGCCATCGGCCGGCGTGGCAAAACCGCGCATCAGTGCCTTGGTGATGAAGTTCTTGTCGATGGCATAGGCAATCGCCTTACGCACCTTGAGATCGGACATCGGCTTCTTCTCGAGGTTGAACGCCAGCCAGTTCAGCGGGCCGGGGCCCTCGTAGCCGCGGGATGTCATCACCAGATTCTTGTCGTCCTTCAGTCGGCTCAGTTCGTTAGATACTGAGAAAAACGGCACCATCTGTAGATCACCGCGCTGCAAGCCGAGCACCAAGCTCGACGAATCGGGAATGATGTTGAAGATCACGCGGTCAAGATAGGGCTTGTTCGGCACGAAGAACTTGTCGAAGCGTTCAAGCACGATGCGGTGCCCGGATTTGAACTCGACAAACTTGAACGGACCGGAACCCACGACGTCCACGCTGTTGCGGGGATGAGTTTTCAAGTCTTTGCCGTCGCCGTAGATGTGTTTCGGAAGAATCGGGCACAAAGCCGGCGACATCGCCAGTACGATCGCCGGGTGCGACTCGCTCATCCGGATGATCGCCGTGTAGGGGTCGGGGGTTTCCACCTTCTCAACCGGGCCGAGCATGGTCTGGAACGGGTGGTTGGTCTTGATCGCCATGATCGAGAACGCCACGTCGGCCGAGGTGATCGGCTTGCCGTCATGGAAGACCGCGTTCTTGCGCAGGTTCAGCGTCAGCGATTTGCCGTCTTCAGCCAGCTTCCACGATTCGGCCAGATAGGGCTGTGGATTCCATTTGTCGTCGAAGCGCAACGGGCTGGCGAACAATTGGGTCGATGGCAATGCGGTTGCAACACCGGACTGCACCGCACCGTTGAGGTGGCGAGCCACCTGCGCGGTGCCCACCACCAAGGTGCCGCCACGATTGGGCGTCTGCGCCGAGACGTGTAGTGGCAGAACCACCGCGATGGCGGCACAAGCCAGCGTGGTGACGGCAGTGCGGCGGCAAAATTGTGCGAATGGCATGCTGATTCCTTTCGGGGTGGGACGGGTGAAAAAGAAGGGGCGATCGAAGGATGAGAAAGGCAGCCGCGGTCAGCTCCGCTCTTGCACGAGCTGACGCGGCGTTGAATGGACGACGGAACCGAGAAATGTGGGTGCGATCGACCGCAGGCGTTCGGCCGCTTCCCGCATCGGGTTGACCAGTTTTTTCACGGCCTTTGCTTCCGTGGTTTCGCCCGCGAGCAGATTGACACTCAGCGCTGCAACGACCTGCCCCTGGTCGTCACGAATCGGCACTGAAAGCCCGGAAAATGCGACGTCAAACTCGCCGTCAACCCATGCGAAACCCTTTGCACGCACAGCGGCCAGGGATTGGCGCAGTTCAGTTGCCGTGGTCAGCGACTGGGGCGTGTACCGCTTCATATGGATCGAATCCAGATAGTGCTCCAGCGCCGGCGCGTCCAGCCATGCCAGCAGCACCCTGCCCGGCGATGTGTTGTAGGCAGGAACGTGGCTGCCGACGCCCAGTCGCAGCGACCGCACCTTGGCCGAAGGCACACGCATCAGATAAACGACGTCGCTCCCGTCGAATACTGACAACGCTGCGGACTCTTTCAGATTGGCGCATAGCTGTTCAAGCACACCTTGTGCCATGCCCCAGAAAGGCAGCGAGGTCAGATATGTCATGCTCAAATTCAGAATCTTCGGTGTCAGGCGGAAACCTTTTGAGTCGGCGACCGTGAATCCAAGCTGGGTCAACGTCATCAGGATCCGCCTGGCTACGGTGCGCGGCAATTGGGTCGCTGCAGCAACCGACGCGACCGTATGACTACCGCTGCTATTGCCCATGGCCTCGATCACGCTCAGGCCGCGCGCAAAGGAACGAATGAATCCATCGGTTTCAGGGTTTGCCATGCAGCGGCCCATTCCTGTTGTTCACAAGGTCGAAATTGTGCTGTGCATGGCAGGGCGCTGGTGGGCAGGGCGCTGGCGCCGGACGCGCAAGATCAGCCGGTGCACCGGTCAGCACCCTGGCTTCTCCGTTCGGGCCGGTGAAGCGCGCGAACAGCGGCAGCTCCTCGGCCAAGGCTTCATCAATCGCCTCTTCGGGTGACAGCACCGGGCCGATGCAGACGTCCCAATCGAGTGACAGCTGCGCCCATTCATTGAGGGTGCGGGAGCGAAATATCACTTCGAGCCGGGCGGTCACCGTATCGTCGGTGTTTTCTTTCCCGATCCGATGACTGGCGAGATCGGGGCATCCGGCGAGCTCGCAGAAGCGGTCCCAGAACTTCGGCTCGAGTGCGGCCATCGTGACGTGGCGCGCATCGGCGGTCTGGTAGATGCGGTAGCCGGGACTGGTGCCGTTGTAACGTGCCCGCGCCGCGGCCGCGTTGCCGCCGCAAAGGTGATGCGCGGCGTTCAAGGCATTGAGCATCAGTGCGCTGTGCGTGATCGACAGATCGACAAAGCTACCGCGCCCGGTCTTTTGCCGCTCCAGCAAGGCAGCCTGGATCGCGATGACCGCGCAAAGACTGCCGCCCACCAGATCGCCTACCAGCGCGGTCGGCATCGCCGGGGTGGCGCCATCCCGATGCAAGAGGCCCGCCTGACCCTGGTAGTTGAGGTCGTGTCCTGCCAGATGAGCGCGCTCGGTGTGCTGTCCGTAGCCGGTGATCGCGCAGTAGATGAGCGCCGGCGCGTGGGCGTTCAGGCGCTCCCAGCCCACGCCGAGCCTGTCCATCACCCCGGGGCGGAAACTCTCGACCAGCACATCTGATTCGCTGACCAGAGCCAGCAAGGCATCGACGCCGCTGGGCTGCTTAAGGTCAATCGCCACGCTGCGCTTGCCGCGGTTGGAGGCGGTGAACGCTGCACCAAAACCCGAGCCGGGCAGCGGTTTCAGATCGCGCGCATAGTCGCCGGCGCCGGTGTCCTCGACCTTGATCACTTCAGCGCCGTGGTGCAGAAGCAGCTGCGTGGCGAAAGGCCCAGGGAGAAGCCGGGTCAGATCGAGAACCCGAATGCCTGCCAGCGCTTGGCTCATGACGACGTCTCGGGTTGGAACTGGGGCAGGCTGATGGCGTCGTCAAGCGGTAGAAAGCGCACCCGCACGCGGTCACCGATCCGCACCGACTGCGGCTCCACATCGACTATGTTGGCCATCATGCGCACCCCCTCGTCGAGCTGCACCACCGCGACCACATAGGGCACTTTGTCGGCCATGTGGGCATTGGCCGCGCGGTGGTTGACGGTGAAGGTGTAGATGCTTCCCATGCCGGTGCTGCTTTCCCATTGCAAGTCCTCGGCCATGCAGTGAGTACAGAACAGGCGTGGTGTCGACTGCATCTTCTTGCATTCGCCGCAGCGCTGGAAAATCAGTTTGCCTTGTGCGGCGGCGTCCCAGAAGGGTTGGGTCGCCTGTGTCGGCACTGGCAGGGGTCGGGGGGGCGTGTTCATGCTGTTGTCCCAAGAATCATGGTGGTGTTAGCGGAAAAGACCAGTCCAGGTGCGTGACACAAGGCGTGGGACGCGTTGGCGATTTGACGCTCGGCGCATTCGTCGCGCAGTTGCCGCACCGCCTCGATGACCAGAAAGATGCCGAACATGCCGGGATGGCCATAAGAAAGGCCGCCGCCCGAGGTGTTGATCGGAAAAGCGCCGCCCGGTGCCAGGCGTCCACCTTTGACGAAGTCCTTGCCTTCGCCGCGCGCGCAGAAGCCCAATTCCTCGAGCGACTGGAGCACGCCGATGGTGAAGTGGTCGTAGATCTGGACCACGTCGATATCTTCTCGGGTCACACCGGCCATCTCAAAGGCCTGGTTCGCCGTTTCGGCCACACGGGTATCGAGCCAGTCGCCGATGTCCAGTGGGGTGTAGTGGTGCGAAAACGTTTCGGCGATGCCCTTCACATAAACCGGCGGCTTTGCGAGCGAGCGGGCACGGGCGGCGCTGGTAATAACCAGTGCACCGCCCCCGTCTGTCACTAGGCAGCAGTCGCGTTGTCGCAGCGGTGCGGCCACCAGAGGCGATGCCATGACATCTTCCAGCGACAGGGGACCGCGGCGGTAGGCCTTGGGGTTGAGATTGGCCCACTGTCGCGCGGCCACGGCGATTTCCGCGAGGTCGGCCGGCGAGCTGCCATAGCGGTGCATGTGCAATTGAGCCACCATGGCGTAGTAGCCGATCGGGCTCAACTGCCCATGAGGCACGATGAACTGACCTCGCGGCGAGCGAGGGTCTTCCACCAGGCCGGTCAGCTTGCGTGAGCCGTCGGACAGCTGGGTGCTGCCATAGGTGATCAGTGCCACCTCGCAAAAGCCTGCTGCAATCGCGGCCATGGCGTGGCGGATGTGCATGATGTTGGACATGCCGCCGACATTGCTGCTATCCGAATAGCGGTGCTGGAGTCCAAGGTACTCGCCCAGTTGCAGGCTGCTGAAGCGGTCGTCGGTATGGGCAAACAACCCATCGACATCCTGCAGACGCAGGCCGGCATCGGTCAGCGCCCGGCGGGCCGCTTGAGCCTGCAGTTCGAGTGCAGTTTTGTCGGGCACCTTGCCCAGATCGGATTCGGCAACACCTGCGATGGCGACCGAAGAGGAAAGAGGATGACGTCGTGTCATGGTCAGGATGCCTTGGAAGTTTCAGGAGAAAGATTGCTGGCCTGGGGCCAGTAGGAGCGCTTGACCTCGCGCTTGAGGAGCTTGCCGGTTTCCGTGCGCGGGAGCACGCCGACGAAGTCGACGCTCCGCGGGCACTTTAGTGCCGAGAGCCGGTCGCGGCAGTAGGCGATCAGTTCCTGCGCCAGCGCTTCCGTGCCCTCGAAGCCGTGGCTGAGTTCAACCACCGCCTTGACCTCTTCACCGAATTCCTCATTCGGCACGCCCACCACCGCCACGTCATGAACGGCCGCATGCTGTGTCAGCACGTTCTCGGCCTCCTGCGGGTAGATGTTCACACCGCCGGAAATAATCATGTTGGCGAGGCGGTCGGTGAGGTAAAGGTATCCGCTGCCGTCCAGGTAGCCGATGTCGCCATAGGTGGCCCATCCCTCGGCATTGCGGGCCTGCCGGGTCTTTTGCGGATCACCGTGGTACTCGAAAGGCGGCCCACCCGAAAACCAGATCACGCCGGGCTCGCCAGCAGGTAACGGCAGGCCGTCTTCGCCGAGGATGTGGACGGCGCCGAACTCCGGGCGCCCCACGGAACCCTTGTGCTCCATCCATTCAAAAGAGTCCAGCGAGGTTCGCCCCGCCAGCTCCGTGCCGCTATAGAACTCATAGAGGATAGGGCCCCACCAGTCGATCATGGCCTGCTTGACCCAGGCAGGACAAGGGGCTGCCGCATGGACGACGAAGCGTAGGCTGGATAGATCGTGCGCGAGGCGGTCTTGCTCCGGCAGGCGCAGCAGCCGAATGAACATCGTCGGTACCCATTGGCTGTGCGTCACGCGATACTGCTCGATCGCAGCCAGTGCCAACGCCGCGTCGAACTTTTCCATGAGCACGCAGCTGCCGCCCTGCCGCATCACGTTCATGTTCCATCGCACCGGGGCCGTGTGATAGAAAGGCGCGGTCGAGAGATATATCGTGTCGCGGTCGAAGTTTTTCCAGACGGTGCGTTCGTTGGGCTCGGCCACAAAGTGGTTGTTGGCGCTGGCAAGCGGACGCTTGATGCCCTTGGGCAAGCCGGTGGTGCCCGACGAATATGAGAAGTCCGTGCCTTCAGGGGTTTCGGGCAAGGTGACATCGTCGGGGATCGCCTTCAACGCATTCTCATAGTCTTCAAAGCCGGGTGCTGCGGCATCGAGCGAAAACCGGTTCAGGTGTTTTGTGCCATCGGCAAGGTCGCCGCCGGCGGAGGCCAGCACGCCGGAAGACGTGAACAACGCCTTTGCACCGCAATCGTTGACGATATAGAGCACCTCTGCGACCTTCAGGTGTCGGCTCACGGTCGTGTAATAGAGGCCAATGCGATGTGCGGCCCAGAGGATCTCGAAGTAGCGCAGGTGGTTGTCCAGGTAGACCGCAATGCCATCCCCCGGACGCAGACCGCGCGCCCGCAGGAGGGCCGCGCAGCGGCGCGATCGCTGTTCGAGTTCGCTCCATGTCACGGCTTGCCCGCTCTCCAGGAGTCGGTAGGCGATGCCATTCGGGGTGGCCGCCGCACTGCGAGCCAGGCTGTCGTTGGTGCGATGCGCAAGAAATGCCGGGCCAGCCGGCTGCAGGGATGGTTTAGTCATGAATTGTTGCAAGCCCATGCGTTAGCACAGCCTTTCCTCGTTCGGCCGCGACTGCGCGGAAATGAATGTTAGAGCCTCGTTCCCAAAGTTCCACCGACAAGGTCTCGCCCGGGTAGAACGGCGCCGAGAACCTCAACGACAGGCTACTCAGCTTCTCAGGCCGGTTGCCGCAGCATGCACGCAGGATCGCGCGGGCCGCCATGCCATAAGTGCACAGCCCATGCAGGATGGGTTGGTCGAAGCCGGCGATCTTTGCTGCAGCAGGACTCGCGTGGATGGGGTTTAGGTCTCCATTCAGGCGATACAGCAGGGCGGCGCTCGGCGCGGTTTGTAGTTTTACAGTGATTTCTGCGGGCCCATCGGGAACGGCGGGCAACGACGGCGGCACTGGGTCGCCGCCGCCAAAGCCGCCGTCGGACCTGCAAAAAGAAGTATGGTCGATCGTTGCGAGCAGATTGCCACTGGCCTCATCGGTGATTTCGCGTGTCGTGACCACGAGGGCACCACGTCCCTCGCCCTTGTCCACCACGCTGGACACCCTGGTACGGCTACGCAGGACACCCTCGGGCGGAGGCGTGCCGTGCAAGGTCATGCGGTGCTCGCCGTGCAGGATGCGCATCCAGTCGATGCCAGTGCCGGCATCGGACGCCCAGGCGCCAGGCGCACCCAAAACCGTAAACATCGAAGGAACGGTCAGTAAACCCTCTTCACAGACAAAGGGGAGTTCTTCCTCATTGAGGGGGTTCTGGCCGTAGCCTAGGCCCAGTGCATAAAGGATGCATTCCTTGCGCGTGTAGCTGGTGAGCTGATCCGAAATGGGCCAGGACTTGAGCTTGGAGTAGTCGATACTCATCGCGTTAGTCTGCCTTCAGGTTGGCAGCACGGATCACTTGCCCCCATCGGTTCTGCTCACTCGTCACAAAATCTTGGAAGTCCTGGGACGAACCACCCACGGAAACCCCTCCTTGTTCAGCAAAGCGCTGGCGGATTTCGGCGGAGGCCATCACTTTCTGCAGCTCTCTATTCAGCGCGGCGACGATTGCGGGAGGAGTCTTCGCAGAAGTGAACAGCCCGAGCCAAACCGTCACGACGATGTCGGGGTACCCGGACTCGATCAACGTAGGCACCTGCGGCAAATCAGGGATTCGCTCGCGCGTAGTAACGGCGATCGGCGTCAACTTTCCCGAACGGATGTGGGGCAGAGCGGTAATCAGGTTATCGACCATGATGTCGACTTGACCGCCAATGAGGTCCGTCAACGCTGGTGCTGCGCCTCGATAGATGACGTTGACCGCGTTAATTCCAGATCGGGCCTTGAATAGCTCTCCTGTCAGGTGGCCGGAAGAGCCGCTGGTTGAAACCGCCATCGACAGGCCTTTGGGGTTAGCCTTCGCCAGCGCTTTCAGATCGGCGACTGTTTTCGCGCCCAGTTGGGCATTGGCGACCAGCACATTGGGCATGGACAGCACTTGAATTACGGGCGCCAAGTCTTCGGGCTTGTAGGGCAGCTTTTCCTGCAGTGTGTAGTTCGCCGCATTGGGCCCTAGGCTGCCCATGACCAGCGTGTGCCCATCCGGATTCGCCCGCAGAGCAGCCTGGATGCCGAGCGTGCCGCCCGCGCCGGGGACGTTCTGGACGATGACCGGCTGCTTCAAGACGTCGGATAGTGACTTGGCAACTAATCGGCTTGTCTGATCCAAGATGCCGCCCGGAGCAGCTGGCGCGATGATGATATATGGCTTGTCATTCGCGAGGGCGGCTCCGGCCATCAAGGTAAGAAGGCCGGCAGCAAGAGCCGCTGACAGATGTTTGATGTAGGACATGAAATTTTTGTCTTTCTACTGGGTTTTCGTACATTTTAATCCGCTTGGCGGATATTATTGTCCGCCAAGCGGATGATCTAATCGGAGAATCAAATGAATGTCAATACGTTTATCAGCCTTGTAGGGCTTAACTTGAAGTGGCAATATGACTCCCTGAGTGGACTATGCGAGTTATGAGGCGGTTTGCCAATTCGCATTCGGCAAATGCCGCATTCACCTTTTCCAAAGCACCTTTACGGGCGCGTCCCGCCGGGAGCAACTGATGGCCCTTCATTTCGATTTGGTCGACATCCGCCTACTGATCAATGTGGCGGACGCCAGCAGCATGAGTCGAGGCGCGGAAAAGACATTTCTTTCTCCTCCCGCGGCCAGCAATCGCATCAAGAGCCTGGAAGATGCATTCGGCGTGAAACTGCTCTATCGCAACAGCCAGGGTGTCACGCTGACACCGGCTGGCCACGCGTTCGTCCGTCATGCAAGAGCTATATTTGCGCAGGTCGAACACCTGAACGACGACCTCGGAGCCTATGCAAGCGGCATTCGAGGTCATGTCAGGTTGTGGGCCAACACCACTGCGATGACGGAGTTCCTTCCGCGTACGCTCGCCGCATTCATGGTTTCGTATCCCGACGTGAACGTTGAGCTGCGTGAGCGGCTGAGCCATGAGATCGTCCGCGCGGTCGATGAGGGTGTGGCCGACATCGGAATTGTTGCCGGCAACGTGCGAACCGAGGCCTTGGAGGTGTTGGCTTACCGGGATGATCGACTGGTGGTTGTGACTTCATCCGATCACGCGTTGGCACAGGCCGCCTCAGTCGAGTTCTGCGAAACGCTTCAATACGACTACGTCGGTCTCTCCGAATCGAGTGCCATCCACAGATTCCTGGTTCAAGCGGCCACCACCGCAGGCCTCAGGTTCAACTCGCGCATCGAGGTCGGCGGCTTCGAGGGTGTGTGCAGGCTGGTCGAGGCGGGCGTCGGCATTGGCGTGGTGCCCGAGGCAGCTGCGATCAGGTACGCGGCGAACATGCAGATCAGGATTGTCCATTTGCGTGACGAATGGGCGTTTAGGAAGCTTCGCATTTGCGTGCGCAGCATGGAACAATTGACGTCGTTCGCACGTGATCTGGTCGAAGTCCTGATGGCCGGCGCGTCGCAGTTCACGCAGGACGAAACCGAACTTTTGCAATCGCAAATTGCACCGGCTGAACCAACTGCATAAGCTTACCCTTACATCAGATCAACACAACGCGCAGGACAACAATATGCAAAATGGCTCAGCACGCGGAGCACCGAATCGTCGGGGACTCTTTACATCTGATCACGAGTTGTTTCGAGACACTGCTCGGCGCTTCATCGAGCAAGAGGTGATGCCCGGACATGCAGAGTGGGAAAACGAAGGACATGTACCTCGAGATCTATGGCGTCGTGCCGGCGCTGCGGGGTTGCTACTTCCGATGGCGCCAGCCGAGTATGGTGGCGGTGGTGGTGATTTTCTTCACACGACCATAGTCGTCGAGGAGATCGCCGCTGTGTTGGCCACCGGTATCACCGGCTTCACGACGCATTCGGACATCGTGGCCCCCTACCTGGTGATGTTCGGCACACAGGCGCAAAAGAGCCAGTGGCTGCCGGAGATGGCTGCGGGCAATGTCGTGGGTTCGATCGCCATGACGGAGCCCTCGGCGGGTAGCGATCTCAAGGCTATTCGCACCTCGGCCAAGCGTGTCGACGGCGGCTGGGTCCTTAATGGCCAGAAGACCTTCATCACCAATGGCTACCACGCAGATCGCGTGCTGGTGGTCGCCAAGACCCAGCCCGATGCGGGGGCCAAGGGCATAAGCCTGTTCTGGGTTGACGCCGCTTCGCCAGGCTTCAGCCGTGGCAAGCTGCTTGACAAGATCGGCCAGCGCGCACAGGACACTGCGGAATTGTTCTTCGACAGTGTCATAGTCCCGCAAGAAGATCTCGTGGGAGAAGAGAACAAGGGCTTCGGTTACCTGATGCACGGCCTGGTGCAAGAGCGGCTGATGATCGCGCTGCGCTGCGCGATGGCGCTGGAGGCCGCCCTTGGATGGACCATCACGTACACGCGTGAGCGCAGCACCTTTGGCAAGCCGCTTATCGAGAACCAGTACACGCGTTTCAAGCTAGCCGAGATCAAGACACTGGCGGCGGCAACGCGCGCCTTCGTGGATCAGTGTGTAGCGGACCATATGCGCGGCGAGCTTACTGCGGATGGCGCCGCCATGGCCAAACTCTGGGCCAGCGAGGCGACCCAGGCGATCGATGACTTGCTGCAGATGTTCGGTGGCTACGGCTACATGCGCGAATACCCGATAGGTCGCGCCCTGGCCGATGTACGTCCCAATCGCATCTATGGCGGTTCCTCGGAAGTCATGAAAGAAATCATCAGCCGCACGCTGTGACACGAACGCAGCTGTGACCGCGTCGCGATGGCGCAGTACTGCTGGTCGCCTGAATCAACTCAACGGAGCAACAACATGGATCTGCAATTGAAAGGCCGAGTGGCCATCGTCACCGGCTCGGGCCGTGGTATCGGCCGCGCCGCGGTCACCGCACTGGCGCAAGAAGGAGTGAAAGTGGTCGTGACCGACATCGACCCGGCGGTGGTGGAGAGTACCTGCGCCGCGCTGCGCGACAATGGTCACGAGGTGCTGGGTGTGACGGCCGACGTGTGCAACCCCGAGCAGGTGCAGGCGCTGGCGGATCGCACGATCGAGGTCTTCGGCAAGATCGACATCCTGGTCAACAACGCCGGCTTCACGCGCGACAAATACTTGGCCAAAATGCCGATGAGCGACTGGGACGCGGTGATCGACACCGTGCTCAAGGGTGCCTACCTGTGCACCAAGGCGGTGGTGCCGTCGATGATGGCGCAGAAGTGGGGGCGTGTGATTCACATCTCGTCGCGCGCCCACTATGGCAACCCAGGCCAGACCAACTATTCGGCAGCCAAGGCCGGGCTGATCGGCTTCAGCCGGGCGCTGGCGCTTGAGCAGGGTAAGTTTAATATCACCTCCAACGCGATTGCTCCGGGCTTCATAGAAACCGAACTGGTGAAGGCCTTGCCGACTTACGAGCGGATCAAGGAGGCGGCGCTGGCGCGCAACTCAGTGCCCTACGTAGGTACGCCTGAAGACGTTGCAGCGGCCATTCTGTTTCTGGCGTCGGAGCCGGCCCGATACATCACGGGCGAAGTCTTGCACGTGAGCGGCGGGCGGTTTTCCGGCTGACGATGGAGCCAAAGGCGCTCACATAGTAGTCACCAGCCATGAACGACGAAATTCAAACCTTGCGTGAATCTACGCTCAGCCTGTGCGATGGCGTCGCCGTGTTCTCACACCAGCGACCGGCCTCGCGTAATGCGCTGTCGGTCGGACTGCGCGACGACTACTCCGAGATGCTCGACCGAGTGGAAAATGACCGCGCAATCCGCGTATTGATCATCACCGGATCAGGCGGAAGTTTTTGTGCCGGCGGCGATGTCAAGGACATGCATGCCAGATCCATTAGCGCCGACCCCGAAGACGCCTCTCCCGACACAATGCGTCGCAGAGTCTTGTGGTCGCACAACCATTGGCTCGACCGCCTGCGCTCGCTGGAGATGCCGGTGATCGCTGCGGTTGACGGCGCGGCCTACGGTGCCGGCTTTTCACTCGCTCTGACGGCCGATTTCGTGCTCGCATCGGAACGTACCAATTTCTGCTTCGCCTTCGCCAAGGTGGGGGCGGTGGCCGATTTCGGTGCTTTCTACACCGTGCCTCGGCTGATTGGTCTGGCCAAAGCCAAGGAAATGATGATGACGGCGCGCCGCGTAGGTGCGGTCGAAGCGCATCAACTCGGACTCGTGCACGCGGTGCATGCAGAGGGCTCTTTGCTGACGGAAGCTCACCGAATGGCGAAACGATTCTTGAGCGGCCCGCACGAAGCACTCGGAATGATCAAGAACACGTTGAACCGCAGCTTCGACCTCGACTACCACAGTATGGCAGGCCATTGAACCGGGGCTCAAGGTCATCGCAGACATCGTGGCGCCAGCTGTATCGAGTGCGACAAAGGAAGCTGGAGGCCAGCATGGCGCTGTCGCTTGACGGGCTGGACCTGCTGGCGCCGGGCGGCCTCCCGGAAAACGGG
>JBKJKI010000065.1:0-6461 GCA_046597475.1 Polaromonas sp. | reverse complement strand
CAGCGAGAACAAGAAAGAGATGCGCTCCTTCCACGAAGGCATGCACCTGCGCGACGACCGTTTTCTCGAATTCGTGAAGGAGTTCGATTCCGAGTGGTCGGTGACCATGCAAACCGTCTGGCCGAACCTGGTGGTCCAGCGCGAAATGAACACGCTGGGCGTTCGTCAGATTGTTCCAAACGGCCCCAACAGCATGCTGATGCAATGGACCATGTTCGGCTACGAAGACGACACCGAGGAGATGACGCAGCACCGCCTGCGCCAGGGCAATCTGATGGGCCCGGCGGGTTTTCTCGGCCTTGAGGACAACGAGGCCATGAAGTTTGTACAGGAAGGTGTGCGCCGCTCCAGCAGCAACACCAATGTCATCAAGCTGGACGCCGACCGCGTCGGCACTTCCGAAACACTCATTTCCGAGGCATGCATCCGCGGGATGTACCAGTACTACCGCCAAGTGATGGGATTCTGATCATGATCGAACAAGCATCCATCCTTTTTCGTCCGCGCAACATTTCGCTGGAGCGCTCCGTCGCGCTCGCGCGTGAGGTCGAAGCCTTCAACGCAGAGTACTGCGCTGTTCTGGACGCCGGCCTGGTCGAACAGTGGCCTGATTTTTTCACCGTGGACGGAATTTACCGCATCACAGCGCGCGAGAACGCTGAGCTCAGCATGCCTGTTGGCCTGGTCTATGCGCAGGGCCGGAACATGATGATCGATAGAGCCATCGCGATCTCGCGCACCCAGATGTTCGCACCTCGCTACAACCTCCACTTGGTTAGCAATACGCGGGTGACCGACGAAACGGAAAACGGCGGCATCATGGCGCAGGCCAACTTTGTGCTTCTGCAAACCCTGGTCGAAGGCCCCAGCACCATTCACATGGCCGGCACCTTTTATGACCATCTGGTACGCAAGGAAGGTGGCCTGCTGCTCAAAGAGCGCCAAGCCATCTACGACACCACGATCATTGCCAACGATCTTGTTTACCCCTTGTGATGTCCATCCTGCCCAGCCGATCAAATGCCGCGCAGGATCGTGCGGCTGTACTTGTTATTGGCTTCGACGAGGCGGCGCATGAGGTCCAGGAGGATGGCCTTCTCCGCCGGCCGCAGCGGTTCGAGCAGACGCTCCTGGGCGCGCGTCATATCGCCATGCAATTCGGCAACACGGGCTTCCCCTTGGGCTGTCAGTTGCACATGACGCGTACGGCGGTCGGAGGGGTTGGGCCGGCGCTCCAGCAGCCCACGCTCCTCGAGCCGCTTGACAACATCGGCGGTGGTCGTGCGGTCGAGTCCCACCTCCTGACCCAGCGCCGTCTGATCCAAACCAGGCAGCGCCGCCACGGCACTCATCAAACCGTACTGCACCGGCGTGATGTTTGTCGACTTGAACTCCTCCATAAACATTGCTATGTGGATCTGGTGAAGTCGGCGGATCAAAAAGCCCGGTCGCGCGAAAAGCAGCTCCCTGGCTGGATCGATGTCTCGTTCAGGTCTGGCAATCACCACAAGCCCCCCCAATATGTTAGTACGCTGATTATTGTATCGGGCTACAACATTCCCAGTCGACCTATTTTTCATTGATATAAATCAATAAAAATAAAAATAAATATCCAAATTAACTGCGTAGTTCATACGTATATTTTCGCAATTTTCAGGAGTTTTCATGAACAGAATAAAAAAAATCGCCTTTGAGGAGCACTTCATGGCACCCGGCTTTGAACGGTATTCAAAAGCGTTTCTGCAGTTCATCGATCCGGCCACCGCAGCTGATCTTGGCCGCAGATTGGCGGACATCGACACACTTCGACTGGAAGAAATGGACAAGGCTGGTATTGCACTGACCATCCTTTCCCAGACAGGACCGGGCGTACAGGGTGAGGCGGACACAGCAACGGCCATCCGGGGTGCGACTGAGAATAACGACTACCTGGCGTCCCGCATTGCCAAACATCCGACCCGCTTCGGAGGCTTTGCCGCGTTGCCAATGCAAGACCCAAAACAGGCCTCCACGGAGCTGGAGCGCGCGGTGCTCCAGCTGGGTTTCAAGGGCGCATTGGTCAACGGCCATAGCCAAGGCCGTTATTACGACGACCCGGCCTATGATGTCGTCTGGGAACGCCTTCAGGCACTCGACGTACCGCTGTATCTGCATCCGATCGACTTCCCGCAAGTGCCGCAAACACTCGCGGGCTTTCCGGTGATCCAGGGCGCGGCATGGGGCTGGGGAGTCGAAACCGGCTCCCACGCCCTGCGACTTCTGTTCTCCGGCGTCTTTGATCGCTTCCCCAGGCTAAAACTGATCATTGGCCACATGGGCGAGGGCCTGCCCTTTCAACGCTGGCGCTTCGACAGCCGCTTTTCTGCCTACCCGTTCGGCGTGAAGCTCCAACGAAAGCCGTCGGAATACATTGGCAGCAACATCCTCATCACGACCTCAGGCGTTTGCTCCGAGGCCGCACTGAAGGGTGCTATCGCCGAGATGGGCGCCGAAGCGGTGCTGTTCTCGGTTGACTACCCCTACGAATCCACGGCGATCGCGGCCGACTTCATCGAAAAGTCTGACCTCGACGAGACCACGCGCGCCTTGGTTTGCCACGGCAATGCAGAGCGACTTTTCAAGCTCTCCTCTAACTAACCCCGACACCCCAAAGGAGCAACTCAAATGAACCGCAACTACCGCATTGGCCAGATTGTGCCGAGTTCGAACACCACCATGGAAACGGAGATCCCGGCCATGCTGCGCCTGCGCGAGCAGATCCGACCCGAGCGTTTTACCTTCCATTCCAGTCGTATGCGCATGAAAACCGTACAAAAGGATGAGCTGGCCGCCATGGACGGCGAATCCGACCGCTGCGCCCTCGAGCTCAGCGATGCACGTGTCGATGTGCTGGGCTATGCCTGCCTGGTAGCCATTATGGCCATGGGCCATGGCTATCACCGCCGCTCGCAAGAGCGACTGACGGCACATACTGAGAAGAACGATGGCAAGGCACCGGTCATCACCAGCGCCGGCGCGCTGATCGACGGCCTGAAAGTCCTCGGGGCAAAACGTGTGGCCCTGGTGGCGCCCTACATGCTGCCCTTGACCGAACTCGTGGTGGACTACATCCGCAACGAAGACTTCGAGGTCTCGGACTGGACAGCCCTGCAAATTCCGGACAACCTCGAAGTGGGTCGCCACGATCCTTCTCGCCTGCCGGGCATCGTGAAAAAGCTCAAGACCGACGACGTTGACGTGATCGTGCTGTCCGCCTGCGTGCAGATGCCTTCGCTTCCCGTGATCGCCCAAGTCGAGGCGATGACGGGCAAGCCGGTCATCACCGCCGCGGTCGCCACCACCTACGCGATGATGAAGGCGCTCGGGCTCGAACCTATTGTCCCCGGCGCAGGCGCCCTGCTCTCCGGCGCTTACTGAGAACCGCAGCCCATGCCCAATACTTCCCACTTCCTCTATGGCGCCAACGTGCGCGCCAACGGTATTCGTCAGCACTACTTGCGTTATGGTGGCCAGGGGCCGACTGTGGTCATCGTCCCGGGCATCACCAGCCCGGCCGTGACTTGGGGATTTGTCGCCGAGCGCTTTGGCCGGCACTTCGATACCTATGTGCTTGACGTGCGGGGGCGCGGTCTTTCGGAGAGCTCCGATTCGCTGGACTACGGCCTCGACGCCTGCGCAGCCGATGTAGCGGCATTTGCCGAAGCACTTGGCTTGGGCTCCTACCAGCTCGTCGGGCATTCCATGGGCGCGCGCATCGGCATCCGCGTGGCCCGCCAACATCCGCAAGGGCTGGAAAAGCTGGTCCTCATCGATCCGCCGGTCTCCGGCCCCGGCCGCCGTCGTTATCCCTCGCAGTTGCCTTGGTACATCGATTCGATCCGCCTCGCACAACGCGGCATCTCGATAGAACAGATGCGCCAGTTTTGCCCGACCTGGACAGAAGAGCAGCTTCGCTTGCGCGCCGAATGGCTTCAGACTTGCGACGAACGCGCCATCGTCACGACATTTGACGGCTTCCACCAGGACGACATTCATGCAGATGTACCGCACGTCAAGGTGCCTGCGCTCCTGATGGTGGCCGGTCGCGGCGGTGTGATTCAAGCCGAGGACCAAAAGGAGCTTGGGCAGTTGTTGCCGGGGCTTCAGGTCGCCCACGTGCCAAACGCCGGTCACATGATTCCCTGGGACGATGAAGAGGGCTTTTATGCGGCTTTCGGCAACTTCCTGGGGTACGCCCTCACGCCGGCCAACGCGGCCTGAGCACCCTTCACTTCCTCCCACCTCAAGGAGTTCAAATGCCCGTCAGCAACTACCAATTGGTCACCGCCTGGAAGCAGGTGTTGACCCTCTCCAAGCTAGAGCCCGGTCAGACCGTGACCATTCTGACCGGGGCCGCGACGCATCCACAAACCCTGGAATGCGCGTTGATCGCCACCCAGGAAATGGGCGCAATTGTCAACCGGCTGGACCTGCCGCCAGTCAATGGCGAGAAGGCTCACAGCCGAGACAGTCTGGCTTATCTTGGCACCACGCCTCTCACGGGCAACCCCGCCGCCATCGCTGCGCTGACGGCCAGCGACCTGGTGCTCGATTTGATGACGCTGTTGTTCTCCCCCGAGCAGCACGTCATTCTTTCGACCGGAACCAAGATCCTGCTGGCGGTAGAACCGCCCGAAGTACTGGTGCGCCTGGTGCCGACCGAGGCGGACCGGACCCGTGTGAAAGCGGCCGCCGCCCGCATCGGAAAAGCCCGAGAAATGCACATCGTCTCCGCCGCGGGCACCGACCTGCGCTGCAAGATGGGTGAATTTCCCGTGATCAGCGAGTATGGTTTCGTGGACGAACCTGGCCGCTGGGATCACTGGCCGAGTGGTTTTGCCCTGACCTTCCCGGACGAGGGCGGAACGAATGGCACCATCGTGATCGACAAAGGCGACATCCTGCTGCCGCAAAAACGGTACTGCAGTGAACGCATTGTCCTGACCGTGGAGAACGGCTACGCCACCAGGATAGAAGGCGGCCTGGATGCTGAATTGTTAAACGACTACATGGCCGCTTTCAACGATCCGGAATCTTTTGCAATCTCCCACATTGGATGGGGACTGCAACCGCGCGCGCGCTGGTCAACGCTGGGCCTGTACGACCGCGAGGCCACGATTGGCATGGACGCGCGCGCCTTCGAAGGCAATTTCCTGTTCTCGCTGGGGCCCAACAACGAGGCCGGTGGCAGCCGAACCACCACGTGCCACATCGATATTCCTCTGCGCAAATGCACCGTTCGCCTCGACGGCGAAGACGTTGTCCGCGAAGGCAGGGTTTTGGTCCAATGAAAGGCGCTTCAAACATGCACGTCGACCTCCCCACCTACGCGAAACAGGGATTTGGCGCTGACCTTCCGCTGCAAGCGCCCTATGGTCTGCTGATCGTCGATTTCGTCAATGGCTTTGCCGATCCTGAGATTTTTGGCGGCGGCAACATTCCCACGGCTATCGCCAATACGGTGCCGCTGTTGCAGGCCGCACGCGAGCGAGGCTGGGCCATTGCGCACAGCCGTATCGTCTACGCGGACGACGGCGCCGACCACAACATCTTCTCCCTGAAGGTACCGGCCATGTTGACGCTGAAGGAGCAGGAACACCGCAGCGCCATCGTGCCCGAACTGACACCGGCCGCCGGTGAACTGATTGTCCGCAAGACGGTGCCCTCCGCCTTTTTTGGTACACCGCTTGCCCAGTGGCTGACCCAGCGAGGGGTGCAGACGCTGGTGGTGGCGGGCGCGGTGACAAGCGGTTGTGTGCGTGCCAGCGTGGTGGATGCGATGTCTTGGGGTTTCCGCCCCGTCGTCCTCAGCGACTGCGTGGGCGACAGGGCCATCGCGCCGCACGATGCAAGCATCTTCGACATGGGGCAGAAGTACGCCGCAGTGATGACGCGTGACGAGGCCTTGACATGGTGTCAGCTGGCGGGCTCGCGCGCCGCCTGAACGAAGGTCGGCAATGTTCAAGCTGAACCTGAGGAGTCTCTTCGCACTGCTTCGCCCTCCGGGTCATTCCGAAAGGGAGGCAAGCGGAGACCCCCCCAATCCCGTCCGCGCGAAACAGTCATTCATCGCATGCAACCACCCGGACGTTGACGAGAGAAAAATTAGGAAACTGAAAAACGCCATGGTTGGGTGATCGGTTCAAGGCTTAGTCATCAACTCAGGGAGTCACGCTAAAGCCAGGTCCCCTAAAGACTCAATACGAACAAGCGCATTCACGCTTTCCAAGCGTGAAAAGACGTGAGCTCGGGTGGTAAAAAAGTGTGCATCAAAAATATGATCAGTACACTGGGTTAAATGTAGGGCGTCAATAAATTTATTTGTTCTTTAACTTAAGGAAAATCTGATGGTGGGCGCCATTTTGGAGATGTTGAATTTCAAATTAACTACCCACTCACCTCACCTCACCTCACCTCACCTC
>JBKJKI010000158.1:0-33664 GCA_046597475.1 Polaromonas sp. | reverse complement strand
CGGAGTCACCCTCGACGATGTAGATTTCACACAATGCAGGGTCTTTCTCCTGGCAGTCGGCCAGCTTGCCGGGCAGGCCCATGCCGTCAAGCACGCCTTTTCGGCGCGTCATCTCGCGCGCTTTGCGCGCGGCTTCGCGCGCACGGGCGGCGTCGACGATCTTGCCGCAGATAATCTTGGCATCTTGCGGCCGTTCCTGCAGGTAGTCGCCGAGCAGTCGGCCCACGATGTCTTCGACCGGTGCACGCACTTCGCTCGACACCAGCTTGTCTTTGGTCTGGCTCGAGAATTTTGGCTCGGGCACTTTTACGCTCAGCACGCAGGTCAGGCCTTCGCGCATGTCGTCGCCGGTCACTTCCACCTTGGCCTTCTTGGCCAGCTCGCTTTCCTCGATGTACTTGTTGATCACGCGCGTCATCGCGGCACGCAGGCCCGTCAGGTGGGTGCCGCCGTCGCGCTGCGGGATGTTGTTGGTGAAGCACAGCACCTGCTCGTTGTAGCCGCTGTTCCACTGCATCGCCACTTCGACGCCGATGTTGGTGCCCTGGTCGCTCTGGCGGTCACCCATGGCGTTAAACACATTGGGATGCAGGATGGTCTTGCCTTTGTTAATGAACTCCACGAAGCCCTTGACGCCGCCGGTGCCGGAAAAGTCGTCTTCCTTGCCGCTGCGCTCGTCCTTCAGGCGGATGCGCACGCCATTATTCAGGAAGCTCAACTCGCGCAGCCGCTTGCTCAGGATTTCGTAATGGAAGTCGTTGTTTTCCTTGAAGATTTCGGTGTCGGGCAGAAAGTGCACCTCGGTGCCGCGCTTGTCGGTGTCACCAAGCACCTTCATCGGCGAGACTTCAACGCCGCCCACGGTGTCGATGACGCGGTTTTGCACAAAACCGCGTGAAAACTCCAGGACATGTACCTTGCCGTCGCGGCGAATCGTCAGGCGCAGCATTTTGGACAGTGCGTTGACGCAACTCACGCCCACGCCGTGCAGGCCCCCCGATACCTTGTAGCTGTTCTGGTTGAATTTGCCGCCGGCGTGCAGCTCGGTCAGTGCAATTTCGGCGGCCGAGCGCTTAGGCTCGTGCTTGTCGTCCATCTTCACGCCGGTCGGAATACCGCGGCCGTTGTCGACCACGCTGATGGAGTTGTCAGAGTGGATGGTGACCAGGATGTCATCGCAGTGGCCGGCCAGGGACTCGTCAATCGAGTTGTCGACCACCTCAAACACCAGGTGGTGCAGGCCGGTGCCGTCGGAAGTATCGCCAATGTACATGCCGGGCCGCTTGCGCACGGCTTCCAGGCCTTCAAGAATCTGGATCGAGCCTTCGCCGTAGGCTTCTGACGCACCGGCCTGGTTGGTATCGATCTTGGGCTGGAAATTGGAGCTTCCCTCGCTTGCAGCGCCCTCGGAGACGTGGACTTGTTCGGCTTCAGTCGGTTTGTTTTCTTCAATCATGGCCAGCTCTTTTCCAATTTCTGCATTTTCTGCAATCTCTTGAATGACCAAACCCGCGAAGCGTCGCGGGTATGTCTATCGTCTCAGGCGCTTTTGGCGTCCGGTCCGTCTCAAATCCGCATCGGCATGACGACGTATTTGAAGGCGGCGTTATCTGGAATGGTGAGCAATGCCGAACTGTTGGAATCCGCCAGTTCGATCTTCACCATGTCCTGGTTCATGTTGGCCAGCGCATCGATCAGGTAAGTGACGTTGAAGCCGATTTCGATCGATTCACCACCGTAGTCGATGTCGAGCTCGTCGACCGCCTCTTCCTGCTCGGCATTGTTCGACGCCACACGCAGCGTGCCGGGCTCGATGTTCAGGCGCACACCCTTGAACTTTTCGCTGGTCAGAATGGCGGTGCGCTGCAGGCTGGCCAGCAGCGGCACGCGGCCCAGCGTGATGATGTTCTTGTGGTTGCGCGGAATCACCCGGTTGTAGTCAGGAAACTTGCCTTCCACCAGCTTGGTCACGAATTCCATGCCTTCAAAGCTGAATTTGGCCTGATTGCCGGCAAACTGCATCTCTATCGCGCCTTCCTTGTCGCTGAGCAGGCGCTGCATTTCAAGCACGGTCTTGCGCGGCAAAATCACTTCCTGCTTGGGCACTTCGACGTCCAGCATCGCCGATGAAAACGCCAGCCGGTGGCCGTCGGTGGCGACCAGGCTCAGCTGCTTACCCTCCGCGACAAAGAGGATGCCGTTGAGGTAATAACGGATGTCGTGCACCGCCATGGCAAAAGACACCTGGTTCAGCAGTTCCTTGAGCACCTTTTGCGGCACGGAAAAGACCGGGCCAAAGCTGGCGGCTTCCTGCACCAGCGGAAAATCTTCAGCCGGCAGTGTCTGCAACGTGAAACGGCTCTTGCCGCCCTTGAGGATCAACTTGTTCTGCGCCGACTCCAGCGACACCGTCTGGTCGCTTGGCATGGAACGCAGGATGTCAATGAGCTTGCGCGCGCCCACCGTGGTGGTGAAGTCACCCGCATCGCCGTCGAGTTCGGCGGTGGTGCGAATCTGGATCTCAAGATCGCTCGTCGTGAGCTGCAGTTGCGCGCCGGTTTTGCGGATCAGCACGTTGGCCAGAATCGGCAAGGTGTGCCTGCGCTCGACGATGCCGGCAACCGACTGCAGTACCGACAAAAACTTATCTTGAGTGGCTTTCAGAACGATCATGTCTTCCTCTTGTATTTATCTTTAATTCTTTAATTCAAATTAGTAGTAGTGATAGGGGCTGGCGAAATCTGTGGACTACGCCATTTTCCCTTTTTTAATCAACTACTTGGCGTTTGTTTAAACATGTGCCAAAGTGCCCTGAAGTCGCGAGTCAAATATGAACAACTTTCCATTGTCATCGGCTTCTGTGGATAAGTGATGACTTGTTAAAAAGTTGTCCCCACAATTATCAAATCAGGCTTGGCGGCAGTAAAAAACGTTAAAGCCCCTCATTTTCAACCCTTGAGCGTCTGTTCAAGCACATGAAGCTGCTGGTTGAGTTCAGTCATCAGCTGGCGCTCGGCGGCCATTTTGCGCACCGCATGCAGGACAGTCGTGTGATCGCGGCCGCCAAACAGCTCGCCAATCTCGGGCAGGCTCTTTTGCGTCAGCTCCTTGGCCAGATACATGGCAATCTGGCGTGGCCGGGCAATGCTGGCCGGCCGCTTCTTGGAGTACATGTCCGCAACTTTGATCTTGTAGTAGTCAGCCACGGTTTTCTGGATGTTCTCCACTGAAATCTGCCGGTTCTGGATAGACAGCAGGTCGCGCAAGGCCTCACGGGCCAGCTGGATGGAGATTTCCTTGTGGTTGAAGCGTGAATACGCCAGGATTTTGCGCAGTGCACCTTCCAGCTCGCGCACGTTGGAGCGTACGTTCTTGGCCACAAAAAAGGCCACTTCCTCGGGCATGACGGCACCTTCGACATCGGCCTTGCGGATCAGGATGGCGACGCGCATTTCAAGCTCTGGCGGCTCAATCGCGACCGTCAGGCCGGAGTCAAAGCGCGACACCAGCCGTTCGTGAATGTCGGTCAGGCCCTTGGGATAGGTGTCGCTGGTCATCACGATATGCGATTTCTTGGTCAGCAAGGCCTCAAAGGCATTGAAGAACTCTTCCTGGGTACGGTCCTTGTTGGCCAGAAACTGCACATCGTCGATCAGCAGCAGATCGAGCGAGTGATAACGCTCCTTGAACTCGTCAAACGTCTTTCGCTGATAGGCCTTGACCACATCCGAGACAAACTGCTCGGCATGGATGTAGAGAACCTTGGCTGCCGGGTTATCGGCGAGAAGCTTGTTGCCGATGGCGTGCATCAAGTGGGTTTTACCCAGACCCACACCGCCATAAATGAAAAGCGGGTTGTACAACTGCCCCAGGCTGCTGGCCACATGCAGCGCGGCAGCCCGGCCCATGCGGTTGGCCGTGCCTTCAATCAGCGTGTCGAAGGTCAGCGCGGTATTGATGCGGTTTTTGAAGGCGGCACCCGGTGCCTCCTCAGCCACTCCCATGCCGGGCGGCTCCTGGGTACCGGCGCTTTCAAAGTTTCGAATCAAAGTCTCAGATTTGGCGGGTGTTTCCCTGGGAGCGAGTGCCAACTCAATGGAAATTCTCTGGCCAGAAATTTTTTCCAGCAAGGCCGCAATGCGGGCCGCATATTGCGCCCTGACCCAATCCAGCTTGAAACGATTGCCAACCTGAACCGTCACCTTGGACAGATCAGGGGCAACGACGACGACCAGCGGTCGGATCCAGGTGTTGAACTGCTGTTCGGGTAATTCCTGGGCCAGATGATCGACACAGGTTTGCCATAAGTCCTGGCTCAGGCTATGCACGGTCGCTTCATTCATGACGGGTTTCGGGCTGGAAGCGGGTGCGAAACAGCCGGTGGCTGCTTGTGGATATTGTTAATTTTAGACACCCGTAATTGTAGACGGATCGCTAGTTATCCACAAAACGACGGGCTCTCCAGGATTGAGCCTGACGGGCCCGTCAACAGTTAGACATGGATGCCAGAAGCAAGCATAGACCCTAAAGAAATTCGGGTTTTTCAGCGATATAGCCCACCATCGCCAGACACGCCGTGAAAGGCTGGGGACAAGTTTTGAACAAGCATGGACTTATCCACAGGAAGATGAAAAAAGTGGAAGTTATTCATGCCCGACCCGAAAGTTCAAACCCCTCTGGGCACACGTTTAAACAAACGCCAAGCTTATGATTTAAAAGAGAAAAAAAGACATATCCACAGAAAAGGCGTGACCTTACTACTGCTACTAATTTGAATTAAAGAAATAAAGATAAACACAAGAAAAACCGCCACCGCCCTGCCCTGACGGCAAAGCGCGCTGTTTTCGGTTACTGGGCCCCTGCCCAACGCTGCGTTGGCCTGTTTTCCCGTCCCGAGCTCAGCATCAGGTAACCAGCCACGCACGTCACCGCGCGGCCCTTGGACCCGGATCAGCTGCTAACTTGTTGCCGGGATTAAGAAATCTGCGATAATCTCGGGTTTCCCCGGTCGAAGTGGCTCAATGCTGCCCGCGTTGCCCTGCATGCTGATTCACAAATGAGTACAGCTGCCGGGTGCCGCGGACTGGCAAAACTGGAAGCGACAAAGAGCGACAAAAGCGACCGAGACCGTTCGAAGGCTGTGGAAAGTTTTTCAGCAGACAGCCCAGTAACCAGCCCATAAAAGCCGATAAGGCAAGCAGGATTTATCATGAAACGCACCTACCAACCTTCCAAAGTCAAGCGCGCACGTACGCACGGCTTCCTGACCCGCATGAAAACGCGTGGCGGCCGCGCAGTGATTGCTGCACGCCGCGCCAAGGGCCGCAAGCGCCTTGCCGTATAAGCTGTTTTTCAGCTTATACGTCGTTTGTTGGTCTTGAGCTGATGCCTGGCGCCAGTGCAGCGGCTCAAAACCCGGCCCCAGTTTCAGGCAGTCCTTGCAGGCTCCATCGTTGCCAAGACGACACATTTCGCATTGCACCGCAATGCGCTTGACGCACAGGCGGGTCAAATCCCGCCGGTCGATGCTGCTGATACCTCCGTATCGCCGGCGTTGTTCAAGCTTGCAGACATGTGGATCGGCGCCATGGTCCCCAAACGCTGGGCCAAACATGCCGTGACGCGCAACGCCATCAAACGACAGATCTACACCGTGAGTGCTGATTTCGCGCAGCACTATCCGCAGGCCGCGTATGTGGTCCGCTTGCGGCGTGGCTTTGCGCGTACGGAATTTGTCAGCGCCAGTTCAGAGCATCTCAAGCGCGTTGTGCGGACCGAAGTACAGGCCTTGCTGCAGGCCGGGGCGCACGCACCATGAAACCGCAGGACTTTGCGCCGGTGCTGCGCCTGCCGCAGCGGCTGCTGATAGGGCTGGTCAAAGCCTACCGGCTGCTGCTCAGCCCCTGGCTCGGTTCGGCCTGCCGGTTCGAGCCAAGCTGCTCGGCGTATTCGCTGCAGGCGCTGCAGCAGCACGGCGCGGTCATGGGCAGCTATCTGACGCTGCGCCGCCTGGTGCGCTGCCAGCCCCTGTGCGACGGCGGCCATGACCCCGTGCCCTCCGTGAAGCCACCACTTTTTAGCCGCCTGGTAAACCCGGCGGCTTCCATTTCTTCTGAAAAGACGCCGTCATGAACGACATCCGCCGCACCATCTTGTGGGTAATTTTTGGCTTCTCAATGGTCTTGCTATGGGATCAGTGGCAGGTGTTCAACGGTCACAAGCCCACGTTCTTTCCTTCAAGCAGCCAGACCGCCAAGGCGCCCGCCGGCGCGGCGTCGTCCGTGGTCGCGGGGAGTTCCGCAGCGGTGCCTTCGAGCATGACGTCTGGTGTGCCCGCCACGCCGGCTGCTGTGCCAGCGGGTGCACCGGCTGCCAGCAAGGAGCGCGTGGTGGTCAACACCGACGTGCTTACGCTGACTTTTGACAGCGAAGGCGGCACGCTGGTGCGCTCGGTCTTCAACAAGTACAAGGACCTGACCGACAAGGACGCCGGCTTTGTCCTGCTGGACGACGGCGCCGATCGCGTCTACGTGGCGCAAACCGGCCTGATTGCCGGTGCCGCGGGCGGCGCGCTGCCAACGCACAAGACCGTGATGACGCTGCTGCCCGGTGAGCGCAGCCTCAAGGATGGCCAGAACGAACTGCAGGTCAAGTTCGAGTCCGCCGATGTCGGTGGCGTCAGGCTGGTAAAGACCTACACGCTCAAACGCGGCTCCTACGACATCGCGGTCCGCCACGATATCGTCAACACCGGTACTGCAGCCGTGACGCCACAGCTCTACATGCAGCTCGTGCGCGATGGCAACGACCCGGTCAACAAGATTCCGGCGCCCAAACTGTTGCATTACTTTGGCATGCAGTACATGCCTTCGTTCTATTCGACCTTCACCGGCCCGGCTGTATACACCGATGCCAAGAAGTACCAGAAAGTTGAATTCAAGACGATTGAAAGCAACAAGGTCGATGTCGAGAAGGAAGCCAGCAACGGCTACGTGGCGATGGTGCAGCACTATTTTGCGTCGGCCTGGATACTGCCTGACGGCCTGAAGCGGGACCTGTTCCTGCGCAAGGTGGATACCAACCTGTATGCGGTCGGCATGATTGCCCCGCTTGAGAGCATTGCGCCGGGAGCGAGCAAAACCGTCGAATCCAGTCTGTTTGTCGGCCCCCAGGAAGAAAAAACGCTGGAGGCCATCACACCCGGCCTTGAACTGGTCAAGGACTACGGCTGGCTGACCATTCTTGCCAAGCCACTGTACTGGCTGCTCGACAAGCTGCACGGCTTCATCCAGAACTGGGGCTGGTCCATCGTGGCGCTGGTGTTGCTGCTCAAGATCGCTTTTTACTGGCTCAATGCCAAGGCTTATTCCAGCATGGCCAAGATGAAGGCGATCAACCCCAAGATCACCGAAATGCGCGCCCGCCTGAAGGACAAGCCGCAGGAAATGCAGCAGGCGATGATGAAGATCTACCGCGAGGAGAAGGTCAACCCGGTCGGCGGCTGCTTTCCGATCATGATCCAGATACCGGTGTTCATCGCGCTGTACTGGGTGCTGCTATCGAGCGTTGAAATGCGCAACGCGCCCTGGGTTCTCTGGATTCACGATCTGTCTGCGCCAGACCCTTACTTCATCCTGCCCGTCTTCATGACCCTCACCACGCTGCTGCAGACCGCGCTCAATCCGGCGCCGCCCGATCCGATGCAGGCCAAGCTGATGTGGTTCATGCCGCTGATTTTCAGTGTGATGTTCTTCTTCTTCCCGGCCGGCCTGGTGCTCTACTGGATTACCAACAACATTTTGTCGATCACCCAGCAGTGGGTCATCAACACCCGGATGGGCGTGCCGCCGCAGTTCAATCTGCCGAAATTCAGGTAATGTAAAAAAGGGCCGCTCAGCGGCCCTTTAACATTGCAGCGCCATGCTTGCCCGCCATCACCAGCCCATCGCCGCCATCGCCACTGCGCCCGGTCGCGGGGGGGTGGGCATCGTCCGCGTTTCCGGCCAGCAGATTGCACCGGTGATTGCCGCCATCTGCGGCCGCGCCCTATCGCCGCGCCAGGCCACCTACCTGCCGTTTCGTGATGGCAACGGCGAGGTGATCGATCAGGGGCTGGCGATTTTTTTTCCGGCGCCCCACTCCTATACCGGCGAAGATGTGCTCGAACTCCAGGCGCATGGCGGTCCGGTCGTGCTGCAGCTCCTGCTGGCGCGATGCCTGCAGGCCGGCGCGGCGCTGGATCCGCACACTGGCCTGGCCGGAATGCCTGGCTTGCGGCTGGCCCGGCCGGGCGAGTTTACCGAGCGGGCCTTTCTCAACGACAAGATCGACCTCGCGCAGGCCGAAGGCATCGCCGACCTGATTGATGCCAGCACCGAAACGGCAGCCCGTTCGGCAGCCCGGTCCATGTCGGGCGAGTTTTCGGGTGCGGTCAATGCCTTGCTCGGGCAGTTGACGCATCTGCGCATGCTGGTCGAGGCCACGCTTGACTTTCCGGAAGAAGACATCGATTTCCTGCAGCAGGCCGACGCCCACGGCCAGCTGCAGCGGCTGCGGGCGACACTGGCTGGCGTGCTGCAAAAGGCGACGCAGGGCGCCATTTTGCGCGAGGGCATCAAGGTGGTGATTGCCGGCCAGCCCAATGCCGGCAAGAGCTCGTTGCTCAATGCGCTGGCGGGGGCCGAACTGGCCATCGTCACGCCGGTGGCCGGCACCACGCGTGACAAGGTCTCGCAACTGATACAAATTGAAGGCGTGCCGCTGCATGTGGTGGACACGGCAGGCCTGCGCGAGACGCAGGACGAGGTTGAAAAAATCGGTGTCGAGCGCGCGTGGACGGAAATTGAAAGCGCCGACGCCGTGCTATTTCTGCACGACCTGAGCCGGCAGCCGGCTGGCCAGAAAACACCGGATGCTATTGATTACATAGCTGATGATGCCCGTATTGCAAGGACGATAGCCGAAAAACTACCTCAAAGCACGCCTGTCATCGACGTCTGGAACAAATCAGATCTGGCCAGCGCCGAAACCCTGGCGCATCTCCCCGGTGGGGTGCTGATTTCCGCCAGGACCGGCAGTGGCTTGCAGGCCCTGCGTGAGCAGCTGTTGAAGGTCGTGGGCTGGCAAGCCGCGCCCGAAGGCGTGTTCATGGCGCGTGAACGGCATGTGCGGGCGCTGCATCGCGTGCAGGAGCAACTGCTGGCCGCGCTGGACCAGCTCAACGCGACCCGGCCCGCGCTGGATCTGCTGGCCGAGGATCTGCGCCAGGCACAGCTCCACCTGAGTGAGATTACCGGGGCCTTCAGCTCCGATGATTTGCTGGGAGAGATTTTCTCGAGTTTTTGCATCGGGAAATAGGCGGCGCAGCAACATCGGGAGATGGCGCGCATCCGGGCCGCGAGGGCTGGTCAGTTACTATTTAGTATCAAATATAACCATAAGTTGTAAATCGTTAACAGTCCTTGCCGCTTTTCAACGCCGTGCCGGCTGTGGTGCCTCACGCCGCTGCGGTTTGCCGATCTGGCCAGCCGTCATGGGCCGATTGCGCTGGAACTGACGCTCGCCATGGCGTCGGTCATGGCCAGGCGCCTCTATGTGCGCCCGCGCCGGGTGGCGGTGACCTGAGAGTCAGACCCCGCCGGCCCCGGGCGTAACAGCCCTGATCGGGGCCTCCTATCAACGACAATGGCCGACTTCCCTTCGCCCGGTGGCCAGTGCTGCAAACCGGAGCGTGCGCATTCACCCATAGAGGCCTTGCCAGATGTCTTTTCTCCACTGGTTTTCGGGAAGAACCCGTCAGACGCCTTCCGCCGCCAGCCCTGAGGCAGCGCAGATCATTCAGGGCGGCAGGCGGCCGGCACTGGTGCTGCCCCAACCTATGGGATCTGACGCTGGCCATCCCGAAGACGGCCGTAAGGTCAAGCGCCATGCCCGCCGGGAGCAGATGTATGTGGCCATTCGCGAAGCCATGACGCGCGCCGGCGTGCTGTCGGCCAGCTACCGGTTCAAGGTGCTTTCCCTGGATCCGGGCGGGGATGAGTTTCTCGCCATGATGGACCTGCAATGGGTGGCCGGCGACGCCGCGCCGCAGCTCGGGGCGATCGAACTGCTGATTATGCAAAGCGCCAGGCTGCGCTTTGACATCACCGTGTCAGCCGTGTACTGGCGCGTCCATGAGGTGGCCAGCATCAGCAAACCAGCGCGGCCCGCCGAGACCCCATCAGTCAGGCCCATGGCGGCACGCTTCGAGCCGGTTCAGGCCGAGGAAGTGGCCGCTTTTCAGCAGGCACTGCTCGCCGCTTCGGCGCGCCACCCCGGTGCCGCAGCCGAAAAGAGCGTGAAAAAGAGTGGCGGCTGGCGCCCGTCCGCGCCTCGCTTAGACGACTTTGAAGATACCGAGGTCACCGAGGCCGGATCATCACCGGTATTGAGCACCACGCAATACGGCGAACTGAACTAGACGCTGCTGCGGTGGCGGATGGTGTGAATTGCCTGTTTCTCGGTAAAACAAGGCTCTTGCCCAATGAATACGGTAATTGTTAGCTATGTTTTTAATAGCTAACAGCCGCAGGCGCTAGCGCCCGGAAAAATCAACCAGCGTGAAAAGCGGTAGTCCTTCTGCCTTGAGCAGGCTTGAGCCGCCGAGTTCGGGCAGATCGACAATGGCCGCGCCTTCGGTGACGGTGGCGCCCAGTTTTTCCAGCAGTTTTTTACCGGCCAGCATGGTGCCGCCGGTGGCAATCAGGTCGTCAATCAGCAGCACGCGGTTGCCTTTTTTCACCGCGTCGGTGTGCAGCTCGACCGTGGCGCTGCCGTATTCCAGCTCGTAGGTTTCCTGCACCGTGGTGAAGGGCAGCTTGCCCTTCTTGCGGATAGGCACGAAGCCCACCTTGAGTTCGTAGGCCACCACGGCTCCCAGGATGAAGCCACGTGCGTCAAGCCCCGCGACGACGTCGGGCCGCAGCGCCGGGTCGCTGTAACGGCGCACAAAAGCCTCGATCAGGACCCGGAAAACCTGGGGATCCCGCAGTAGCGGCGTGATATCGCGAAACTGCACGCCCGGTGCCGGCCAGTCAGGCACGGTGCGAATGTGCTGGCGCAGCAGGGATGCGTAGTCGGAAGGGGCGCGGGTGTCGGGCATGGCGTTGGGCTCAAGGTTCTGCAGGGACCTCATTTTGCCTCGCGCAGCACGCTGCTGCGGCCAGGCTTAGGTTTGAAGCAAGGCCTGCTCGGCGATGGCCAGCGCCTCGGGCTTGCCCGACAGTACCAGGGTGTCACCGTCCTGCAGGCGCGTCTCGTCGGTGAGCTTGAGGGTTTTGCCGTTGCCGCGCCGCACGCTGACGACCCGAACGTCTGCCGTGTGCAGCGCCAGCGCGCCCAGTGTCTGGCCGACCGACCTGATGCCCGGCGCCAGCGTCACGGTGGCCAGGCGCTCCTGTTCGAGTTCATCAGCCGTATCGTCATCGGCACCCCGAAAAAAACCGCGCAGCAGGTTGTAGCGGGCATCGCGCTGGTCCTGCACGACGCGGATCACGCGGCGCATGGGAACGCCCACCAGCGCCAGCGCATGGCTGGCCAGCATCAGGCTGCCTTCAATCGCCTCGGGAACGACTTCGGTCGCGCCGCCGGCCTTGAGTCTTTCAAGGTCACGGTCATCGACCGTTCGCACGATCACCGGCACGGTGGGCGCATGGGCGCGCGTGTTGGCCAGCACCTTGAGCGCGCTGGCGGTGTCCAGGTAGGTCACCACCACGGCGCTGGCCCGGGCCAGACCGGCCGCTATCAGGGACTGCAGCCGGACCGCGTCGCCAAATACCACTGAATTGCCGGCAGCAGCGGCCTGACGCACGCGGTCCGGGTCCAGGTCCAGTGCCATGTAGGGAATGCCTTCGCGCTCAAGGATGTGGCCCAGGTTCTGCCCGCAGCGGCCATAGCCGCAGATGATGACGTGGCGGTTCACGTTCATGGACTTGCTGGCAATCGTCGTCATCTGCAGCGACTGCAGCAGCCACTCGCTGGAGACCAGCTTCATTACGATGCGGTTGCTGTACATGATGATGAAGGGCGTGGCCAGCATGGACAGCACCATGCTGGCCAGTATCGGATTGAGCAAGCTGGGCGGAATCAGCTGGCCCCGGTTGGCCAGCGCCAGCAGCACAAAGCCGAACTCGCCGGCCTGCGCCAGGTACAGGCCCGCGCGCAGGGACACGCCCGCGGTCGATCCCAGCAGGCGCGCCAGCGCGGTGACCAGCACCAGCTTGAACAGCACCGGCAGCGTGAGTAGCAGCAGCACCAGCGCCCAGTGGTTGGCCACCTCATGCCAGTCCAGCATCATGCCGACGCTGATGAAAAACAGCCCCAGCAAGACGTCGTGAAAGGGCCGGATATCGGTTTCCACCTGGTGCTTGAATTCGGTTTCCGAGATCAGCATGCCGGCGATGAAGGCGCCCAGCGCCAGGCTCAGGCCAGCCAGTTCGGTCAGCCAGCTCAGGGCTAGCGTGACCAGCAGCAGGTTGAGGACAAACAGCTCCGCGCTCTTGCGCCTGGCCACCAGGGTCAGCCACCAGCGCATCACGCGCTGGCCGCCGGTCAGCAGCAGGCCCACCAGCACGGCGGCTTTCAGTCCGGCCAGCGCCAGCGCGATGAAGAGCGTGTCGGCCGGCGAGCCCAGCGCCGGAATCAGCACCAGCAGCGGCACCACGGCCAGATCCTGGAACAGCAGCACGCCCATCACGCGCTTGCCGTGCTCGGACTCCATCTCCAGGCGCTCTGACAGCAGCTTGACCACAATGGCCGTGCTGCTCATGGCCATGGTGCCCGACAGCGCCAGCGCGGTCTGCCAGTTCATCTTCCACAGCGTCGGCGCCAGCGCGGCCAGAAACAGCGAGCCCGTGGTAACCAGCACCATGGTCAGTGTCACCTGCAGCAGGCCCAGGCCGAAGACATGGCGGCGCATGGAGCGCAGCTTGGGCAGGTTGAACTCCAGCCCGATCACAAACATCAGGAACACCACGCCGAACTCGCCCAGGTGGCGCACGCCGTCGGAATTGTTGGCCAGCGCCAGCGTATGCGGGCCAATCACCACGCCCACCGCCAGGTAGCCCAGCATGGGCGGTAACTTGAGCGAGCGGCAGGCAACGACCCCCAGCACTGCAGCCAGCAGGTACAGCAGGGTCAGTTCAAGCGCACTCATGCGTTGATGGTAGCGGATGGGTTTGCGGCTTCCGGCATTTTTTGCCGCGCCGTAGGCACGGTTTGCGCCAGGTGCTCCTCGATAGAATGCTGCCATGAGACTTGATGCCGCGAACCTTGATGCACCCCAAGTGCTGGGCCTTGCCCGGAAGACTTTCGAGATCGAGGCGGCGGCGGTGCTTGCCCTGGCCGCGCGCGTCGGCGACGAGTTCGTCGACGCGGTCGGCCGCATCGGGGCCTGCCCTGGCCGGGTGGTGGTCATGGGCATGGGCAAGAGCGGACACATTGGCCGGAAGATTGCCGCAACGCTGGCATCAACCGGCACGCCGGCGCTTTTCGTGCACCCGGCCGAAGCCAGCCATGGGGATCTGGGCATGATCCAGGCCAGCGACCTGGTACTGGCGATTTCCAACAGCGGCGAGAGCGAGGAACTGGTCGCCATACTGCCGGTGCTGAGCCGGCTGGGCGTGGCGCTCATCGCCATCACGGGCGGCCTGCAGTCGGCTCTGGCCAGGCAGGCCGATGTGGTTCTGGACAGCAGCGTGGCGCGAGAAGCCTGCCCGCTGAACCTGGCGCCGACCGCCAGCACCACGGCGCAACTGGCGCTGGGCGACGCGCTGGCCGTGGCGCTGCTGGACGCGCGCGGTTTCAGGGAAGAGGATTTTGCCCGCTCCCATCCCGGCGGCGCGCTGGGTCGAAAACTGCTGACGCATGTCCATGACGTGATGCGCAGCGGCGATGCCGTGCCCCGGGTGGGCCCGCAGACCTCATTTACCGACCTGATGCGCGAGATGAGCGCCAAGGGCCTGGGCGCCTCTGCGGTGGTGGATGAGCAGCAGCGCGTGCTGGGGATTTTTACCGACGGCGACCTGCGCCGCCTGGTGGAAAAAGGTGTCGACCTGCGCAGCCGCACGGCAGAAGAAGTCATGCACGCCGATCCGCGCACGGTGCGCGCAAGCGCTCTTGCAGTGGAAGCCGTGGCGCTGATGGAATTGCACCGCATCACCAGCGTGCTGGTGGTCGATGATGCGGGCGCGCTGTGCGGCGCGCTCAATACCAATGACCTGATGCGGGCAAAAGTGATATGACGACCCCCACGCTTGCCACTTCGTGTGCTGCGCTGCCCCCCGAGGGGGCTGGCCCGCTTTGGGGCGGCCCGGCGGCTGGCCCGACCCCCAGGCTCGCCACTTCGACCGATGCGCTGTCTCCGGTGGTTGCCGCCATGAGGTTTCCGCCCGAACTGCTGCTGCTTGCGCAAGGCGTGAAAGTGGCATTTTTCGACGTCGACGGCGTGTTGACCGATGGCGGCATCTACCTGTCTGAAGAAGGTGAAACCGTCAAGCGTTTCAACACGCTGGACGGACATGGCCTGAAGCTATTACAAAAAGCGGGTATCACCCCCGCCGTGATCACCGGTCGCGACAGCCCGGCGTTGCGTGCGCGGCTTCGCGCGCTGGGCATCAGCCACGCCCACTTCGGCACCGAAGACAAGCGACCGGCCGCGCAACTCACGCTGCAGGCACTGGGGCTGGACTGGAGCCGCGCCGCTGCGATGGGTGACGACTGGCCCGACTTGCCGGTGATGCGCCGTGTGGCCTTCAGCTGCGCGCCGGCCAATGCGCACCTTGAGGCCAGGGTGCTTGCCCACCACGTCACGCAGGCGTGTGGCGGCCAGGGCGCGGCGCGCGAATTCTGCGATTTGCTGCTGCATGCCAGCGGACGCTACGCCAGCTTGCTGCGCGACTACACCCTATGAAGGGAAGTTCAATGGCTGCTCCGCTTGATGACCGCCCCATCGTGCCGACGCAAAAGATCGGCATCTGGCGCAGCATCCTGCGGCAGTGGGATCGCATGGCCATCTACATGCCCTTGCTGACGATGGGGGTGCTGGCACTGGGCACTTACTGGCTGGTGCGCAATACACCGATCTTCAGCTCGCCGCAGGCAGCCTCGGAAGCCAGGCACGAGATCGACTACTTTATGCACAAATTCACCGTAAAAACCTTTGACGAAAGCGGCAAGCTCAAAAGCGAAATTTACGGCACGGAGGCAAGGCATTTTCAGGATACCGACATCCTTGAGATTGACCAGGCCAGGGTACGCAGCATCACCCCTGACGGACAGGTCACCACGGCCACCGCCATCCGGGCGTATACCAATGGAGACGGCTCGGAAGTGCAGCTGACCGGCAACGCGCGCGTGATACGCGAGGCCAGCAAGGACGCTGGCGGCAGGGAGAATCCCCGTCTCGAATTCCGGGGTGAGTTTCTGCATGCATTTTTGAATGAAGAGCGTGTCACGTCCCATAAACCGGTATTGCTGATCCGCGGCACCGACCAGTTCACCGGGGACAATTTTTCCTACAACAACCTGGACCAGGTTGCCCTTCTCAATGGCCGCGTCAAGGGTGTGCTGATGCCGAAATCGCCGGCCCGGCCTCTCCCCTAGCCCGCGCCGACCTCCGACCTCCCGGCGAGGCCAGGCGGGCGCCCGATTGACCTCCCAACTGCAGGCGCAGATTCATCATGTCCAGACTCGTCTTCATCACCGGCGCTTCGAGCGGCATCGGCCAGGCTCTTGCCCTGCGTTATTTCGCTGCCGGCTACCGGCTGGCCCTTGCTGCGCGCCGTACGGCCGAGGTGCATGCCTGGGCGGAGTCAAACGCCATCCAGCCGGGGCGTTTCCGGGTGTATGGCGCCGATGTGTCCGATATTGCCAGCATGGTTGCCGCCGGTCAGGCCTGCATTGCCGCGCAGGGCGTACCCGACGTGGTGATTGCCAACGCGGGCATCAGCATGGGCATGGACACCGCTGTGCGCGAAGACCTCGCCGTGATGGCGCAGACGCTGGCGACCAATGTCACGGGCGTGGCGGCCACCTTCCACCCCTTCATTGCGGGCATGGTGGCGCGGGGCACTGGCGAGCTGGTGGGAGTTGGCAGCGTGGCCGGCATACGCGGCCTGCCCGGCCACGGTGCCTACTGCGCCAGCAAGGCGGCCGTCATCAGCTACTGTGAAAGCCTGCGCGGCGAACTCAGGTCCAGCGGGGTGAAGGTGGTGACCATTTGCCCGGGCTATATAGACACGCCGCTAACCCGCCAAAACCGTTATTCCATGCCCTTCCTCATGAAGGCGCAAGACTTTGCCGAAGCCGCATTTCGCACCATCCAGGCGGGCCATAGTTACCGGGTCATTCCCTGGCCGATGGGCGTAGTGGCCAAGCTGCTGCGCCTGCTGCCAAATGCAGTCTTCGATTGGGCGCTGTCAGGTCGAGCGCGCAAACGCCGCCAGGGTGAAGCCTGAGGCGCGGCATGGGTGGCACCGTGCGCTTGCGGCCCGCATCGGTTTTATGGGCTGATCGCTGAACATAAACCCGATGTGGATGGATGACAAGAACGCAAAAAGGCTTCAAAACCAAAGTCTTGAAGCCTTTTTTAAGCACCCTCTGAACGAGACCGAAGCCAAGGGTCAGAGAGTAACTTTTTTGCGCTGGCCAGTTAGCCAGCAGCGAAAGAGCAGGGCTTAGTAGCCGCCGCGTCCACCACCACCGCCGCCACCGGAGCGTCCGCCGCCAGCACCGCCGCGGCCGTACGGGCTACGGAAGCCGCCGTCACTGCCGCCGCCGGACGAACGGCCACCGCCGCCATATCCACCACCGCCGCCGCCACCAGCACCACCGCCGTAACCGCCACCACCGCCGCCGAAGCCGCCGGTACGTGGAGGACGTGCTTCCATCGGACGGGCTTCGTTCACGACAACGCTACGGCCGCCCAAAGGCTGACCGTTCATGCCGTTGATGGCCGCTTGAGCTTCTGCATCGCTTGCCATTTCGACAAAGCCAAAGCCTTTGGAGCGACCGGTGTCGCGTTCCATCATGACTTTAGCGCTGGTAACAGCGCCGAATTGGCCAAAAGATTGTTGCAGGTCTTCGTCACGCACCGAGTAAGGCAGGTTGCCGACGTATAGTTTGTTGCCCATGAAGGGACTCCTCTAAAACACAAAAACAAAAGCGATGGGGTCCCGAAAGCACAACAAATCTTAAACGTACCGCTGTAGCGCGCGAAACTTACCGATCACCTAACGTGTGCGAAATTTTTCATTCACACTGATCTATTATGCGCCGGTTATTCGAAATGCAAACAAATTTTTTTGACTCTTGATGCGCCGCAGAGCCGCACGGGCGGGCGTTCCCGGCATTTTTTCGTGTCTTTTCGGCGTTCACGCCAGCGGTGTCTGCCGCCCCGTCTTTTCTCCCCGTTTTTCTATTTCGCGCGCGCCGACTCGGTCTCCCGGCGGCGGTTGTGAATAGCAGTGCGAAACACCAGTCCCGGCGAAGCTGGCGGAGACGTCGCACATCACAATTGATTACAAAAAAACCGGATGCGACCGCACGTGCTGGCCGCTGCTTCCCGACCCTAACGTCAATTCATCCAATAAACGGCGTCTCGCCCAATAAGGATGGTCGTTTGTCGCTATTTAATAGATAGCAACTTGCGCCAATGCGGGATGACGCCTACCAGGTGACTTCGCGCTCGGGCGTGGCTCCGATGCGGTGGATGGACAAATCAGCGCCCTGAAACTCCTCTTCCTGGCTCAGGCGGAGCCCCATGGTTTTCTTGAGCGTTCCGTAGACCAGCAGGCCCATCAGCAGCGCCCATGCAACACCCATGACGCTGCCGATCAGTTGCGCGCCCAGGCTCACGCCGCCCAAGCCGCCCAGCGCCTTGCTGCCAAAAATGCCGGCGGCGACGCCACCCCAGGTGCCGCACAGGCCGTGCAGCGGCCAGACGCCGAGCACATCGTCGATCTTCCACTTGTTCTGCGTCAGCGTGAACATCACCACGAAGACGCCGCCCGCCACCGCGCCGACGACCAGCGCACCCAGCGGATGCATCACATCAGAGCCCGCGCACACCGCCACCAGCCCGGCCAGCGGTCCGTTGTGCACAAAACCCGGGTCGTTCTTGCCTGCCACCAGCGCTGCCAGCGTGCCGCCCACCATGGCCATCAGTGAGTTAACGGCGACCAGACCCGATATCTTGTCGATGGTCTGCGCGCTCATCACGTTAAAGCCGAACCAGCCCACCGTCAGTATCCAGGCGCCCAGCGCCAGAAACGGAATGCTCGAAGGCGGATGCGCCGACACGGCGCCGTCCTTGCGGTAACGGTTGCTGCGCGCGCCCAGCAGGATCACCGCCGGCAGCGCCAGCCAGCCGCCCACAGCATGCACCACGATCGAGCCGGCAAAATCATGGAACTCCGCGCCCGTCAAGGACTGGATCAAGGCCTGTACGCCGAAATGGTGGTTCCACACAATTCCCTCGAAAAATGGGTAGACCAGGCCCACGATGACCGCTGTTGCAATCAGTTGGGGGTAAAAGCGCGCACGTTCGGCAATGCCGCCCGAAATGATCGCCGGAATGGCGGCTGCGAAGGTCAGCAGAAAGAAGAACCTGACCAGCTCGAAACCGTTTCTTGCCGCCAGTTCTTCTGCGCCCACAAAAAAGTGAGTGCCATAGGCCACGCCGTAACCGACCACGAAATACACCACGGTCGATACCGAGAAGTCCACCAGAATCTTCACCAGCGCATTGACCTGGTTCTTCTTGCGCACAGTGCCCAGTTCAAGGAAGGCAAAACCGGCATGCATGGCCAGCACCATGATGCCGCCCAGGAGAATGAACAAGGCATCCGAGCCCTGTTTTAGTGCTTCCATAAATTGCTCTTTCCCTGAAATGTGATGATTTGGTGCGGTTTTACGCCGATTTGGCGGAACGCACCAAATACAAGCAAGAAACACGCCTTCACAGGACCAAAACCGTGCAATCCGTTCACGCTGCGTTCGCTGAAGGGCTGATACGCGCTCTCAGCCGATATAATCTGCGCTGTCATTGGGGAGTAGCCAGCCTTTCATTTCTGAAAGGGGCTTGCGTCAACAGACTTGTCCACCACGGGCATGGCGCAAGCGGTCTTCGGATCAAGCGAGACCTTTGACTGCACAGCCGCCGCATGCGCCGGGGTTGCCGTGCAGTCATTGGTTTTTGTCCGGCCGGAGTTATTTCATGGAAGCTTTCCTCGTCTCCACCGGCATCGTCGCGCTTGCCGAAATGGGTGACAAAACCCAACTTCTCGCCCTGGTACTGGCGGCCCGGTTCCGCAAATCCTGGCCCATCGTCCTCGGCATTTTCGTGGCCACCATTGCCAACCATGCCATGGCGGGCGCAGTTGGCGCATGGGTAACGACCCTGCTCAGCCCGCAAAGCCTGCGCTGGATTTTGGCGGCGTCGTTTCTCGCGCTGGCGGCATGGATGCTGATTCCCGACCAGCTTGATGACGTCGATACCCCTGGCGCGCCGCGCTTTGGCGTGTTCGGCACCACCGTGCTGGCCTTCTTCCTGGCGGAAATGGGCGACAAGACACAAATTGCGACCGTGATGCTGGCAGCCCGCTTTGAGGCCTATTACGCCGTCGTCGCCGGCACCACGCTGGGCATGATGCTGGCCAACGCGCCGGTGGTCTGGCTGGGCGAGCGCGTCACGCGCCTGGTGCCGCTGCGCGTCGTGCACATCGTCTCGGCGCTGATCTTTGCCGTCATCGGCGTGCTGGCGCTGCTGGTAAAAGTGTAGATTGCTATACTTTGCCCAGCGCCGATTTGCCCAGCTTGCGGGCGCTTAAAAAGTACCGCTAAAGACGAAGCGCCATCAACCCGGACTCGCCCTTGGCGATGCCGGGTTTTCTTTTGGCCGCTTCGTTCTCCTGTTCGTTTATTGACGGGGTCTTACTATCGTGTCTGCTGCTTCCCTTCTTGTTGCCACGCCAGCGTCGATGCACTTTGCCGAGGCGCTGCCGCTGCGCAGTGGCGCGGCTATCCGCGCCTACGACCTGAGCTTTGAGACTTACGGCCAGCTCAACGCCGACAAATCCAACGCCGTGCTGATCTGCCATGCGCTGAACGCTTCGCACCATGTGGCCGGTGTCTATCTGGACGAGGCCGGCCAGCCCCGGGACAAGAGTGAAGGCTGGTGGGACACCATGATCGGCCCCGGCAAGCCGGTCGACACCAACCGGTTTTTTGTCATTGGCGTGAACAACCTGGGCTCCTGCTTTGGCTCGACCGGGCCGATGCAGATCAACCCCGACACGAACGAGGTCTACGGCGTCGATTTCCCGGTTGTCACCGTGCAGGACTGGGTTAACGCCCAAGCCAGGCTGCTCGACGCGCTGGGCATCCAGACGCTGGCGGCCGTCATGGGCGGCAGCTTGGGCGGCATGCAGGCGCTGGCCTGGACGCTGCAGCACCCCGAGCGCGTGCGCCACGCCGTGGTGGTGGCCAGCGCGCCCAACCTGACGGCCGAGAACATTGCCTTCAACGAGGTCGCGCGCCGCGCCATCGTGACCGACCCGGACTTTCACGGCGGGCATTTCTACCGCCACGGCGTGCTGCCCAAGCGCGGCCTGCGCATCGCCCGCATGATCGGCCACATCACCTACCTGAGCGACGACGTGATGAACGAGAAGTTCGGCAGGCAACAGGCCCCCACGCTCCCCGCTTCGCGTGGTTCGCTGCCCCCCGAGGGGGCGCTGCGCCTGCGGCCCGGCGAAGCCGGTTCCGCGGCCCTCGCTGGTGAAGAGGGAGCCCCCCGGCTTCTCGCTTCGCCTTTCAAATACTCGACTCAGGAAGTCGAGTTCCAGATCGAAAGCTATTTGCGCTACCAGGGCGACAAGTTCGCCGAGTACTTTGACGCCAACACCTATCTGCTGATCACCCGCGCGCTCGACTACTTCGACCCGGCCAGCGAGTCGGGCGGCGACCTGAGCCGGGCGCTGGCCGGGGCCACTGCGAAATTCCTGCTGGTGAGCTTCACCACCGACTGGCGTTTCGCGCCGGCGCGCAGCCGCGAAATCGTCAAGGCGCTGCTCGACAACCAGCGCGACGTCAGTTACGCCGAAATCGACGCGCCCCATGGGCATGATGCATTTTTGCTCGATGACCCACGTTACATGGGCGTAGTCCGCTCTTATTTCAATAGCAAGGTGGCGGTATGAACGGCGTCATTCAGGCCAGCGCGCCGTCGCCCGATCTGTTGTCGATTGCCCGGCTCGTGCCCAAGGGCTCGCGCGTGCTCGACCTGGGCTGCGGTACCGGCGAGCTGCTCGACTACCTGATCCGTGAGCGTGGCTGCTCGGGCTACGGCGTCGAGATCGACGACGCCAATGTGCAGGCCTGCGTGGCGCGCGGCGTCAACGTCATCCAGTTCAACCTCGAAGAAGGCCTGGCGCTGTTCGGCGACGCTTCGTTCGACGTGGTGCTGCAGATCAACACGCTGCAGCATTTGCGCAATGCCGAAGTCATGCTGCGCGAAACCGCGCGCGTGGGCCGCCTGGGCATTGTGGTGTTTCCCAATTTTGCCCATTGGCCCAACCGCCTGGCCGTGCTGCGCGGCCGCATGCCGGTGACGCGGGCGCTGCCCTACCAGTGGTATGACACGCCCAATATCCGCGTCGGCACGCTGCGCGACTTTGAGGCGCTGGCGCTGAAAAACCAGCTGCGGGTGCTGGACGAGTTCGGCCTGCAGGACGGCCGCGAAGTGCGCTTCTGGCCGAACGCCCGCGCCAGCCGCGCCGTGTTCAAGTTCCGCCGCGCCTGAGCCCGGCTGCCGGACTGGCCCCTGCGTGAACGCTCCCGCCGCCAGCCAGCCGCCGGTCGTTTCCTTTGCCGAGGCTTTTCGCTTCTGGCTGCAGCTGGGCTTCATCAGCTTTGGCGGTCCCGCCGGGCAAATCGCCATCATGCACCGCGAGCTGGTGGAAAAGCGCCGCTGGGTGTCGGAAAAGCGCTTTCTGCACGCGCTCAATTTCTGCATGGTGCTGCCCGGCCCCGAGGCGCAGCAGCTGGCCACCTACCTGGGCTGGCTGATGCACAAGACCCGGGGCGGCGTGGTGGCCGGTGCGCTCTTCGTCCTGCCCTCGCTGGTTTTGCTGATTGCCCTGAGCTGGATCTACATGGCCTTTGGCCAGCAGCCGCTGGTGGCCGGCATCTTCTACGGCATCAAGCCGGCGGTGGCGGCGATCGTGCTGCACGCGCTGCACCGGATTGCCAGCAAATCATTGGGAAATCCGCTGCTAGTCCCCGTTCCATGGGTGATTGCAGCTATGAGTTTCATAGCGATCTGGGCGCTCGGGCTGCCCTTTCCGCTGGTCGTGCTGGGCGCCATGCTGACGGGCGCCGTGCTGGCGCGGGTGGCGCCGGCCAGCCTGACGCGTGGCAAGGGCCAGCCATCGGCGCCGAACAGCGTGCACCAGGCGGCGCTGATCGACGATGACACCTTGACGCCGCCGCACGCGCTGTTCCGGCGTTCGCGTCTGGCCGTCGTGCTGCTGGCCGGCGCGGCGCTCTGGCTGCTGCCGATGGCGGTGCTGTTTTTCAGCTATGGCTGGCAGGGAACGCTGACGCAGATCGGCTGGTTTTTCACCAAGGCCGCGCTGCTGACCTTTGGCGGCGCCTACGCGGTGCTGCCCTATGTGAACCAGGCGGCGGTCGAGCATTACCAGTGGCTGAGCACGGCGCAGATGATGGACGGCCTGGCGCTGGGCGAAACCACGCCCGGCCCGCTCATCATGGTGGTGGCTTTTGTCGGTTTTGTCGGCGGCTGGGTCAAACAGGTGGCCGGCCCGGACATGTTGTTCCTCGGCGCGGCGCTGGCCGCCTGCGTGGCGACCTGGTTCACTTTTTTGCCCTCCTTTGTGTTCATCCTGGCGGGCGGGCCGTGGGTCGAGTCCACGCGCGGCAACCTGAAGCTGACCGCACCGCTGGCCGCGGTGACCGCCGCCGTGGTCGGCGTGATCGCCAATCTGGCGCTGTTTTTCATGCTTGCCGTCGCCTACCCGGCGGGCGCCAACGGTTTTTTTGGCACGCCACCCGACTGGGCGGCGCTGGCGCTGACGGTGGGCGCCGCGCTGGCCTTGTGGCGGCTCAAATGGGGCGTGATTCCGGTGATTGCCGCCGCGGGTCTGGCCGGGCTGCTGCTGCGCTGGCCGGGCCTGGCCTGAGGGCTCGCGGCGAGCTAACGCTATGCTTGAAACCCCGCCATGAAAACCTTACGCTCCGACGACTCCTGGCCCCTCATCTCCGTGTTTGAGCGCCTGTTTGGCGGCTGGGTGCGGCAGGTCACGCCGGCCACCCTGCGCATTGACGCCATGGCCGGCCTGCTGGGCGCCGTGCTGGTGCTGCCGCAGGGCATTGCCTTTGCCACGCTGGCTGGTTTGCCGCCCGAATACGGCCTGTACACCGCCATCGTTCCCTGCATCATCGCGGCGCTGTTTGGCTCGAGCTGGCACGTCATGTCGGGCCCGACCAATGCCAACTCGCTGGCGCTGTTTGCCATGCTGTCGCCGCTGGCCATCGCGTTCAGCCCGCAATACATCCAGCTGGCGCTGGCCGTCACCGTGATGGTCGGCGTGCTGCAGTGGCTGATCGGCGCGCTGCGGCTGGGCGTGCTGGCCAACTTCATCTCGCCGGCCGTGCTGTTTGGCTTTACTTCGGGCGCGGCGCTGCTGATTGCCGTGCATGCCCTGCCCGATTTCCTCGGCCTGGCCGCCGCGCCCGGGCATGGCGCGGGCGCGGTGCTGGCGCATGTAGTCACGCAACTGCCGCATGCCCAGCCGGCCGCGCTGGCGGTGGCCGGCGTCACGCTGGCGGTGGCGCTTGTGCTGCGCCGCCTTCGCCGCAACTGGCCTTACATGCTGATCGGGCTGGTGGTGGCGACGGCGCTGGCCTGGCTGTGGCGCTACTACGTCAGCGCGGCACCATCGTCGGCGCTGCGCACCGTCGGCCACATCGCCACGCCCTGGCCGCGCTTTGAGCTGCCACGCATCAGCTGGGCGCAGGCCTCGGACCTTATCGGGCTGGCCTTTGCGCTGACCATCGTGGCGCTGGGCCAGGCGATCTCGATCGCCAAGACGGTGGCCTTGAAGTCGGGCCAGCGCATCGACGCCAACCGCGAGTTCCGCGGCCAGGGCCTGTCGAACATCGTCGGCGGTTTTTTCTCCAGCTATGTCTCCTGCGGCTCGATGAACCGCTCCATGCCGAACCTGGAGGCCGGCGCGCGCACGCCGCTGGCCTCGGTGTTTTCGGCACTGCTGCTGCTGGCGCTGGTGGCGCTCAGTTCATCCCTGCTGGCGCAGATTCCCATGGCCGCGCTGGCGGCGCTGCTGGTGCTGGTGGCGCTGGCCTTGCTGGACCTGGCGCGCTGGCGCGAACTGTTTGCCCTGAGCCGCAGCGATTTCGCGGTGGCGCTGGCCACGCTAGCGGCCACCGTCACGATACGGCTGGAGATTGCGATTTTGCTGGGCATGCTGCTGTCGCTGATGCTGTTCCTGTACCGCACGTCAAGGCCCGCCATGCGCAGCATGGGCTTCGACAGCCGTGGGCTGGACCGGCAGTTCGTGGTGATCGACACGCCGGATGATCCGGACGAGCCGACCCATCAAACCCTGCCTGAATGCCCGCAGCTGAAACTGCTGCGCATGGAAGGAGAGGTCTATTTTGGCGCGACCCAGCATGTCGCCGACATCCTGCACGCGCTGCGCAGCCAGCCGAATCCGCAAAAGCATTTGCTGGTGATGGCCAAGAGCATGAATTTCATCGACCTGGCCGGTGCCGAGCTGTGGGCGGCCGAGCTGGCGGCGCGCCGCGCCATGGGCGGCAACCTCTACTTTCACCGGCCGCGGCCCGAGGTGATACGCATGTGGCGCAAGACCGGCTTTACCGATGTGCTGGGGCCTGAGCACCAGTTCCCGGACAAGTTCACCGCCATTGCCACCATTTTCAGCAAGCTCGACCCGGAAATCTGCCGGCATTGCAGCGCGCGCATTTTCTGGGAGTGCAAGACCGCGCCCGGCGCCGACGACCCTGCGCTCAATCCCGGACCCTGACGCGCCGCTGGCGTTCAGGGCAACATGGCGGATCGAGACCCGCAACCCTCACCCCAGCAGGAGCAAACCGCATGCCACACGCCTTCAAGGTCGGCGACCACGTCAGGTGGAATTCCGAAGCCGGCTACGTCAGCGGAAAAATCATCAAGGTGCATACCCGCAACGTGGACTACAAGGGCTATACGCACCATGCCAGCGAAGCCGAGCCGCAGTATGAGATCAGGAGCGACAAGACCGAGCACATCGCCATGCACAAGGGCGCGGCGCTGCACAAGCTGGCGGACTGAAACGCACAGGTCTGATTCGGGGATTGCACGCCTGTTTTTTAGTGAAATAGGCCTGCAGCCCAATAAATGTGGTGATTGTTTGCTATATTGTTTATAGCGCATGGGCCGCGAAAAATTCCTGCCGGCAGCTTAACCGACCTGCAGCGGCAGGCTGTCAAAGCCGCTGGCTGGGTAGACCGCCAAGGTGGGCGGCCGGCCGGCGGGCAGGCTGATCAGGCGGGTCTGGCCCAGCAGCTCTTCCATGATCAAAATCAGCTCCATGCGGGCCAGCGGCGCGCCCGGGCAGACGTGAATTCCGGCGCCGTACAGCAGGTTGGCGGCCGGGTCGCGGTCCAGCCTGAACGCGTCGGGCTCGCTGAAGACCGCCGGGTCGCGGTTGGCGGCAATCCAGTTCAGCGAGACGCGTTCGCCCGCGCCGATTTGCCGCCCGCCCAGTTCCACCGCAGCGGTGGCAAGGCGCCGGTTGGCCACCAGCGGGCCGTGAATCCGCAGGATTTCCTCAATCGCCGCGGGCAGCAGCGCAGGCTGGGCGCGCAGGCGCTGCTGCAGCGCTGCGTGTGCGGCCAGATAGTGCGCCAGGATGCCAATCGCCGCCGCAATGGTGCCGACCTCGCCGACCGTCCAGTTGCGCAGGATGCTGGCAATCTCGTCGTCGCGCAGCGGCCGCCCATTGACTTGTTGCGCCAGCAGGCTGGCGGCAATGTCGTGCTCCGGATGCTCGCCGGGCGTATGCCGGCTGCGCAGCAGGTCGTCGACATAGCCCTCGAACTCATGCGCGATCTTGGCCATGGCAACCCGGTCGCGCGCCAGCGTGGCCTGGTGGTTCCTGCGCGTCCACAGGCGCAGCGCCTCATGCATGGGCGCCGGCCAGCCGAGAAATTCGCACTGCACCCGCACGGCGAAAGGATGGGCCAGCGCGTCCATCAGCTCGACCTCGACTCCAGAATCCTGCGACCCGAGCAGCGACGCGACCTGCGCGGCTGCGATCCGGCGGCATGCCGGCGCGAATGCCGCCATGCGTTCGGGGTCGAAATAGGGCTCGATCAGCTGGCGATAGGCGGTGTGCTCGGGCGGGTCCATGCCGTTGGGCACCGACAGATGCCTGGAGACGACGCTGCTGAAGCTGGCGGGGTCGTTCAGCACGCGTACCACATCGGCGTGCCGGAACACCGACCAGCCCAGAAACTCGCTGTTCGCCACCGGACAGCGTTCGCGCATGGCGTCAAAAGCGGCGCGCTGGTCGCGCAGGACTTCAGCGCTCGCCGGGTTCCAGTCGGGGTGGTTCATGCCGGTGTTCCGTGATCTTGAAAAGTCACGCCACGGGACCGCAAAACTCATGCCCCTTGACCCTGGCGCAGCACTAGCCATTTTCAAATTCATCCGGCCAGGGCATGTTGCGCTGGGTCAAGGCGCGCATCGATTGGCCGGATTTGGCCGATTTTTTGCGATGCGTCGCGCGGACACTGCGCGAGCCTTGTCTTGTCAAGACATCGCAGCCGGCGCTTAACGCCTTAACGCGCCGCCACCGCCATGGCCTTGCGCAAGGGGCCGGGGGCCATGAAGTTGCCATAGCTGGGCAGCGGCACGCCGGCCACCAGCATGGTGGTCTGAAACAGCGCCGTATTGGCCATGGCCGCCGCCGCGCCGCCGCCCAGCCAGCGCGTGCCCAGCTGTTCTTCGGGCGGCACGAAGCGGTACAAGGCCATGCCGGCCGGCACCTCGGCCGGCGGCGTCTTGGTCAGGCGCGCAATGGTTTGCACCGCCGGCGTCTGTGGCGTCCAGCTGGCCTGCGTCTCGGCATAGCTGCGCTGCGCACGCGCGATGGCCTGGATCAGCGCCACCACGAAGCCCTCGTTCGCATCGGCCCAGGCGCCGTTGCCGGCCAGGCCGTCAAAGGTCGGGTAGCCGCGTTGCGCCATCTGGGCCGCGCTCAGCAGCACCTTGCCCGAGGTCTTGAGGTGTCCTAGCACCGGGTTCCACAGGTAAGCGCCATCAATGCTGCCGGCATCCCAGGCAGCGCGAATCTGGGGCGGTTTCATGATCATCAGCTTGACGCTGCGCACCAGGCCGGCCTCGGTCAGCGCGGCAAAAAGCTGGTAATGCGCGGTGCTCAGATTGGGCGTGGCCAGGGTCTTGCCGCGCAGGTCGGAGCTTTTCAATGCCCGCGCCGTTGCGCACCACCAGCGCCTCGGCATTGGCCATGTCATCGCAGATCCACAGCAAGCGCACGCCCTGCCCGGCGGTGGCGGCGGCCGTCAGCGGGCTGGAGCCGACTTCGCCGATCTGGATCTCGCCGGCGGCCATGGCCTTCATGATGTCGGCGCCGGTGTCATACATCTTCCACACGATGCGGTAGCCGGTGCTGCGTTCCAGCTCGGTGCTTTCCATGATGAGCTTCATGGGCACCAGCAAATCCTGGTAGCCGATGGTGACGCTGCGCGTCTGCGCGAGCGCCGGCAAGGCCAGCGCGCCAGCGGCCAGGCCCATCAGGCTGCGACGCCCGAATCAGGAGACGGGGGCATGGGCGAAGTCCTTTGACAGTGGGGTGCGGGGATGGGCGCGCTTTTTTCAGGGCAGGGAGTCGGCCCTTGGGAGCCGCCCGACTGTGCGTGCGCGGTGCAGGCTCAGCAAGAGCCAGCGACAACTATTGATGGAGCCAGCGGGGAATTTTTTACGCCGGCGCGCCAGCGCGGCGAAAGGTCAGGTTGATGCGCCGCCTTCCCAGCAGGGCATGGTCGCCGCGCCGCGTGCCGCCGAACAGGAAAACAGCCGGCAGCCCCAGGGAGACCGACACAATCGGCGCGCTCAGGTCGCCTTCGTCCCGGTCCTGGTGCAGTGACAGGCGCGCCCCCGGCTCATAGCGGTTGACCAGGCAGGCGTCCGGCCGAAAGCCCTCAAAGCCCGCTGCTGCCGCCGCCCGCACGGCAAGGTCGGCGAAGCACGCCGGCATGGCCGGCCAGGGCAGGCCGGACAGCGGGTCGGTGGCGCTGTAGCGATAGCCGCCGCGGTCGGACACCCAGCCCAGCGCGCCGCAATTGCTCATGGCCACCGACATGGTGCGCCCGCCCGGTACCACCAGATGGCGCAGCGGCGCGGCCGCAACCACGCCGTCCACCGCCTGCATCAGGGCCCCGGCCACATCGCCGGCAAAGCCGCGCAGCAGCACGGCGCCGGGCGGGATGGGCTCGGGGGCTGTGTAGGGCGTGGGGTCGTCGCCGAAAAGACTGAGGGTCAAGGCATCTCCGCGCGGGCGGGCCGGTGCAGTGTTAAGGGGCCAGCGCCGCCCCGGCGATGGCGGCGAGCGCCTTTTGCAGCGATGCAACCGCCGGGCCCTGCGGCATACCATGGCGCCGGGCCAGAAAAGCCGGGTCGTTGTAACTGAGCCAGGTCTGGCCCGCGCCGTCCTCCCAGACAAGCGCCTTCAGCGGCAGGTCAATGCCGATGGTCTGCTCGCACAGCATGAGCGGCGTGCCGCCCTGCGGGCTGCCGAAAATGAGCAGCTCGGTGGGACGCAGCGACTGGCCGATTTTTTCGGCGCCAGCGGCGTGGTCTATCCTGGCGAAGACATTCAGGCCGCGCTTGATCACCACCTCTTCCAGCCCGGTCATGGTCTCCCTGGCGCTGCGCGGGCTTTTGGCGGTGATCAAGCCGTCGGCGGCAGAGGCCAGCGAGGCAACGGCGAGCAAGGCAGCGGCGATTAACAGGCGGTGTGATTTCATTGAGGTCTCCTTGAGTGGAAGGGGTGAGTCAAGTATGACGCTTAGGGCCAAAAATCGCCTGCCAGAGGGACTCGCGGGTTAAAACGGGCTTTTGTTCAGTATTTACGGGCGTTGATAGCTATTAGTTAAGTAGCAAACGGCCCACAAAAAGGCGGCAATCAGGTCGGCGACTGCATCGCCAGCTTGCTCACGATTGGGCGGTCCGGCCCGCTGCTTGCCCTTGCAGCAACCGGCCAGCGGCAGCACTGCCTGGCGCCTGGATTGGGGAGACAGACGACAGAGTTCATGGCGTCAAAACCAGGTGTAAAAACACGGTATTTGCTTCAAAATACAAGATGCCGGGCGGGGTACGGGGCTTATGTTGGTTGGTTGCAGCCCGGCGTTCCGGCCTATCCCGCCGGATAATTTTCATTCACGGGAAATCCGACGATTTAGGCCGCAATGCCGAGATTCTTCGCCTGCGTTGAAGTTACTGTCATTGCATTACCCAAGGGAGCATCGCCATGATGAAACTTGATAGCAGTCTTCCAGACTACATTGTCGGCGTCATCGCATCCGGCGAAGTCGACGCGAGGGACTACGAAGCCGTCCTTATGCCCGCTCTGGACGCCGCGCTCAAGACGCACAATCGAATCAGAGTCCTCTATCAACTGACACCGGAATTCACAGGATTCACTTCCGGCGCGATGTGGGATGACGCCAAGCTCGGGCTCGCGCACTGGAAGGCATGGGAAAGGGTCGCGGTCGTCACCGACATTCAGTGGATTGCACATGCGACACGAATGTTTGGGTTTGTCATGCCTGGCATGGTCAAGGTTTTCTCCAATGCTGATCTGGCTGAGGCCCGGAGGTGGATTGCGGGCTAACACGGCCGTCATTACCTGCCGTAAGACCAATGTCGGGTTGATATCCGTTCGTCGCGCACGCACAGAAGAGGTGGTACTTTATGAAAGCTAAAAAGTTCGAGCAACAGTTTGACGAGGGTATCGACCTCACGGCTTCCTTGGACTTGTCCAAAGCCAGGCGCGTGCTGCAAGAGCAGAAACGGGTGAACGTCGATTTTCCAGCCTGGATGATTGACTCCCTGGATCGTGAGGCCAGCAAACTGGGGGTTGCAAGGCAGTCTGTTATTAAAGTCTGGCTGGCTGAGCGTCTTGAGGCGACCGCTTCCAGCTTGCCGCTCCATCGGACTCGCGCAGGTGCCGCGCGCCGCTGAACTCTACGTCAGGTCCTGCAGTCTGAAACTAATGGAACCACTTGTGCAAATTTCAGCGATCGTTCGAAACTCTCCCTTGGTGCACGAAGTCGTCGTCTCCACTGGCGGCACCATGCAGGGACTGTCTGTGCCTGCCAAAGCATCGGGGTCTGGTTCTGCCGTAAATGGCGGAGAGTTCCTCGTGCTCGCACTGGCAACTTGCTATTGCAACGACCTCTACCGCGAAGGCGCAAGACTCGGCATCGCCATCGAAAGTGTGGAGGTAGAGGCAAGCGCCGAGTTTCCTGGCGTCGGGCTCGCGGCAACCAATATCACCTACCGTGCCAAGGTCTCGTCACCAGCCTCTGCAGATGCAATTTCTGAACTGCTGCGCCAAACTGATGCCGTGGCAGAGGTACACAACACAATGCATGCCGGTTCCCGCATTGAGCTACGGACTTCATGGAAATGAAAACACCGAGCGCTGCCAGGCCCTGGCCTGTCTGACAAGCTTAGCAGAGGTCGATGCTGCGCTGGCTTGCTTGCAATCCGTCGTTCCGGCTTATCCCGTTGAATAAACTGGTATCCCGGAATATCCGATGTTCTACATCGTGTCAGGCATCACAAACCGGGTTTTGTCGTCACTCGCAGATCAGGGAGGCATCATGTCCAAGCTTCGCGTAGAGAGTTTCACCATTTCACTGGACGGTTTCGGTGCTGGTCCAGACCAGGACATCAACAACCCACTGGGCGTTGGCGGCACTTCGCTTCATGGTTGGGCGTTCCCCACTCGAACCTTTCAGCAAAAACTGTTTGGTAGCGATAGCGGGGAAACGGGCGTCGACGATGAGTTTGCCGCTCGAGGTTTCCAGAACGTCGGCGCATGGATCCTCGGCAGGAATATGTTCGGGCCTGTTCGTGGTCCATGGCCGGACGAGAGCTGGCGGGGTTGGTGGGGCGAGAACCCTGTGTATCACGTCCCCGTATTCGTGCTCACGAACTACCCGCGCCCACCGCTTGTCATGGACGGCGGAACGACCTTTTACTTCGTGACGGAAGGTGCTGCCGTCGCTCTTGAGCGCGCCCGGGAAGCCGCCGGAGGCAAAGATGTTCGCGTTGGTGGCGGAGTCAATGTCATCCAACAATATCTTCGCCACCGCCTTATCGATGAGATGCACATAGCCATATCGCCAGTCCTGCTCGGCTCCGGGGAGCGCCTCTTCGAAGGTGTGAATCTTCCTGTCTTGGGCTATGCCTGCGTCAAGCACGAAGCCACGGCACGGGCCACCCATTTGGTTTTGTCTCGGCGGTGACAACGGTGACGCATCTCTTAAGAAACACCACCCAAGCAATTGATTTTCAATGGCTTTTTCAGGTGGCTGGTTCAGCGGCCACAAGCCTCATTCCCATTTTGTTGGCACGTCGATTGAGTTGTCGCATTACCCGTTCGCCGTAACGCTCCGCGTAATAGTCTTGCCCCTGGTCGGCGTACGCTTCGCCTTTAGTCAGCATGGTGTAGATCAGCCGCGCCAGTTTGTGCGCGGCAGCGGTCACGGCGCAATGGGCAAGTCCACGCGTGAGCACATGCGTCTGGAGTACGCGCCCAAGCTGAGCTTGTGTCCGGGCACCAGGATATCCTCGCCAGCTATTACGGAACTTCCAGGAAAACAACATGAAAAAGTCGAACGCGAGCCAGAGCCAGCCGGCATCGGAACTCATTGCGGAAAGAATCGCCGAACTCGGGGACTGGCGCGGGGCATCCCTGGCCAGAATGCGCAAGCTCATCCAGCAAGCAGACCCTGACGTCGTCGAGGAGTGGAAGTGGATGGGCACGCCGGTCTGGTCGCACGACGGCATCATCTGTACGGGCGAATCCTACAAGGACAAAGTGAAGCTGACCTTCGCCAGGGGTGCGTCCCTGAATGATCCGGCCCGTCTCTTCAACGCCAGCCTCGTCGGCAATGTGCGCCGCGCGATCGACATCCATGAAGCAGAAGAAGTTGACGAGTTCGCCTTCAAGGCGCTGATCCGCGAAGCGGTCGCCCTCAACAGTTCTGGCCAGTCGAAACCGTCGAAGAAAGCGAAGTCCTGAGGGATTCCGCCCCTGAACACGTCCGGCATCCGTGGTGGGATCGTGTTTGTGCCGTGCCGACATTGCCGCCCGTGGAACTCAACAATTCCCGGCTGGTACAACAGCGCACCGGCCCGGTCGAACCCAAAAGAAGACTGGCCGGCTATGGCTATCCGTGTCTGCCGGTGGCAAACTGCGGAGATATCTGACACCGTGGGCGTCACAGTCCATCATGGGGGTTTGAATGGAATCGCTTCAGTACCTTGGCATCGATCCGAGCTTGCTCCTGGGCTTTGCTGTCGCCAGCCTTCTGTCATGGCTTTGGGCGGATGGCGCCATCCAGGCGCTCTACACACGGCGCTTCATGGAGCTCACCGAAGGCAACCCGGATCAAACGCTGCGGGCGGCGCAAGCCAAGAGTGAGCTGTGGCGCGCGAAATTGGATCTGGACTTCGGAAAACGCATTGGCCGCATCCCGCGCATCTTCTACATTGACTCGGTGATGCTGGGCCAATTCTCCCTTCTCAGCGCCTGGGTCATTCTCAAGGCGTTCCATGGATGGATACAAAAGCCAGGCGTTGCCCAGTCCGCGCCGGACGGAGACAAGGAAATCACCACGTTTTACGCCTGTGTCCTTGGTCAAGGAATACGGTGCAAGCGTGTGATAATATAATTATCAAAAACCAGACGCAGTATATATTTCTGGTTGTCACAAGCGTCTCTGGTTTAAATGAAAACATATTTTTATTAACTCGAAAGGGAAATTATTTATGAATCCAATTACATTGTTTCGCGAATCGAAACCCGAGCCCCAATTAAATGCAACCCCTTGGAAAAGAATCGACAATACCAATCCATCAACCGTAACAATTGTCGCATACAAGTCTCCTGACGGTCGCAAGATATCTGGCACCTGGATCTGCACTCCTGGCAAGTGGGAGATTGATTACGACAAATGGGAGTATTGTCATTTTCAGGAAGGCTACAGTATCATTACGCCGGAAGGCCATGAGCCTATCCATGTTAGAGCTGGTGATATATTCACTATAGAGCCGGGGACAAAAGGAACGTGGGAGGTTATCGAAACTGTCCGTAAGTACTTTATTTATGTTTCTTGAAAATTCGTGTTTCTTGCGTGATATCGTGGGATAAGTGGCATTTCGTTATACACAAGTCAGCCCCCACCCCTCCACGAGTTAAGCTACTGATTTAATAGCATCGGAAATTGATGAACTGGGCAGCCAGCGAATTTGAGAGCATTGATCTGGGAG
>JBKJKI010000027.1:0-10381 GCA_046597475.1 Polaromonas sp. | reverse complement strand
ATGATTTCGGCCACGCCGGCGACATGGGCTGGGATGGCATTCATCAGCACCGACGAGGGGTAAGCCGCCTTGCCGCCCGGCACGTAGATGCCGACGCGGTCCAGCGCCGTGACCTTCTGGCCCAGCAGCGTGCCGTCTTCGTCGCGGTAGCTCCAGCTTTCGCCCGAGGCCTTTTTTTGCGCCTCGTGGTAAGTCCGCACACGCTTGGCCGCGGCCTGCAGCGCGCCCCGCTGGGCGGCGGGAATCGCCTCGAAGGCGGCCTTGAGCTCGGCCTGCGTGAGTTCGAGTTCGGCCATCGACGCGGCACTCAAGCCGTCAAAACGCGCCGTGTATTCCAGCACCGCCACATCGCCGCGCTGCTGCACATCAAGCAGGATGTCGGCCACGCGCTGCTCGATCGCGGCATCGGTCTCGGCCGACCAGTGCAGCCGCGCCTTGAAATCAGCCTCAAAAGTGGAGTCAGCCGTTGACAGACGGGCCGGAGTAGCTATCAAAGTCATGGCATTTACTTCAAGGCTGGCTGGGCCACCGCGGCCGCCAGCGCATCAATGAGTTTGCGAATCGGCGCTTGCCTGAGCTTGAGCGCGGTCTGGTTCACCACCAGCTGCGAGCTGATGTCCATGATGCGTTCGACCTCGACCAGGTGATTGGCCTTGAGCGTGCTGCCGGTCGAGACCAGATCGACGATGGCATCGGCCAGTCCCGTCAACGGCGCCAGCTCCATGCTGCCGTAGAGCTTGATCAGGTCGACGTGAACGCCCTTGCTGGCAAAGAAGCTGCGCGAGATTTCGACGTACTTGGTCGCCACTTTCAGGCGCGAGCCCTGCTGCACGGCGGCGGAATAGTCAAAGCCCTGGCGCACCGCCACGCTGATGCGGCATTTGGCGATCTGCAGGTCCAGCGGCTGGTACAGGCCCTGGCTGCCCGATTCAAGCAGCGTGTCCTTGCCCACCACGCCCAGATCAGCGCCGCCGTACTGCACGTAAGTGGGCACATCGGTGGCGCGCACCAGCACGACGCGCAGGTCGCTCTGGTTGGTGTCGAGAATCAGCTTGCGTGATTTCTCGGGATCGTCGAGCACTTCGATGCCCGCGCTTTTCAGCAGCGGCAGGATGTCGTCGAAGATGCGGCCTTTGGACAGAGCAAGCGTGATCACTGGGATGCTTTCAAAAAATTGAGGGGCGTGGCAAGCCCTGCAGTAGCAAGTTCAAGCCGCAGGGCCGGCTTTGCCGGACTGCAGGCGGGCGGCCCCCTCGGGGGGCAGCGTAGTACGCGAAGCGACAAGCGTGGGGGCTCATGGCTTGACTCTTTCAATATCGGCGCCGATGCCGCGCAGCTTGGCTTCCATCTGGTCATAGCCCCGGTCAAGGTGATAGATGCGCTCCACGAGCGTCTCACCGTCGGCCACCAGGCCGGCAATCACCAGGCTGGCAGAGGCGCGCAAATCGGTCGCCATCACGGTCGCGCCAGAGAGCTTTTCAACGCCTTCGACGACGGCAACCTTGCCTTCAATCTGGATTTTTGCGCCCAGCCGCATCATTTCGTTGACGTGCATGAAACGGTTTTCAAAAATCGTTTCGGTCACCGTGCTGGTGCCCTCGGCGATTGCGTTGAGCGCCATGAACTGGGCCTGCATATCGGTCGGAAAACCCGGGTATTCGGTGGTGCGGAAGGACTGGGCCTTCAGGCGGCCCTGGGCCTGGACGCGGATGAAACCGTCTCCGGCGGTGATGCTGGCACCGGCCTCGCGCAGCTTCTCGATCACGGCATCAAGATGGTCGGCGCGTCCAGCCTTTAGCACCACGTCACCGCCGGCCGCCGCCACGGCGCACAAAAAGGTGCCGGTTTCAATGCGGTCGGCCACCACCTGGTGGTTGCAGCCGTGCAGGCGCTCGACGCCGTGGATGTGAATGCGGCGCGTGCCGTGGCCCTCGATTCTGGCGCCCATTTTGATGAGCATTTCGGCCAGGTCGACTATCTCGGGCTCCTGCGCCGCGTTTTCAAGAATGGTCTCGCCCTCGGCCAGGGTGGCCGCCATCAGGAAATTCTCGGTGCCGGTCACCGTGACCATGTCGGTCGTGATGTTCGCACCCTTCAGGCGCCCGCGCGGCACTTTCGCCAGCATGTAGCCGTGCTCAACGTGGATTTCGGCGCCCATGGCCTGCAGACCCCTGATGTGCTGATCCACGGGGCGCGAGCCGATGGCGCAGCCGCCGGGCAGCGACACGGTAGCCTCGCCAAAGCGCGCCAGCAGCGGCCCCAGCGCCAGCACCGAGGCACGCATGGTTTTCACCAGTTCGTAGGGCGCTTCGGGCGAACTCAGCGGGCCGGCGTTGATCGTGACCGTGCCCGGGGCACTGGCACCGCGTTCGGCCTCGACCCCCATGTTGCGGATCAGCTTGAGCATGGTCGCCACGTCCTGCAGGCCGGGCACGTTGTCCAGGGTGACGGTGTCGGCGGTCAGCAGGGCGGCACACAGCTCGGGAAGGGCTGCATTTTTGGCGCCCGAGATGTCAACCGAGCCGGCCAGGGACTTGCCGCCCTTGATGCGTAATTTGTCCATCTTTTATTGCGCGCCGTTGGCAGCCCATTCGGCGGGCGTGTAGGTTTTCATTGAAAGCGCATGGACCTCATCGGTCTGCATGCGGCCGCCCAGCGTGGCATAGACCTTCTGGTGGCGCTGAATCAGGCGCAGGCCCTCGAAGGCGCTGGAAACAATGGTGGCATACCAGTGCCGTCCGTCGCCCGAGAGTTCGAGATGGTCGCAGGGCAAGCCCGCGGCAATGATGGTTTGAAGTTCTTCGCTGGTCATAAATATTTCTGAAAAAGAGTAAGCCGCGCAAGGCAGCTTGTGGCAGGCGTGAGGGCAACCCCTCTCCACCAGCAGGGGCCGCGGAACCGGCTTTGCCGGGCCGCAGGCGCAGCTGCCCCCGCGGGGGGCAGCGCAGGGCGCGTTGTGACAAGCGTGGGGGCCATATGCTTAGTGTCTGATCTTGTAGCCCGTGCGCAGCATGTTCACCGCCACGGCGCTGATGATGAGGAAGGCGCCCAGCACCAAGCCCAGGCTGAGCCAGGGTGAGACGTCGCTGACGCCGAAAAAGCCGTAGCGAAAGCCGTCGATCATGTAGAAAAACGGATTCAGGTGGCTGATTTTTTGCCAGACCGGCGGCAGCGAATGAATGGAGTAAAACACGCCGCTCAGAAAAGTCATGGGCATGATGATGAAGTTCTGGAAGGTCGCCATCTGGTCGAACTTTTCGGCCCACAAGCCGGCAATCACGCCCAGCGCGCCCAGCATGGCCGAGCCCAGCACCGCAAACACCACGATCCAGACCGGCGCCTCGAAACCGGGCTGGCCAAAAAACACCGTCACCGCAAACACCCCGGCGCCGACCATCAGGCCACGCACGACCGACGACCCCACATAGGCGAAAAACCAGTGCCAGTGCGACAGGGGCGTGAGCAGCACAAACACCAGGCTGCCCATGATCTTGCTCTGGATCAGCGACGAGGAACTGTTGGCAAACGAGTTCTGCAACACGCTCATCATCACCAGGCCGGGCACCAGAAAAGCGGTGTAACTGATCTTGTCGTAGACCAGCACCCGGCCCTGCATCACATGGCCGAAAATCAGCATGTAGAGCACGGCGGTCAGCACGGGCGCGCCGACGGTCTGGAAAGCGACTTTCCAGAAGCGCAGGATTTCCTTGTAGAAAAGGGTTTGCCAGCCGGTCATGCCGATGTTGCCCCCACGTTTTTCACAACGCGCTCTGCACTGCCCCCCGAGGGGGCTAATTTTTCCAGGGGCGGCCCGTCGAAAAATCGCCTTACTTCGGCTTTGTCAGTCATCAGATCCAGAAACACGTCTTCGAGGTCGGCCTTGCGGATCTCGACGTCTTCGGCCACCAGGCCGGCCTCACGCACGGCCGCCAGATATTGCTCGATCTCGCGGGCATTGCTGGCGGGAAACTGCACGATTCGGCCTGTAATACGGGCCTGGCCCGCCAGAAACGGTGGCAGTTCGCTATCAATTTTGAAGCGAAGAACATTTGAGGAAGCGGCCTTGAGCAACTCGGAAGTCTGGGCCAGCGCCACCACCCTGCCCTGCTTGAGCATGGCAATGCGGCTGCACAAGGCCTCGGCTTCTTCGAGGTAGTGGGTGGTGAGCAGCACGGTGCTGCCCTGCTTGTTGAGCCTGGCGATGAACTGCCACAAGGTCTGGCGCAGTTCCACGTCAACGCCGGCGGTGGGCTCGTCCAGCACGATGACCTGGGGTTTGTGCACCAGCGCCTGCGCCACCAGTACGCGCCGCTTCATGCCGCCCGAGAGCTGGCGCATGTTGGCATTGGCCTTGCTCGCCAGGCCCAGGCTGGAGAGCAACTCGTCAATCCAGTCGTCGTTGTGTTTGATGCCGAAATAGCCCGACTGGATGCGCAGCGCCTCGCGCACCGAGAAAAAGGGATCGAACACCAGCTCCTGCGGCACCACGCCCAGCTTGCGCCTGGCATTGGCGTAGTCAGTCAGCACGTCGCTGCCGTGCACCAGCACCCTTCCTTGCGTAGCGCGCGACAAGCCGGCCAGGATGCTGATGAGCGTGGTCTTGCCGGCGCCATTGGGGCCGAGCAGGCCAAAGAATTCTCCCGGCTCGATGTCAAAGCTGACATCGTCGAGGGCCTTGACAGCCGGGCTGTGCTGGCTTCGCGGGGAGGGATAGGTTTTGGAGACGGACTGAAATGAGATGGCAGGCATGAACCGGCTATTTTAAGGGCTGATGCCTTATTGCTTCGCCGGGCCCGACGATGGCCTTTGGCGCTGCCAAAGGCGGCCGTTCAAAGCCACGGTTCAGCGCTTGTTTTGGTTTTTTTCAGCCAGCAAGGCCAATGCGCGCGGCCGCCGTCTCGGGAAGCAGCTCGGCAATGCCGTACAGGCCGGCGAGCTGGCGCAGCCGGGCCGGCAGGCCCTGCACCGAAAAGGTCTTGCCCGCAGCCAGCGCCTCGCGGCGGCATTCGAGCAAAACCGCCAGCGCGGACGAGTCGAACTTGCGCAGCGCGCCGGCGTCGGCCACCACTTCGGCGGGCTGCGCCTGCACCAGCGGCTTCAGGCCCTGCACAAAGCGCGGGGCGGCCTCGTGCGTGAGGGTGGACGGCAGCGTCAGCACGTTCAGGATTTGCCGTTGCCGGCATTGGACTTGTTGCGCTGCGCTAGCGAGGCAATCAGGCCGTCAACGCCATTGGCGCTGATTTCCTGGGCAAACTGCGTGCGGTAGGTTTCGACCAGCCAGACGCCCAGCACGTTAAGGTCATAAATCTTCCAGCCGGTCGGCGTTTTTTCCATGCGGTAATCCAGCTGCACCGGATCGCCCCGCCCCAGCACCTCGGTGCGCACCGTCACTTCGGTGTCGCCCGGCGCGGCACGCAGCGGCTTGACGTTGAGTGTCTGGTCCTTGACCTGCGACAGCGCGCCCGAGTAGGTGCGGATCAGCAGCAGCTTGAACTCGTCCTGCAGGCGCTTTTTCTGTTCGGGCGTGGCCTGGCGCCAGTTGCGGCCCACGGCGGAAGCAGTCATGCGGGTGAAGTTGACGTTGGGCATGACCTTGCTGTCCACCAGCGCCAGCACGTGGCTCATCTCGCCAGCCTGGACCACCTTGTCGGCCTTGATGCTGTCCAGCACCTCGCTGGAGACGCGCCTGATGAGCGCATCGGGCGCCTCGTCGGCGGCGCGGACCAAAGGGGCGGAGGCAAGCAGCACCAGGCTGAGCGTGGCGGTCAGAAAACGTCCGAGGGTTCTGCGGTTCATGGTTTTTTCTTTCTGGTTCATAAGCGGCGATAGGACCCGTGGGGCCCGGTCCAGCCACGGTTTGAGAATCATTGTCACAGCCTGCTTCGGCATCACGGATGAAGTTTGTACGGCGTTTTCGTAAAGTTTGTCGGCAGCCGTTTTTACTTTGCGGGCGTCGCTGGTGCAGTCAGCTCTGCCGGTGCAGTGACGGCGCGGTTCGCGGGGTCGTCCTCGGGCAGGTCAAAGCGTTCTTCGGCTGGCGCTTTTTCATCGCCCGGCAGATTGCCGCGCCGCTGCAGGTAAATGTCGCGGGTGAAGGTGTATTTGTCGAGCGCGGCCTGGTCGAGCAGATCGCCGGCGTTGAGCAGATTGGCGCGCGTGTTGACCAGGCGCAAGCCGGTCAGCGAATTGCGCACCGGCACATTGTCGGCGTGCATCACCAGATTGCCTTTCCCGTCGACCACCAGTCCCAGCGCGTCGCGGATGGTCGACGGGCCGAGCACCGGCAACACCAGGTAAGGGCCGGGCGCCACGCCCCAGACGCCCAGGGTCCGGCCAAAGTCTTGCTTGTGCCTGGGAATGCGCATCTGGCTGGCCACGTCAAAAATGCCGCCCAGACCCCAGAAGGTGTTGACCGTGACGCGAAAAAAGGTATCGGCCGCCTCGGCCGGCCTGGCCTGCATGACGTTGTTGAAGAAGGACCACATGTCGGAAATGTTGTCGAAGAAGCTGGTGACGCCAGTGCGCACCGGCGCCGGCGTGGCATCCCGGTAAGCCGTTGCCACCGGCTTCAGGACCGCCCGGTCCAGCCCTTCATTGAAGTTGAACACGCTGCGGTTGAAGGACTCCAGCGGATCGGCCGGGTCGGCCGCACCGGCATGGGGCGCGCTGGCGCAGCCTTGGAGCAAGGCCAGGGCCAGCGCGGCCGCGGCCCACGACGGGAAATGTTTAAAAATGACGGCAGTTTTCATTTTTTGCCAGGGGTCGCCAAGGGCACGGCTGCGTCCGGTGTCGGGGAGGAACTGCTGTCGGCCGCCTTGCTGAACAGGAACTGGCTGATCAGGTTTTCAAGCACCACGGCGGATTGCGTGTTTTTGATCACATCGCCCGCCGCCAGGTTTTTCTCGTCGCCGCCAGGCTCGATGCCGATGTACTGCTCGCCCAGCAGGCCGCTGGTCAAAATCTTGAGCGAACTGTCCCTGGGGAATACATAGTGGCTGTCCATAGCCAGATTGACGCTGGCCTGGTAGGCCTTGTCGTCGAAAGCGATGCTTTCGATACGCCCGACGACGACGCCGGCGCTTTTCACGGCGGCGCGCGGTTTCAGGCCGCCAATATTGTCGAACTTGGCGGTGATTTTGTAGGAGGTGTCAAAGTTCAGCGTCAGCAGATTGGCCGATTTGAGCGCCAGGAACAGCATCGCCGCAAACCCGATCAGTACAAACAGACCCACCCACACATCATTTTTAGAGCGTTGCATTTTTTCTTTCAGTCACGCCAGCCTGCGCGCAGGCCAGGCAGGCCAGCCCCGCATGAAAGGCATGATTTTCGCACGGACGCTTCAGGCATGCAGGCGGCGCCTCAAAGGCTGAACATCCAGGCCGTCATCAAAAAGTCCAGCCCCAGCACCGCCAGCGACGCGACCACGACGGTGCGCGTGGTGGCCCGCGACACGCCCTCGGGCGTTGGCTGCGCCTCAAAGCCCTGGTGCAGCGCGACAAAGGTCACGGTGATGCCAAAGACCAGGCTTTTGACCATCCCGTTGCCGACGTCGCGCCAGACGTCCACGCCCGACTGCATCTGGCTCCAGAAGGAGCCCGGGTCGATGCCTATCATCAGCACGCCGACCATCCAGCCGCCCAGAATGCCGACCGCGCTGAACACCGCCGCCAGCAGCGGCAGGGCAATGATGCCGCCCCACAGGCGCGGCGCCAGGATGCGCCGGACCGGGTCGACCGCCATCATTTCCATCGCCGAGAGCTGCTCGCCGGCCTTCATCAGGCCGATCTCCGCCGTCAGCGCGGTGCCGGCGCGGCCGGCGAACAGCAGCGCCGTGACCACCGGGCCCAGCTCCCTGACCAGGCTGAGCGCCACCAGCAGGCCCAGCGCCTCGGACGAGCCATAGCGCTGCAGCGTGTAGTAGCCCTGCAGGCCCAGCACAAAGCCGACAAACAGGCCAGACACGGTGATGATGGCCAGCGAGTAATTGCCAAGGAAAAAAATCTGGTCGCGCACCAGGCCAAAGCGCGCCAGCGTCGGGCCGGTCAAGGCCAGCAGGCGCAACATCAGGCGCGCGGCGTGGCCCATGTCGGCCAGCTGTCGGCGCGTGGCAAAGCCCAGGCTTGAGAGCAGGCGGGCGGGACTGAAGCGGCTCATGATCGCCCGGCCCGGTTTTTGGCCGCGCCAGCCGCCGGGTTGCCAAAGTCGGTCGCCACGTCGGGGCCGGGGTAATGAAACTTCACCGGCCCTTCGGCCAGCGCATTGACGAACTGGTGCACCAGCGGGTCGGTGGAGTGACGCACCTCGTCGGGCGTGCCCTGGGCGGCAATGCCGCCGTTGGCCAGGATGATGACCCGGTCGGCGATGCGAAAGGTTTCTTCCAGATCGTGCGAGACGACGATGCTGGTGATGCCCAGCGTGTCGTTGAGCTGACGGATCAGCTGCGCGGCCGTGCCCAGCGAGATCGGGTCGAGCCCGGCGAAAGGCTCGTCATACATGATCAGCTCCGGGTCCAGCACGATGGCGCGCGCCATGGCCACGCGCCGCGCCATGCCGCCGGAAATTTCGCTCGGCATCAGCTCGCGCGCGCCGCGCAGGCCCACCGCGTTGAGCTTCATCAGCACGACATCGCGCAGCAGCGCCTCGCTCAGCGCGGTGTGCTCGCGCAGCGGAAAAGCCACGTTGTCGAACACGCTCAGGTCGGTAAACAGCGCGCCAAACTGAAACAGCATGCCCATGCGCCGGCGCGCCGCATATAGATCGGTCTGCGAGAGGCGACCAATATCCTGGCCGTCGAACAGCACTTTCCCGCTGTTGGCTTTTTGCTGCCCGCCAATCAGCCGAAGCACCGTCGTCTTGCCGCCGCCCGAAGCGCCCATGATGGCCGTGACTTTGCCCCGGGGCACGCTCAAGCTCATGCGGTCAAGAATGACACGGTCACCCGCGGAGCCGGGATAGGAAAACGTGACGTCCTTGAACTCAAGCAGCGAAGAAGATGCGGGGGTGTCAAGCATTGAAGAAAGAAAGAGCCGACGAGGGAATGCCGGCGTGGCCAGTAAAGCCCTTGATGATAAAGGCTCTTACCCGGCACGATGCCAGCCAAGGGCGGCGCTGGCTGTCAGCAGGCCACCAAAATTCAATAAAAAGTGGCTATAGCCCATATAAACCGGGTACAAGCAGCTATCAATTAAATAGCGCTAGCAGCTTTTCCCAGCGCGGCAGGTCGCTGTAGCCCATCAAAAACCCGTCAACGGCGCGCGCTGCCTGGCGGCCTTCGCGCACGCAAGCGCCAGCTGGCGTTTCATAACGCGCCCCTTGGGGCGATTTGCGACGGCCGGGCGCGATCTCAGCGCGGCAGGTCGCTGTAGCCCATCAAGAACTCGTCGACGGCGCGCGCTGCCTGGCGGCCTTCGCGAATCGCCCAGACGACCAGAGACTGGCCGCGCCGGATGTCGCCGGCGGCAAACACCTTGGGCACGTTGGTGGCGTAACCACCGGTGAAGTCGGTGTGCGCCCTGGCGTTGCCGCGGTTGTCTATTTCGACGCCGAAGGCTTCGAGCACCGAGGCCACCGGCGAGATGAAACCCATGGCCAGCAGCACCAGGTCGGCCTTGAGCAGCTGCTCGGAGCCGGGCACCTCGACCATCTTGCCGCCCTTCCACTCGACGCGAACGGTTTTCAGCCCCGTGACCTTGCCGGATTTCCCATCCTTTCCATCGCCGATCAGCTCCTTGGTCGAGATGGCGAACTCGCGCTCGCAGCCCTCCTCGTGGCTGGAACTGGTGCGCAGCTTGATCGGCCAGTAAGGCCAGGTCATGGGGCGGTTTTCCTCGACTGGCGGCTCGGGCATCAGCTCGAACTGCGTCACGCTGGCCGCGCCGTGGCGGTTGCTGGTGCCCACGCAATCGGAGCCGGTGTCGCCGCCGCCAATCACGATGACATGCTTGCCTTCGGCCCGGATCTGGCCCTTGACCTTGTCGCCAGCGTTGACCTTGTTTTGCTGCGGCAGGAATTCCATCGCGAAATGCACGCCGTCGAGTTCACGTCCCGGTACGGGCAGGTCGCGCGACTGCTCGGCGCCGCCGGTCAGGATGACGGCATCAAAGTCTTTTTGCAGCTGTTCGGCACTAATGGTCTCTTTCGCCCAGTTGATGACCTTGGAGCCCTTGGGCAGGCTGCCGACCATGACGCCGGTGCGGAACTTCACGCCCTCGGCCTGGAGTTGCTCGGCGCGGCGGTCGATGTGGATCTTTTCCATCTTGAAGTCGGGAATGCCGTAGCGCAGCAGGCCGCCGATGCGGTCGTTCTTCTCGAACAGCGTCACATCGTGGCCAACGCGCGCCAGCTGCTGCGCAGCCGCCATGCCGGCCGGGCCGGAGCCGAC
>JBKJKI010000019.1:0-3926 GCA_046597475.1 Polaromonas sp. | reverse complement strand
GTGGGCGAGCGCAGGGCATCAACAATATAAGCTTCTGCCATGGGAAAACTCCGAATCAAGAGGGGGTGTTGAAGGTGGCGCCGGGGCCGAGCAGCGTCTCGTCGGCCAGCAGCGCGTAGGCCATGCGCTGCTTGTGAAAAGCGCGGTCGCCCCAGGCTGCGTCCAGCACCCAGGCGCGCTTCATGAACATCTGCAGATCGACTTCCCAGGTGTAGCCCATCGCGCCATGCACCTGGATGCCTTTGCGCGCCGAGAACCAGCCGGCCTCGGCGCAGGCCAGCTTGGCGTGGGAGACTCGCACCGAGCGCTGCGGTTCGCCGATGGCCAGCGCGCTGGCGGCGCGGTAAAGCACCGGCTTGGCAAACTCGATCTTGGTGACGACATCGGCCAGCTGGTGCTTGACGGCCTGGAACGAGCCGATCGGCTTGCCGAACTGCTTGCGCTGCGCTGCATAGTCGACCGTCAGGTCCAGCATGCGCTGCGCCAGGCCCAGCAGCTGGCCAGAGGCATTGAGTGCGCCACGGTCGAGCAGGTCGTCGGCCAGCGCCTGGCCGGTTGCCGCGTCGGCAATGAGGGTGGCGTCCGAAGGCGTCCAGGCCACGGTCGCCAGCCGACGCGAGGCGTCGATGCTGGGACAGGCCGTGACCTGCACCTGCTCTGGTGACAGCGCGTGCCACTCCGTGCCACCGTCGGTCGGGTGCGCCAGCAGCAGCAGGTCGGCCAGGTGGGCGTCGGCCACCCAAGGGTTGACCGGATGACCCAGCGCGATGCGGGCGCTGCCGTCGGCAATGCGCGGCAGCCAGGTGCTGCGCGCCGGATGCGCCTCGGGTAGCGCCGCCAGCAGGCCGGTGGCCAGGTAGGCGGTGTCGGCGAGCGAGTCGGGAATGCCGAAGTAGCCCAGCTCCTGGTTCATCAGCGTCCAGTCCACGTCGCCCAGCCCCAAGCCGCCCTGTGCCTCGGGCACCGACAACGCCGTCAGGCCCTGCTCGGCGAGCTTGGCGCGCAGCTCGGACGAGCGGCCGGCGTCGGTCTGCCAGATGGCGCGCAGCTTCTCCGGCGCAGCCTCGACCATCAGGAATCGGCTGACCGAGTCGCGCAGGGCCTGCTGGTCTTCATTAAAAGTGAAATCCATGATCGGCCTCGTTCAGTTCTTGGGCAGGCCGAGCAGGCGCTCGGCAATGATGTTGCGCTGAATCTCGTTGCTACCGGCATAAATGGAGCCGGCCTGCGCGAACAGAAAGCCTTCCAGCCAGTCATGCGTCTCCGGGTCGTCGCACAGTTCGGCGCGCGGGCCCAGGATGCGCATCGCGGTCTCATGCATGTCCAGGTCCAGCTCGGACCAGAAGATCTTGTTGGTGCTGGCCTCGGCGCCAATGCGCGCGCCGCGCTGCACCCGACCGACCGTGTGGTACGACGCGAGGTTGTAGGCCTCGGCCCCCATCCAGGCACGCAGCACAGCCTCGCGGATCGACGGATCACGGTCGGCGCTGGCCTGGTGCTTGCGGTAGAGCTGCACCAGTTTTTGTGCGGTGCGCTGGTAGCGCGCCGGCGAGCGCAGCAGCAGGCCGCGCTCGAAGCCGGCGGTGGCCATGGCCACATTCCAGCCCTGGCCTTCGTCACCCAGGCGGTTCTCCACCGGCACGCGAACATCGTCAAAAAAGACTTCGGCGAAGGCCTGCTTGCCATTGAGCGCCTGAATCGGACGGATCGTGATACCTGGCGCATCGAGCGGCACCATGAGGTAGCTCAGGCCATGGTGGCGGCTTGAGGTCGGGTCGCTGCGAAACAGTCCGAAGAGCCAGTTGGCAAAAAGGGCACGGGTCGACCAGGTCTTCTGGCCGTTGAGCACGTAGTGGTCGCCGTCCAGAATGGCCCGGCTGCTGATGGCTGCCATATCGGAGCCGGCATTGGGCTCGCTCCAGCCCTGGGCCCACATGTCGTCGCAGCGCGCCATGCGCGGCAGGAACCGGGCTTTCTGCTCGGCCGTGCCGAACTCCATCAGCGTCGGGCCGAGCAGCAAGATGCCGTTCTGGTTGACGCGAAACGGCGCATTGGCGGCGGCATATTCTTCTTCAAAGATCAGCCAGTCGATCAGGTCGCAGCCGCGCCCGCCCAGTTCCTTGGGCCAGGTCACACTGCTCCAGCCGCCTTCGGCCAGCGTGGCTTCCCAGCGGCGGTGCTGCTCGAAGCCTTCGCGGGTGTCGTAGCTGGCAAACTTTTCGGGCGGCACATTGGCGCGCAGCCAGTCGCGCACCTCGGCCCGCAAGGCCTGTTGCGCGGGGGTGTAGTTCAAGTCCATCGTTGTGTCCTCTCGTTCAGAACTTGGCGTCGCGCTTTTCGACGAAAGCGGCCCGGGTCTCGCTGGAATCGGGGCTCATGTAGGCCTGCAGCGTGAAGCCCTGCTCCCAGCGGTACTTGGCCTCCAGGTCGCCGTCCTCGATGCCGGTCAGCGCCTCCTTGGCAATGCGGATCATGGCCGGGCTCTTGGCGGCGATCTTGCCGGCAATCTCAAGGGCGATATCGCGCAGCTGATCGCGCGGCACCACGCGCTCGATGGCGCCCAGGCGCAGCGCCTCGGGCGCGCCAATCATGTCGCCCGTGAAAAACAGGTAGCGCGTCTTTTGCACGCCGAACATGCGCTGCAGGTGCGCCGCGCCACCCATGGCGCCGCGATCGACTTCGGGCAAGCCGAAGGTGGCGTCATCGGCCGCAATCACGATGTCGGCCGCGCCGCAGATGCCAATGCCGCCGCCCAGCACAAAGCCCTGCACGGCGGCAATCACCGGCACCTTGTTCAGGTGCACCGCCTTGAAGGTGGCGTAGTTGCCGGCGTTCACGTCCAGGATGAGCTTGTCGTTGCTGGCCAGCTCCTTGATATCAACGCCGGCGCAAAAGCCCCGGCCTTCGGCGCGCACGACGATGACGCGCACTTCAGGACGCTCGCCAAGGGCGTGGATTTCGGCGGCCAGCCCGTTCCAGCCAGAGGCATTGAGCGCGTTGACCGGTGGACGGTTGAGCACGACCTCGGCCACGCCGTTGTCATGCACCAGGGAAGAAAATTGTTGTGTCATGGTTGCTCGTCCTCGTTCTGTTCTTTGACTTTGTTCTGGGGTTTCAGGCGACTTGCGCACGGGCCATGGCAGCTGGCGCTGTCGTCATGGCGTTGAGTGCGGCCCGGCGTTCGCAGGCTTGGGCCACGATGCCGGCGATCACCTGCTCGCACGAGTCAAGCTTGCCAATCAGCGCGGCGACCTGACCGGCCGACATCACGCCTTCGTCGGGCTTGCCGTCAATCATCGAGCGCTGCAGCAGCATGGGCGCGTTGGCGGCCATCACGGTTTGCGCCGCGCTGCCCGGGTCTTCCCGCAGGCCCTTCCACAGCACGCCCAGGGCGTGCTGCGTCGTCATGCCGGTCTGCGCTTTCCACTGCAAAGCCAGGCTAACGGCAATGCGCAGGCGCTTGAAGGGCGAGGCCTTTTCCAGCATGGCCAGGTATTCATTGGGAATCATGCGCTGCGGCATGCCGTCGACCAGGTGCGAAATCTGGATTTTCTCGGCGTCGCGCGTGGCCAGGTAGCGCTTGAGCGTCACCTCGGGCACGCCCGAATCGCTGGTCATCAAAAAGCGCGTGCCCATGGCAATGCCCTGTGCGCCAAAGGCCAGCGCCGCCAGCAGGCCGCGTCCGTCGTAAAAGCCGCCAGCGGCCACGACCGGCACATCCACCGCATCAACCACTTGCGGCAGCAGCACGGTGGTGGGCACGGAGCCGGTATGACCGCCGCCCTCACCGCCCTGGATGGTGATCGCGTTGGCGCCCATCTCGATGGCCTTTTGCGCGTGCTTGAGTGCGCCCACCGTGGGCATGCAGACGATGCCGGCGTCGCGCAGGCGGCCAATCACTTTCTTGTCCGGCCCACGTCCATAGC
>JBKJKI010000284.1:0-9569 GCA_046597475.1 Polaromonas sp. | reverse complement strand
GTGTTTTTGAAAGTCGGCATGGACGTTCGCTGGGACGGTTTCACCGGCAGCATCGACTCGCCATCAACGAAGGCGTTCGCCAGGGCTACAACCACCCGGACAACACGCTGCGCGCTTCGGTCGTGGCCGATCCGCAGTTCGACCGCAGGAACACCAAGGACAACACGCCGGCGGTGATCTCCACTGAAATCGTTCCCGGCAACAAGGTCGACGTCACCGTCGCTGCCAAGGGCGGCGGCAGCGAGAACAAGAGCAAGATGGCCATGCTCAACCCCGGCGACTCCATCGTCGACTGGGTTCTGAAAACCGTGCCGACCATGGGCGCCGGCTGGTGCCCGCCCGGCATGCTGGGCATAGGCATAGGCGGCACGGCCGAAAAATCCGTGCTGATGGCCAAGGAAAGCCTGATGGACGACCTGGACATGTACCAGCTGCAGGCCAAGGCCGCCAGCGGCGCGGAACTGAGCAAGGTCGAGGCGCTGCGCCTGGAGCTGTTTGACAAGGTCAACGCCCTGGGCATTGGCGCACAAGGCCTGGGCGGCCTGACCACCGTGCTCGATGTCAAGATCAAGATGTACCCGACGCACGCCGCCAGCAAGCCGGTCGCCATGATCCCGAACTGCGCCGCCACGCGCCACGCGCATTTCGTGATGGATGGCAGCGGCCCGGTTTACCTGACGCCGCCCTCGCTCGACACCTGGCCCGACGTGAACTGGGCGCCTGACTATGTCAAGAGCAAGAAAGTCGACCTGAACACGCTGACCAAGGAAGAAGTCGCCAGCTGGAAGCCCGGCCAGACGCTGCTGCTCAACGGCAAGATGCTGACCGGCCGCGACGCCGCGCACAAGCGCATCGCCGACATGCTGGCCAGGGGCGAAAAACTTCCGGTTGACTTCACCAACCGGGTGATCTACTACGTCGGCCCGGTCGATCCGGTCAAGGGCGAAGCCGTTGGCCCCGCCGGCCCGACCACGGCGACGCGCATGGACGGCTTCACCGAGATGATGCTGGCGCAGACCGGCCTGATCTCGATGGTCGGCAAGGCCGAGCGCGGCCCGGTCGCGATTGAAGCCATCAAGAAGCACCAGAGCGCTTACCTGATGGCCGTGGGCGGCGCCGCCTACCTGGTGTCCAAGGCTATCAAGCACGCCGAAGTTGTCGGTTTTGCCGACCTGGGCATGGAAGCGATTTACGAGTTCGACGTGGTCGACATGCCCGTTACCGTGGCGGTCGATGCCGGCGGCACCAGCGCGCACATCACCGGCCCCGCCGAGTGGCAGAAAAAGATTGCGACCGGCGAGTTCAAGGACATCGCGGTCATCAACGCCTGAGCCAGGAACTCGATGGACCAGCCCATCGGGGCGTTTGACAGCGGCATAGGCGGCCTGAGCGTCCTCAAGGCGCTGCGGGCCGAGTTGCCGCACGAAGACTTCATCTACATCGCCGACAGCGGCCATGCGCCCTACGGCGAGCGCGACGAGGCGCATGTGCTGGCGCGCTCGCGCGCCATCGTCCAGCACCTCGTCGGCCAGAACATCAAGGCGCTAGTGATCGCCTGCAACACCGCCACGGCGGCGGCGATTGATTATTTGCGCGTCGAGTTCCCCGAATTGCCCATTATTGGCGTCGAGCCCGCCCTCAAGCCCGCCGTGGCACTCAGCAAGACCGGCCGTATCGGTGTGATGGCCACGCGCAGCACATTGGCCAGCGTCCGGTTCAAAGTTCTGCTGGACTCGCTGGCTGGCCGGGCGGAGTTTGTTCTGCAACCCTGCGACGGCTTGGCCGACGCCATTGAGCGCGGCATCGACGCTGCGGCCGACTCCGAAAATGCTATTAAAATAATAGCAACTTGCGACCGCCACACTGGAGCTATGGGCCGATTTGGCTTGAAAAATAGCGAAATCGACACACTGGTGCTGGGCTGCACGCACTACCCCTTCGCCAGCGAGGCGCTACGCACCCTGCTTGGCCCCGACGTACAGTTCATTGACACCGGCGAGCCGGTCGCGCGCCAGACCCGTTTGCGCTTACTGGCCACCCAGGTACAGAAGATGGACGCCGCTGCGGCTGCAGGCCATGTCAGGCTGTTCACCACCGGCCAGCCCGCCACCCTGCAAGCCGCCGCACACTACTGGCTGCAACTTGGCGACACTGTCGAATTACTACGTTTTTAATAGCGTCATGAGTCCATCCCTATTGGACTAGCGCACTAAAACAGCCTCATCCCCTGAGTCAGCCTGCTCAGCGAAGGTCGGGCGTGAGAATCCCCGCTTCGGCGGCATGCCGCACCACGAACTCGCGAAACGATTTCGCGGCAGCGCGCGGCGTCAAGACGCCATTCCAGACGGCAACCACGGGTTCGACGCGGCTTGCCAGGCTGAAAGGGAGCACTTTGGCGACGTTCGCGGCGACCAGCTGGGTCGCGATCCGGACCGGAAAAATCGCCAGAAAATTTGCACTCAGGAGCAAATTCGTCACCATCGCCATATCGCTGGTCCGCACGCCTCGCGTCGGCAAGGGCGTGCGACTGGCCTGAAACGAAGCGTCGAGATGATGCTGCAGGCGCGAACCCTGCGCCGGGAGACACCACTGCTGCTCGCTCAGGTCTTTCGCCGTCACCTTTTTCTGACTCAGCAGCGGATGCGCCCGGCTGGCAACAACGACAACCTTTTGCCCATCAACGACGGGCGCGCTGAACAGCTCCCGGCGCTCGAAGCGCGGATCCTCGTAGGCGAACAACAGGTCGAGTTCGCCCTCGGCCAGTTGCTCAAGCAAGTCGCCAATTGCGCCTTCGACCACGCTGATGCCGACTTGCGGGTTGGCCACATGAAAGGCACAGATCGCCTGCGCCAGCAAGGGCTGAACCGACAGGGTCCGGTAGGCGATGGCGATCTGCCCCCGCGTGCCCTCGCGTGCAGCCGCTACAAACTCGGTCATGCGCAGCAGCTGCGCGCCTACCAGCATCGCCCCCTGGATCACCTCCCGGCCGACTTCCGTCGGATGCATGCCCCGGCGTCCGCGCTCGAACAGCGCCATGCCAACGATGTCTTCGATCTCGGCCAGCGTCTTGGACACGGCTGCCGGACTGATGTGAAACTGGCTTGCGACTTTGGCGGCACTGCCCTGCTCGCTCAACGCCAGAACGACGCGCAGATGACGAAGCTTGAGGCGGGAAAGAAGTGCATGGGCGGGGATGGCAGGGGACATGGAAGCGCGGGAATGGAAATGGATGAATGTTAACCATTTGCTCAAGCAAGCCAAATATTAATTCACTTTTGTTATGGACCTGGCTTCGATAGACTCAATGCACCCAGGCGAATTAAAACTTCCAATTCCTTGCCCGCGAGGTGAATGACACATCCGTCAACGCCCTCTTCAGACAAAAATTCATCTGCGGTTTTCCAGTTGAAGCACCGAGCCTGCTGCCGATTCGCGCTGTGCTCTCGGCCACCCATTATTCAAAGCAAAGGACACCCGTTGTGAACAAACTCAGTGCAGTTATCAAGGCCACCATCGTCGCCGCAGGCGTTTTGTCGGCTGGCTATGCGGCAGCAGAGTGGCCGGATCGACCGATCCGCCTGGTCGTTCCCTTCCCTGCGGGCGGTTCTTACGACACGGTCGCCCGCATGCTCTCCCTGAAACTTGAGAAGAAGCTCGGGCAGGCGATCACGGTCGAGAACATCTCCGGCGGCGCTACCGTTCCGGGCGTCATGTCGGTTCTGAAAAGCAAAGCTGACGGTTACACGCTGCTGGTGACCAGCGACGGCTCGCTCAATATCAACCCGCACACGATCAAGAATCTCCCCTACAAGCCCGACACCGAGCTCACGCCGATCACCATTCTCAATACGGTGCCGCACTGGATCGTTGCCAGATCTGAGCGCAAGGAGTCCAGCCTCACGGACTTGGTGTCGTATATCAAAAGCCACCCCGGCAAGGCATCCATCAGCATCAACGCGGTGGGCGGCGCAGCCCATCTGGGTCTGGCCAACTGGAAGCAGCAGAACAAGCTGGATTTCACGATCATCCCTTACCGCGGCTCACCGCCCGCAATACTCGACCTGATCGGCGGCCAGACCGACGCCCACGTGGATGTGATCGGATCGTCGGTGAGCTACGTGACCGCCGGCAAAGTCAAGCCTCTTGCGGTACTCCAGGCCACCCCCGTTGCACAGTTCCCGAAGCTCGAGACGCAAAAGGCGGCTGACAAGAATGCCCTGCAGATTCGCGTCAGCCTCGCGCTCATGGTGAAGACAGGAACACCGCAGCCCATCATCGACCGCCTGTACAAGGAAGTGAAAAGCAGCGTGGAAGAACCCGATTTCCTGGCACGCCTGCAGACGCTGGCCTATGAGCCGGTGCTCAGCAAGCCAGCCGAGACACGCGCCTTCCTCCAGGCCGAGACGGCCCGCTACGGCGCGATCGCCAAGTCGGTCAACATTGACGCGAACTGAAGCGACTGAGCCCAGGAGGAGATGCACATGCGTTTTGTTATTGCCTTGATGCGGCACGAAACCAATACCTTCTCGCCCATGGCGACACCGCTGACGGCGTTTTGCCGCGGCACAGGCGCGGACGGCCCGGTCTATGGCGAAGCTGCCATCCGCGCCACCGAGAAAACCAACGCCGCCGCCGCTGCCTTCATGGACATGGCGCGCCAGCAGGGTGACGAGTTCGTCATGCCCTTGCTCGCCAACGCGGTGCCCAGTGGGACGGTGACCGCCGAGGCCTTCGAGTCAATGGCCGAGTCAATTCTTGCCGCGGTCCGCCAGGGCTGCGATGCCGTGATGCTGGACCTGCACGGGGCGATGGTGGCCGAAGGCTTCCCCGATGCCGAGGGCGAACTGCTCAGGCGCATTCGCGCCGTGGCGCCAGCTACGCCGATTGCCGTGGCGCTGGATTTTCACGCGAACTTCAGCGAAGCCCTGGTAGCCAACGCGACGGTCATTGCCGGCTATTGCACCTATCCGCATATCGATGTGTATGAAACCGGCGCGCGTGCTGCCCGTACGCTGATGGCCGCTTTGAGCGGCGAGGTCAAACCAGTCATCCTGTGGCAGACCCTGCCGATGCTGACGCACATGCTTCGCCAGACACCGCTCCAGCAGCCGATGAAAGACATCATGGACCGCGCCATGGCGGCCGAAGCCAGCGGAGAGGTGCTGAATGCCTCGGTCTTCGGTGGCTTTCCCCTGGCCGATATTCCTCACGTCGGCTTGGCCGTGGTCATCGTGGCCGATGCGGCGCGCATGGACGTCGCCCGCAAGCTGATGGCCGAGTTGACGGCCATGGCCTGGTCGCGCCGCGATGATTTCATTTTTGCCATCGAGCCCATGGCCGAATCCATAGCGCGTGCGAAAACCTTGACCGATGGCCCCATCTTGTTGGTGGATCATGGCGACAACTGCGGCGCGGGTGGCCCTACCGACGAGATGAGTGTGCTGCGGGAAGTGATGAACCAGGGCCTGCAGGACGTGATTGCCGGCCCTTTCTGGGACCCGGAGGCGGTCGCGCAGATGATCGCGGGCGGCGTAGGCCAGGAAGTGACCGTGGCGGTGGGAGGCAAGACCGACATGCCCGCCTTAAACCTCAAGGGTCGGCCTTTGACCCTGAGCGGCCGCGTGAAATGCATCACCGATGGCGCTTATCAAGTCACCGGACCGATGTTTACCGGCATGCAACTGAGTTTGGGGCGTACCGCGGTCCTGGATGTGGCAGGCGTCCTGGTGATGGTCTGCGAAAAACCCCAGGAGCCGTTTGACGCAGGCGTTTTTACCCACGCCGGCATTGATCTCGCCCGAAAAAAATACATCCTGATCAAGTCGCGCCAACATTTCCGTGCGGGCTTCGAGCCAATTGCCAAGCATATTTTGCTGGTGGCCGGCCCCGGAGTTTGCAGTTCTGACTACAGTCAGTTCCCGTTCAAGCATCTGCGGCGCCCCATCTATCCGCTTGATAGCGACACCACGCTGGAACACGCAGCGCCTGGCTTGCAGTGAGCCCAGCCTCGAAACTTTAAGGTGCAAAGGGTTGACCCTGGTGTGGGTCAACCCTTTTTCACCGGCTGACTGCCAAACACTCTCCTTTTGATAGCTGATGACGCCCGTTGCATATGGGCTCAGCCTATAAACAATGACTTTTTTGGTTCTGGAAGCCATTTGAGCGCCATGGACAGCGGTATCTGACGCTTGCGTCCGCGCGGCGTGAGGCGGGAGCGCTCACCGGGCCCAGGCCGCGGCTCCCGATTTGACCAGGCGGCTCAGTGCTGGCGCGCGACGGCCTCAGGCTCCTTCCAGCCGCCGCCCAGCGTCTTGTAAAGCGTAACCTGGCTTTGCAACTGGGCCAGCCGGGTCTGCACCACGGCTTGCTGGGCCGCAAACAGCGAGCGCTGCGCATCGAGCAGGTCGAGGTAGCTGGCAATGCCGTTCTGGTAGCGCAGGCCAGACAGCTTGAAGCGCACCGCCTCGGCATTGGCCTGTGCCTGCTGGGACTGCAGCTGATCAGCCAGCGTAGACCGCGTGGCCAGCGCATCGGCCACTTCACGGAAAGCCGTCTGGATGGATTTTTCGTACTGGGCGATCGCAATGTCGCGCCCGACCTTCGCCGAATCCAGGCCGGCGATATTGCGGCCCGCATCAAAAATGGGCAGCAGCAACTGCGGCGCCATCGTCCAGCCCCAGGAGCCGTCTTTCAAAAGCCCCGAAAGATGGCTGCTGGCGCTGCCCGCGCCCACCGTCAGCGAGATTCGCGGAAAGAAGGCTGCGCGCGCCGCCCCGATGTTGGCATTCGAAGCCAGCAAGAGCTGCTCTGCCTGACGGATGTCGGGCCGGTTGTCGAGCAATTCGGACGGCAAACCGGCGGGCACATCGACCATGGGCTGCGCCTGTGCGAGCGTCATGGTCTGCGACGCCGCAGCAGGCAACTCGCCGGCAATGGGCTGGCCGACCAGCAGCGTCAGCGCATTTTCGTCCAGGGCGCGCTGGCGCTGTTGCTGCGCATAGGCCACGCGCGCCGCCTCCAGCAGGGATTCAGCCTGCCGGTAGTCCAGCTCGGAGGTGACGCCGTTGTCAAAGCGAAGCTTGCTCAGCTTGATCGACTCCTGCCGGGTCGTGAGGGTCTGGCGCGTGATGTCCAGCAGTTCTTCGTCAGCCAGAATGCTCAGGTAGGTGTTCGCCACCGCGGAAATCAGGCTGATTTGCGCCGTCTTTCGCCCCTCTTCGGTGGCCAGGTACTGGTTCAGTGCCGCTTCTTTCAGGCTGCCGACGCGGCCGAAGAAGTCCAGCTCATAGGCCGTGACGGCCAGACCCACGTTGTACAGGTTGGTGCTTCCCCCGTTGGCCGCAGGCGTGCGCGAGCCGCTAAGCACGCCGTTCACGGTCGGCAGCTGGTCGGCGCGCCGGATCTGATATTGCGCCCTGGCCTGCTCGATGTTGAGCACGGCCACGCGCAAATCGCGGTTATTGGCCAGCGAGAGTTCGATCAGGCGCTTGAGTCTTGCGTCTAAAAAGAAGTCCTGCCAAGCCACGCTGGAAGCCGGCGTCGCGTCGGCCGGCGCGGCCTGAACCGCGCTGCCATAGCTTGGATAGCTGGCTGCCACGGGGGCGGCGGGGCGCTCGTAGGTCGGAATCATGGAGCAGCCGGCCATCAACAGCGCAGCGCTCAAGGCCAGAAGGCGGGGGGTTAGGCTTGCTTTAGTCATGGGCTTTGCCTTCGGTTGCGGCTAGGGGTTGCATGCCTGCAGCGTGGGCATGCTCGGCATACTTTTGCCTTTGCCGTTCGCTGCCCTTGAAAAAGCCGCGCACGATCACAAAGAACACGGGAACAAAAATCACCGCCAGCACCGTGCCGGTGATCATGCCGCCAATCACGCCCGTGCCGATGGCGCGCTGGCTGGCCGAGCTGGCACCGGTGGCGATGAACAGCGGCACCACCCCCAGCGTGAACGCCAGCGAGGTCATGATGATCGGGCGAAAGCGCAGGTGCGCAGCCTCCAGCGCGGCCTGTACCAGTGTGCGGCCCTCGGCCTGCAGATCCTTGGCGAACTCGATGATCAAAATGGCGTTCTTGGCGGACAGGCCGATGATGGTGATCAGGCCGATCTGGAAGTAAACGTCGTTCGGCATCACGCGCAGCCAGACCGCGGCCACCACGCCCAGCACGCCCAGCGGCACCACCAGGATCACGCCCAGCGGAATCGACCAGCTTTCGTACAGCGCCGACAGCACCAGGAACACGGCCAGGATGGCAAAGCCATACAGAATCATGGCCGACGAGCCGGCCAGCCTTTCCTCGCGCGACTGGCCGGTCCACTCGAAGGTAAAGCCGGCGGGCAGCTGGGCGGCCAGGCGCTGCATCTCCTTCATCGCCTCGCCGGTGCTGTGGCCGGGCGAGGCGTCGCCGGCGATCTTCATCGCGGGGTAGCCGTTGTAGCGGACCATCTGCATCGCGCCGTTGGCCCAGCGCGTGGTGGCAAAGGCAGCCAGCGGCACGGCTTTGCCCTGGCTGTTGAGCACGTTCAGCTCCAGCAGATCGTCAGGCTGCATGCGGGCGCTGGCATCGGCCTGCACCACGACGCGCTGCAGCCGCCCGCGGTTGGGAAAGTCATTGATGTAGCTTGAACCCAGCGACGTGGAGATGGCGCTGTTGATGGCCGCATAGTTCACGCCCAGCGCATTGGCCTTGTCGCGGTCTATGTCCAGCTGCAGCTGCGGCGCATCTTCCAGACCGTCAGGACGCACGCCGGCCAGCAGCGGGCTCTTGGCGGCCATGCCCAGCAACTGGTTGCGCGCCGCCATCAGGGCCTCATGCCCCTGGGCGCCGCGATCCTGCAGCCGGAAGGTGAAACCCGTGGCATTGCCAAGCTCGGGAATCGGTGGCGGCGACAGCGCAAAGATGGTCGCGTCGCGGATCTTTGAGAATTCCATGGAGGCACGCATGGCAATGGCCGCCGCCGTGTGCTCTTGACCCTTGCGCTCGGACCAGTCCTTCAGCGGCACGAAAGCCAGGGCGGCATTCTGGCCACGCCCGGTGAAGCTGAAGCCCAGAATCGCCACGATGTTTTTGACCTCGGGCTGCTTGAGCAAGTAGGCTTCGACCTGCTTGACGGCCTGCAGCGTGCGCTGCTGGGTGGCGCCAGGCGGCAGTTGCATGCTGACAATCATGTAACCCTGGTCCTCGTTCGGAAGGAAGGAAGACGGCAGGCGCAGATAGCCCACGGCGACCGCGGCAATGATGGCCAGATACACCACCATCATGCGGCCGCTGCGCTTGAGCAGGCGCGCCACCCAGCCTTCGTAGCCCTTGGCAGTGCGCGTGAAGCGGCGGTTGAAAGCGCCAAAAAAGCCCTTCTTTTCGTGGTGGTGACCGGCCTCTACAGGCTTAAGCAGCGTGGCGCACAGCGCCGGCGTCAGCGACAGCGCCAAAAACGCCGAAAAGCCGATGGCAGTCGCCATGGTGGCGGCGAACTGCCGGTAAATGTTGCCAATCGAGCCGCTGAAAAACGCGAGCGGCACGAACACCGCGATCAGCACCAGCGTGATGCCGATGATCGCGCTGGTGATCTGCCCCAT
>JBKJKI010000087.1:0-2876 GCA_046597475.1 Polaromonas sp. | reverse complement strand
TAGTTGCGCTCCGAGTCAGCCCGCACGATAAAGTAGATTTCCTCGTTATAGAGCGGCATGATCACCCGCAGCGGCTGGATCAAGGCACGGGCCGCTGCGTTTCCGCCCGCTGCGGTGTCGAGGAAGGCCTGATAGACGTCCGACTGCACCAGGGCCAGTTTGACGCCCGGCTCGTAACGCAACAGCCGAACGTTCTCTGCCGATCCGGCCGAAGGCAAGGCGTCGAGCTTGATGTCCGCCGAGGGAGCAACAAACTGGGCGAGATCGCGCCCGATCTTGATATAGGTTCCCCGCTCGGAAGCGGTGACGATTTTGTATTCCGCCGCGGCGACCGCGGCCGGGGCGTGGCCGAGCATTCCCGCCATCAGCAGCGTGCTCAAGATGAGGTTTTTCATATTAGTGCTTCTCCTGTTGTGTATCTGGATTGCAGAGTCCGAGCGTTGCGACGGCCGGCGGGCATTTTTCAACGATAGTCAGGTCCTGGCCGGCCTTCACCTCGGCATTGCCCGTCGGCAATGGGGCCGCAGCCGCTGCGGCGTCAGCAGCGGGTGGCGCAAGCGATGGCGCTTTTTCAGGTTCACCCGTACCGGTCGCGGGTTTTGGCACGATGTCTATTGGTTTCAACTTGGGCGCGCTGGAAACGTCAGTGACCGCCTGCTTTTGGCCCGGCTTACGCGCGAGCTGCACAGGCTGCCCATCGTATAAATAGACGGACACGGCAGCTATTGCCAACACGAGCAACAAAGCCAGGATTGCAACAGGTGTCCTGCGTCGCGACCTGGTCGCGCTCGCAGCCGTTTCGGGTGAAAGCACTTCATCCACCGGTTGCGGCTCAGGGGACGAGTAAGTCAGACCATGATTCGGGTGCGCAGCCTCCAGACCCGCGGCTCCGGCATCGTTCAATGTTGAAGAGCTAAGCTCTTTGCCAAGGATCGCTGGCGCGAGCAGGGAGTCGGGTTCCGGTGCCGCGGGCAGAGAGAATTCGGCGCCACATTTGTAGCAATTCCTCGCGGCCCGGCTATCAATCGCTCCGCACTGCTCGCAGGGCTGCAGGTTCAGCTGCCCTCCACAATCACTGCAGAAAGTTGCACCGGCCGGATTGAGGTGCTTGCAAAAAAGACACCGGAGACAGTGTATCGACGACATCTCGAGTAGGTGACCTTAATATAGTCAGCAAAGTTGCGTCCAAACTCTAGTAAATCAGGGTCGGTATTCCGAGCGCAGGGCGATCAGAACCGGTGGTTATCTTAAGTCAACAGGCCGAAACCGTGGCCTATTGTTTCAATCTTTCCAGCAAATAGGTTTCCCCGGCTGATGAAATAAATTCCCCGCCCCTTGGGGCAAGGGTAGTGGCAGCCCTACGACTCCGGCGCCGCAAGCGCTGGGGAATTACCCTCGCTGATTCGTCGGCTCTTTCGCCCTTACCGATGACAGGCGGGTGACTCAGGGCTTGAGTGAACCGCTGTGCTGCGCCGCGTGCTGCTGCCACTGCGCGTCCTGAGCCATGGCAAGCGCAGCCTGCAAGGTGCGTGTCGCGCGCGATTTGGCCAGATGGATGAAGCCCACGGGCGTGAGCATTTCAGGCTCGACCAGGGGCAAGGCTTCCAGCTCGCCCTGACTGCGAATTGCACCCACCAGCGCGCCGGGCAGCACGCTGCAGACATTGCCGGCCAGCACGCTCAGCGCCAGGGTCAGCACGGAGTTCGTTTCCATGACGGGCCGGACCACGGCGCCCGCCTCGGCAAAGGCGCGGTCAACGATGCTGCGGTTGTGCATCTCGGGCGTGAGCAGGCACAGAGGCAAGCGCGCCGCGTCAGCCCAGCGCATGGCAGCGCCCAGTTGCAGTCCGGCCGGCGGCGCATTGGCCGCCGTTTCAAGGCGGCGCAGCAGAAAATAATGCTCGTCGAATTGCGGCAGCACCGCAAAGTGGCCGCCTTTTTTGAGCCGGTCGGTAAAACCCAGCGCCAGGTCGAGCGAGAGGTTTTCCAGGCCCTCCTCAATCTCCTGCGAACTGAGGGCGCGCACCACCGGGGCAATGCCCGGATGCCTGGCCTGCAGCATGGCGGCGAAACGCGCGGCCATCGGCACCGCCGTTGGCACCACGCCCAGCTGCAAACTGCCCCTGGGCTGGCCGGCACTGCCGGCCAGCTCCTGCTGCAGCAACACATGTTCGTGCAGCATGCGCTGGGCGGTGGCCAGTACAAGTTCGCCTTCCGGCGTCAGGCCGGCATAGCTGCGGGCTCGCTTGACAATGGGCGTGCCAAACTCTTTTTCAAGCGCCCGCAGGGCGTTGGAGAGCGCCGGCTGCGTGATGTGGCAGGCCTGTGCGGCGCGGGCAAAATGCCGGTGTTCGCTCAATGCGACCAGATAACGCAGGGAGGTGAGAATATTCATCCGGTTTGCCGAAAAAAGTCAGAAGAAGGCTAAAAATGACGTCTCGATTTTCAGATGTTTTCTGCGCCCGGCTTCGTCATGCGACTGGATTCCCGCCTGCGCGGGAATGACGGGAAGGGATTCCGCAGATCAGGTGTTTTTCGAGATGGTGATGGTCGGGAATTTGGCCGAGAAGTCCTTGGCCTTGGCCGCCACGGTAATCGCCACCTTGCGCGCCACCGCCTTGTAGATGGCGGCCACTTCGCCGGCGGGGTCGGCCACCACGGTGGGCCGGCCGCTGTCGGCCTGCAGGCGGATCTGCATGTCCAGCGGCAGCGCGCCCAGGTAGTCCATGTTGTAGTCGGCGGCCATTTTCTTGCCGCCGCCCTCGCCAAAGATGTGTTCCGCATGGCCGCAGTTGCTGCAGATGTGCACCGCCATGTTCTCGACGATGCCCAGAATCGGCACGCCGACTTTCTCGAACATCTTGATGCCTTTTTTGG